>SFXD01000046.1 GCA_004559785.1 bacterium | reverse complement strand
GTGAAGTCCTTTTCTATCCCTGCCTTGTCCTTGATGCGCCTGACATACTTGGATATGTTGTCCGATTTCTTGACGAGGTGGTACACGAGGGCATCGGGGGTGCCTTCGTCACGTGGCGGAAGCTGCGACTGGGCAAGGCCGTTGAGGGGGGGATGGAGACGACACGCTTGGTTTTGCGCTGCGTGATGCAGATGGTTGGCGTTCCGTCGATGTCCTTGATGTCACTCCATCGAAGATGCTGCATGTCGCCAAGCAGCAAGCCTGTCATTGACGACAAGCCGAGAGCTCTGACATTTTGAGCCCCGTTGTGATACTTTTGCTTTCATCTTGGTTTTAGCAGAAGCCTCAAAACTTCGATAAAATCGAGCAAGATTGACTCGGCTGCAAATAACGCAATTCCTGAAATCCGAAGAAATGGCAATCGAAGGGCGAAAAATGCCCATTTTCACCTTTAAAAATTCCCGGCGACGTACGGGCAAGGCTGCTTGGTCGTACGTTCAAAGGTCGTTAGCACGTACTGCGTTAGGGTGTGTAGACGTACTTCCAGAGGTTACTTGGACGTACGACCATAGCTCCTTTGAATGGTATTGAACGAATAATGAACGAATCGTTCATTAATAATTGCACAAAATCGACCCTGTGTGCAATTGCTTGACGTGTTCTCTATTCCAGATTGCTCTGCAAAGCATACGATTTCCAAATGTCATAATGCCGTTGCACGTAGTGTTTTTAGCGTCATTTTGTCAAAGCTTATTCGCAATTTATTATAGGGTCTTACCTCGTGAAAGACCATACAAGTAACAGATCTATATTACTAATTTTCGAATTATAAGCCATTCAGTCCTTTTAAGTAACCCGTGGAGAGGCAACATTGGTCTGCGAAATAATTTACCTTAGGAAGTCCATGTGTCAGTCCCTTATCCTTGATATACATTGCCATGTCTTGCTATATGCAATCACTGCCTGCATCAGGCATCATACAACATGGCAAAGGCGACGGGAAAATGGTGGATGATGTCGGAGGCGATGAGGCTGTGCACGCCCAGGCACTTTGCCGCACAGTCGCCAGCCAGTGCATGTATGCCTACGCCAAGCAACGCCGTGTCCACGACGGAATGTCCCTGTGCCATGAGCCCCGCCATGAGCCCCGTCAGCACGTCACCGCTGCCTGCAGTCCCCATACCGTTGTTGCCCCAGGGGCATTCGTACGCCTCCCCGTCAGGCAGGAAGATGCGTGTGGGATGACCCTTCAGCACGAGAACCACGCAGTGGCTGACGGCAAATTCGCATGGAGGCTCGATGCCGGCGAGCCTGGCATATTCGGTGGGATGCGGAGTAAGTATGCTGTTCCTGGGCACAAGCCGCATGAGTTCCGGGGATGCGGCAATGCAGTTGAGTGCGTCGGCATCCAATATGCAAGACCTTCCAGAGAGTAAGAGGAGCTGCCTGCGAAGGGCATCAGAGGTAGCTGCGGAAACGCCTATGCCAGGTCCAATAGCCACGGAAGAATATGGGGACAGGTCTTCGACGGGGTTAGCGAACACCCTGTCGTCGGCATCTGCGTCCACTATGGCCTCGGGCACGGATACCTGCAGGATAGGCAGGTTCTGCAAGGGTACATGCACGCTCACCTTGCCCACCCCGCTACGTAAGCACGCCCTGGCAGCCAGCACCGATGCACCTGCCATGCCATGCTGTCCAGCAATGATTAGGGAATGGCCGAAGGTACCCTTGTGCCCGTCAGCAGGGCGCGGGAGAATCCTCCTGCGAAGGGTTTCGACGGTGAGCATTATTGCATCTGAGCCTATTCCTTCCATGCCGTGTAGAGTGTGGTTACGCCCAGGGTGAGGGTCTTGTACTGCACCCGGCAGAAGCCGGCCTGACTAAGACGCTCTGCCATGCGGTCGCCCCAAATGAAGCCCTTGACGCTGCGTATAAAATATGTGAACGACCCTCCTTTGCCCCTGGCCAGAACCCTGCCAAAGAGGGGCATGACGTGGGAGAAGTACAGGTCGTAGAAGAAACGCACCACGGGATTCGAGGGGTAAGAGAATTCCAGTATCACGAGTTCGCAGCCCGGGCGGAGCACCCTGTGCATCTCTGCCAGGCCGCGATCGAGATCGGAGAAGTTGCGGATGCCATACGAACAAGTCACGGCATCAAAGCTTGCGTCGGCGAAGGGCATGTCTAAGGCACTGGCCTCCAGCAGTTCTATGCATCCTGCAAGTCCTGCCCTGTCCACCTTCTGCCTGCCCCTCTGCAGCATCTCACGGCTCAGGTCTATGCCCGTTATCCTGCCAGCCTTGCCGCCCCTGACAGCCGCTATGGAGAAGTCGGCCGTACCCACTGCAACGTCCAGCATGTGACCGGCACGGCTCATGGACCTTACCGCCACCTTGCGCCACCAGAGATCCAGCCCCAGCGAGGAGAGATGGTTGAACCTGTCGTATATGGAGGCTATGCCGTCAAAGAGGCTGCCTATGTTCTTCTTTTCCGCCAGTGTCATCGCCTCAGCCTGTCAATAAGCTCGGAGGCATCTATGCATGCCTGCTCGCCCGTAGCCATGTCCTTCAGGGTAATCTTGCCCTGTTGCATCTCGGTCTCTCCAGCCATCGCCACGAAGGGTATGCCCTTGGCGTTGGCGTACTGCATCTGCTTCTTCACCTTAACGGCATCGGGGTATACCTCGGCACGTATGCCGGCTGCCCTGGCCTGCGCCAGTATGGGCAAGCAATAGTCGGTCTCGGCATCGCCAAAGTTGACGAACAGCAGCTGGGTGGCAGTAGTCACCTCCTGAGGATAGAGGTCGAGCTGGTTGAGGACATCGTAGATGCGGTCGGCACCGAAGCTGATGCCCACGCCGCTGATGCCCGGCATTCCGAATATGCCCGTCAGGTTGTCGTAGCGTCCTCCGCCCGTGATGGAACCGATTTCCACGTCCATGGCCTTGACCTCAAAGATACAGCCAGTATAGTAGTTGAGCCCACGAGCCAGCGTAAGGTCGAACTCCAGCTGCGCTGCGCCCTTGTACCTGGAGAGCACGAATTGCAACTCCTCCAGTCCCCTGAGTCCCGTCTGACTCTGCGCAAGCACCTGCCGCATGACGGAGAGCTTCTCACTGTTAGTGCCTGACAGCGTGACGATGGGCTGCAACGCCTCTATCTGGCTCTCGGAAAGCCCGTCCTCCCTGAGCTCGGCGTTAACGTTGTCCAGCCCTATCTTGTCCAGCTTGTCGATAGCTACGGTGATGTCCACTATCTTGTCGGCCGCGCCAATCATCTCGGCAATGCCCGTGAGCACCTTCCTGTCGTTTATCTTGATGCAAACCCTGATGCCGAAGCGGCTGAACACGGTGTCCACTATCTGCATCAGCTCGACCTCGTTGAGCAGCGAGTCGCTGCCCACCACGTCGGCATCACACTGGTAGAACTCGCGGTAGCGTCCCTTCTGCGGTCTGTCGGCACGCCATACGGGCTGTATCTGGTAACGGCGGAAAGGCAGCGCAAGCTCGTCCCTGTGCTGAACCACGTAGCGTGCGAAGGGCACGGTCAGGTCATACCTAAGCCCCTTCTCGCACAACAGTGCTGCCAGATGACCCGTAGCGCCGGTCCTGAGGTCATCCTCGCCGATGCCCCTAAGGAAGTCTCCGCTGTTCAGTATCTTGAAGAGCAGCTTGTCTCCCTCCTCGCCGTACTTGCCCATCAGTGTGGAAAGGTTCTCCATGGCAGGAGTCTCTATCTGCTGGAATCCGTAGAGCGCATAGACTTCGCGTATGGTGTTGAATATGTAGTTGCGCCTCGCCATTTCCTGCGGGCCGAAATCGCGTGTTCCCTTGGGTATACTTGGTTTCTGTGCCATAATCGAATAAGCCTTGATGTTGAATTGAAATCCTTGTAACGAAATTAATGTATTTAGATGATGCAAAGTTACGGGAAAATGGGGAAATCTCAAAAAAACTTGCTACCTTTGCGTGGAAAAAAGACGAAAAAGGCATGAATTTCTTTGGCAAAAAGGCAGACAACCGCCACGACACCTGCAGCAACTCACCCAGCACGGCGGACACACTCCCAAGACACACGACAGAGCGCAGCACCAGCACGGGGGGCAACCGCTTGCTGAATCCCATGCAACTGCAACGCACCAAGGAGGGGCTCAAGCTGGCAGAGACCAAGCTGCAGAACACGGAAGACAGCATCAAGATGCTCGAAAGGCAGCAGGAATGGCTAAAGAGATACTGCGAACTGAAACTCACCCTGGGGAAGGAGAAGGCAAGGCTCTACGAACTGAGCAAGCAACTGACGGGCATGGGCGACGACATTGCCATGCTGGAAAGGTACGAGACCTTCGAGAGCGTGGCAGGCACGTACATGAAGGTGGGGCTGCTGCAAGGCATAAGAGACGAGTACAAACGCAGCATCACCGCATTGGACCACGAAGCGGAGACCTTGCAGAAAAGGTGGGACGAGCAGGAAAAAAGGGTCAAGCAGGCCACTAACGACAGGAAACTGGCACAGGAAAGACTGCTGGCCGTACACGACAACGTATTAAACGGATGCTTCATAGAAGGCTTCAGGACCATGGTAAACATGGACGTCGACGAGCTACGCAAGCTTGCCGACAGCATCAAGGCTATGATGGATGCCTTGCAGACCACCGTGAGGGAGGAGGAAGAGGAAATAGCCATGCAGGAGATGGAACTGGAACGACACAGGGCGGGCAGGCAGTCGATAGAGATGCACAGCGAGATGCTGGAACACGCCGAGAGCATACTCGTAAGGCTGGAATACCTGCAGGAAGTGGAAATGCAGATACAAGACCTGCGCAACAGGCTGAAAGAGGCTAACAGAAGACAGAACGACGAGAACGAGCAGCTCTGCCAGGTATTCAGCCAATACCAGGACATCACCTCGCAGATAGCATCCCTGGAGGACGAACTCGACACTCACAGGAAGAGCATACAGGGACAAGACAGCTTCAAGCTGCAGGAAAGGGCCATGTCCCTAAAGGGCAGGATACTGATGCTGAACGCGGCACAGTCGCTATGGAGAAGGATATCCACCGGGTACGCCACACTGGACGAGAAACAAAGACTGCTGACCGAACTGAAACTGCATGTGGCACATACCGAGCAGAACCTCAAGACAGCCGAGAACGAGGCGGGCAAGACGGCAAGGCTGTGCAGGGAGAAGGAATACACCTACCTGCTTAGCAAGGGACAGGACATCATACAGCTCAGGGCCGACCTAAAGGAGGGAGCAAACTGCCCGGTATGCGGAGCATGCAGCCACCCGTACCACAGCGACACCATGCTTGAGCAAAGCAAGCTAATCGGAGACTTCAAGACAGAATACGAACAACTGGCACAGGAGTCGAGGAGCAAGGCGAAGATCCTCGAAGGACTAAGGACCGAACTGGCAGAGAGCAAGGGAAGGATGTATGCCGAGGAACAGGCCCTGGCAAACGCAAGGCAGAGACAGGCAGAGGACGTAAGGGAATGGCATCTGTTCGCCGGACTGGACAGGCAATTCGCCGAATGCTCGCCCAGCACGAACATGGAGGCAAGGACGGTAACACTTGGACTGCTACTGGACAACGCCAAGAGAGAGGCAGAGAAGGCAAGCAAGGAACTGGATGCTTTCTCGTTCCACCAGACGCTAATCACCGAACTCACCGAGAAACTACAGAAGCTGGAACTGAGAAAGAACGAACTAAGTACCAGGCTGAACGAACTCAACACAGGATGCCAGGTAATGGCAGGACAGACCGACAGAATACAGGGACTGATGGAATTGCTCAACAAGAGGTTCAGCCAGACATACGAAAGCCTCGACAAGGCCATCACCATCAAGGACTGGCTCAACGAATGGACAACAAGCCACGAGGAACTGAGAAACCACATACTGCGACTGAAGGCTTTCTGGACCAGTATGAACGACAAGATCGACAAGGAACAACGCGAACTTGACACCGAGAGACTGAAACTGAGCCACATGAAAGAAACCCTTGAAATACACAAGAGGCAATACCATGCCATCAACGACCGAATGGGAGACTGCGCCAACCTGCTCAGCGAAAAGGACAAGGAATACGACAAACTCCTTGGAGACCTCATGCCAAGGCAGTACTTCGCCAGATTCTACGACGAACTGGCAGGCGCACAGGACAGGGAAAACGAGGAAACCAGCGCGGCCAACATTCTATCGAAGGAAAGGGAAAGGACGCTCGGAAGGAACGAATGCTATGCAAGGCAATGCAAGCTGACCGACACATGGCTCAGCCGGGAGAGATCGGCACTCGACGTGTGGATGCACTCGTACAACGCACAGAACCCTCCGGTACAGTACCAGGAATTGGAACAGGTGCTGGGAGACGCAAAGGACTGGAACGGAAAGAGGCAATATATAAGAAAGGTACAGATGGAGGTAGCACTCTGCCAGGCAAGGGTAGACGACCTGAACTGCCGCTTCGTCGCCCTGCAGGCCGAAGGAGGATACAGACAAGCAGACGAGGAGGATATGAGAAACAACATCGCAACGCAGATGGAGTCGCTCAATGCGAAGAGGAAGAATATCATGATGCAGATTGCAAAGGCTACGCTGATACTCGAGGAACATGAGAAAGCAAGGCAACGACAATTGGACAACGGACAAGAAACACAGCGACCTGACGACCCAAACAACTCGTAATATTAGTCGTTTTTTAGGTTGTTTACATTCCGTTAACATATTTTATTCTATGTTTTGTAACGAAATAGAAAAACTTTCTGTATTTTTGCAAGAGGAAAGAACTGCAAGCAAGCCATAATACATACCAACAAGCATAAAAAAACAGATATGCCTAAGTATAACATAACGGACAAGAAACAGAAAACTCCACTCTACCGCACAACCCTGTCCGAATCGCTGGCCGAGGAACTATACCAAAAGATAATGGTAAAGTTCATCGTGGAAAAGAAATACAGGTATCCTAAGTACTCAGCACAGGAAATGGCAAAGGAACTGGGCACAAACACCAGGTACGTCAGTGCCGTAATCAACCTGAAATACCAAGACAACTACTCGCAGATGGTGAACGACTTCAGGGTGAAGGAGGCTATGTACATGCTATCGGACATTCACTATGTCAACATGACCATGGAGGACGTAGGCACGAAGGTGGGATTCGCCAACCGGCAATGCTTCTATGCAGCATTCTTCCGCAGGGTGGGAATGTCGCCCTTCGAATACAAGAAGCAGAACATGCTGAGCCTCAAGAACAACATGATGAAGAAGAAGGGCAAAAAGGACAAAAGCAAAGGCAAAAGAAAGGATGACTGACACAAGCACAGAAAAAGAAGCAATACAAACACAACACGATACCGGCGAAAAGACGGACGAATATTTCATCGACGAACGATTCGCCGACATACAGATGCTGAGGTACGACGTGCCATGCTTCGACAAGCTGACACTAAGGAGGAAACTGCTAATTTACTACCTGACAGAGGCCGCACTCACAGGAAGGGACATCCTATGGGACCAGAACTGCCAATACAACCTGCCGCTGAGGAAGACGCTGGAGGCAATCTACGGCAACTACTCCGGAGACAAGGACTGCACCGACTACAGGCACTTCCTGACCTACCTCAAGAGAGTCTGGTTCAGCAACGGCATTCACCACCACTACGGGTACTCCAAGTTCAAGCCGCTCTTCTCAAGGGAATTCTTCCTAAGGGAACTGGAAAAGGTTCCCACATCCCTTTTGCCCATACCCGAAGGACTGGCAAGGCAGGACTTCGAACGACTGATGGACAGGCTGGTCTTCGACACTGACTTCATGCAGAAGAGGGTAAACCAGACGGACGGAGAAGACCTTGTGGCAACATCAGCCTGCAACTACTACGCCCAAGGCATCACACAGCATGAAGCAGAAATATACTATAACTCCATCAAGGCCGCACAACCAACAGACAGACCCGTGATGTACGGACTGAACGGCAGGCTGGAACGCAATACCGACGGGACTCTCACAGAAAACGTCTGGCGTAAAGGTGGCATGTACGGCAAGGCCATCTCAAGGATAACAACGCTGCTGGAACAAGCCATGGAATATGCCGAAAGCGAGACGCAAGCCAATACCATAAGGCAACTTGTAAGATTCTACGAGACAGGAGACCTCGCACTGTTCGACACTTATAATATAATGTGGGTACAAGACACAGACAGCGAGATAGACTTCACCAACGGCTTTATAGAGACATACGGCGACCCCCTGGGAATAAAGGCAAGCTGGGAAGGGTATGCGAACATCGTCGACAAGCAGTCCACCATGAGAACGACTACCCTGAGCCAGAACGCACAGTGGTTCGAGGACAACTCGCCAGTAGACACACGATTCAAGAAGGCACATTGTACTGGAGTATCTGCCAAGGTAGTCAACGCCGCCATACTCGGTGGCGACCTCTACCCCAGCTCAGCCATAGGCATCAACCTACCCAACAGCAACTGGATAAGGGCCGAACATGGAAGCAAGAGTGTCACGATAGGAAACCTTACGCACGCATACAGGGTAGCTGCCAAGGGTAGCGGACTCACGGAGGAATTCACTATAGACAAGGCTACCAAGGAACTGATAGACATGTACGGCGAAACATGCGACAACCTGCACACCGACCTGCACGAATGCCTCGGACATGGCAGCGGGCAACTGTTGCCTGGCGTAGACCCCGATGCACTAAAGGCATACGGCAGCACCATCGAGGAGGCAAGGGCTGACCTATTCGGACTATACTACATGCCTGACGACAAGATGACGGAACTGGGACTGACCCCTGATACCGAAGCATACAAGGCTCTGTATTACAGCTACCTTACCAATGGCTTGCTCACGCAGACGGCGAGGATAGCCGAAGGCGAGCAGATAGAGGAAGCACACATGCGCAACAGGGCATTGATAGCACACTGGACCCTCAGGCACTACCCACAGGCCGTGGGCATCACGGAAAGAGAGAGCAAGCACTACGTGGAGATATACGACTACCCTGCCCTGAGGAACGCCTTCGGAGTCCTGCTCTCTGAGATACAGCGCATCAAGAGTACTGGCGACCTGGAGGCTGCCAGGAGACTCGTGGAAGAGTACGGAGTGAAGATAGACCAAAGGCTGCACAAGGAGGTAAGGGAACGTTATGCCAAGCTGAACATAGCACCGTTCAAGGGATTCATCAATCCAAGGTACACACTCGTAAGGGACAAGGACGGGCAAGCCATCGACGTCGCCATGGACTGCACGGAAACATACACCCGGCAAATGCTGAGATATGGAAAGGAATACTCCACGCTATGACACGAAGGGACAATGTGAGCAGAGAGCCAGGCGCACTTGAGCTCCCTGCCGAGTCGCACATCTTTGACGAAGTCAACATGGAACAGACAATAAAAGACATAAAGAAAGAACTGAGGGCAGCCATGAACGGCATCCTATCGGCAAGGATGAGGGAGGTAGGCATGCCATACAAACTGGCATTCGGCGTGGAACTGCCACGGCTACAGGAGATTGCAGACGAGTTTCCACATGACAGGATGCTGGCCCAAAGCCTTTGGAACGAAAACATCAGGGAATGCAAGATACTGGCTTGCATGCTGATGCCGAAGGAAGATTTCACGGCAGAACTCGCAGACGTATGGTCTGAGGAAATCACCACACCCGAAATGGCACAGGTTATGGTGGCATACCTGCTCCGCCACACCGTACATGCAGCCGAGACGGCATTCAGATGGATAGCATCTGGCAACACTTACCAGCAACTATGCGGATTTCTATGCCTGGCACGATGCCTGCGAGACGGTGCCATTCTGGACGAACGATCGGCAACGGAACTCAGGGACCAGGCAGAGTCGCTACTTCAACATGCCGGCCTGCACCTGAGAAAATCCATCATGGCGGCACTTGACGCATTGGAGGCGAAACAATAAGCAAACAAAAGAAGTCGAAAGTTTTGTTTTTATCATTCTAAGTCGTACCTTTGTAATCAGGTATGGACAACTACGACGACATAACAAGCAAATCTTGTCAGAAACTGACAGAATACCTTGAGACCTGCAACAAGCGCAAGACTCCGGAAAGATACGAAGTCCTGAAGGCTGTCGTCAGGACAAAGGGATTGTTCTCCGTGGAGATGCTCTCACGGGAGATGGAGGACAGGTCAGAGTTCGTCGTCAGCAGGTCAACCCTCTTCAACACACTTGAACTGCTCACCGACGCACAACTGGTGATAAAACACTCCGTCAGCAGGACTGCCATGTACGAGAACAACGCAAGCCAGACTCCCATGGCATGCCTCGTATGCCAGAAATGCGGCAAGATTGAGAAATGGGACGACAAGGACACCAACACGCTCCTGGCTTCAATACATGTCAGGCATTTCAACGTCAGGCAGCAAATCCTCTACCTACACGGAACATGCAGAAAATGTGCCAACAAGAGCAAGAACAAGAAAAAGAAATGAAGGTATACGTGGAGGACGATGCCGCCAGAAGGAGCAGCGAGAGAGGAAAATGATAACGGACAAACAAACACACAAGACAATATGACAGGAAAGCAAACCATGAGCAAAGGAAAAGTCAATGCCCTGTTAGGCATCGTCTTCGGCGATGAGGGCAAGGGTAAGGTGGTGGACGTACTGGCACCACAATACGACATAGTAGCACGCTTCGCGGGAGGTCCGAACGCAGGACATACCATAATGTTCGAAGGTAGGAAATTCGTTCTCAGGAGCATCCCCTCGGGTATCTTCTACAAGGACAGGCTCAACGTGATAGGCAACGGATGCGTCATAGCACCAGACCTCTTCATGCAAGAAGCCAAGGAGCTCGAACAAGCAGGATACGACCTAAAGGGGCGGCTCCACATCAGCCTCAAGGCTCACCTCATCCTGCCAACGCACAGAGTGCTCGACAAGGCATACGAAGCAGCCAAGGGCAAGAACAAGGTTGGCACCACGGGAAAGGGAATAGGGCCTACATACAGCGACAAGGCAAGCCGTACGGGACTTAGGGTTGGCGACATACTCGACCGTTTCGAAGAGAAATACGCACGGCTCAAGGCACGCCACGAACAGATACTGAGCGACCTGCACTACACCGAGTACGACATCACTGAGGAGGAAAAGGTGTGGCTTGAGGGCATAAGATACATGAGGGAGTACACCCTCGCAGATACAGAGACGGAACTGAACAAGGCTCTGGCAGAGGGCAAGAACATCTTGGCTGAAGGCGCACAGGGCACCATGCTCGACATAGACCATGGCACATACCCCTTCGTCAGCAGCAGCAACACCGTCAGCGGTGGGGTATGCACTGGACTTGGAGTGCCTCCAAGCAGCATTGGCGAGGTATTCGGAATATTCAAGGCATACAGCACACGCGTAGGCTCAGGTCCATTCCCCGTTGAGCTGTTCGACGATACGGGCAACAAGATTCGTGAGATAGGTCATGAGTTCGGTGCCGTAACTGGACGCAACCGCCGATGCGGATGGCTCGACCTGGTGGCTCTGAGGTACGCAATCATGATAAACGGAGTGACGCAGCTTTTCATGATGAAGGGAGACGTGCTGGACACGTTCGATACCATCCGCATTTGCGTAGCATATGAAAAGGATGGCGTAAGGACAGAGACCATGCCATACGACTGCGAGGGATGGAACCCCGTATACGTTGACATGCCTGGATGGAAGGCAGACCTGACGGGCATGGTTTCGGCCGATCAGTTCCCCAGCCGGTTCAGCGACTACATCAGTTACATAGAAAAGGAAATGGGAGTCCCCATCACCATCGTGAGCGTGGGACCGGACAGGGAACAGACTATCTCACGATGAAGCGTGAGGGGTCTGCCCCGAGGGAAATGGCTGTCCTGGCATCCTGCCGGGCCAGCCTTTTTTGTTTCATCTCCATGTAGAGACCGTATCGGGACGTAAAGCAATCGGCATTGTCAGGAGCCAGTTCCACAGCCTTGCAGAAGTCTGCCAACGCCTGCTCGTACTGTTTGCGCTGCTGCCTCATTCCGCCCCTTATTAGGAACACGTCCGCCTCAGAAGGGAACAGTTGTGCCAGCATGTCCATCTGTTCCATGGCTTCACGTGGCCGTCCGTCCTTGCTGTTCAGCATGGCAAGTCCAAGCCTTGCAGGAAGCGACATGGGCTCCAGCGATATCAAATGCTCATAGTCGGCACGAGCCTCCTTGTACAGCCTCAACCTGTCATTCAGGTAAGCCCTCAGCAGCAGAGCCTCCCTGTGGTCGGGACTAAGGTCAAGCACCTCGTTGCAGTCCACGAGTGCCTTCTTCTCGTTCTCCATACGTATGTAGAGCGAAGCCCTGTCCATTAGCAGGCTCAACGTGGTGGGAGAAACAGTCAGTCCCATCGAGTAAGATTGCAGGGCGGCATCAGTCTCACCCCTCCTCTCCTGTATCTGACCGAGCCATTCATACAGTATGGCATTCGCCTTCGTGCCAGGGTCCTTGCGCAAAGCCTGCCTGATCAGACCCTCAGCCCTGTCAAGGCTGTCTGCCTCCATCTGCTCCATCGCCATCCTGACTAAGTCCCTATATTCCTGGGCAAAGGATTGGGACGTCGTGAATACGGCCAAGAGCAGCAATGCGATTATTCTCTTTGTCATGCTTTTATGTCGTTGTGTGGTTGGCGCAGCAAAGGACAGATGTCATCTGTCCGTTTCCCTGACGTCATACTCTTCCTGCAGCCGTTGCAACCTGTCCATAAGTTTTTCTGTAATCCTCTCCGTACCTGGCCTACCATATATGTTGTGCATCTCCATGGGATCTTTCTTCAGGTCGTACAGTTCCCATGCATCGATGTCGTTGTAGAAGTGTATGAGCTTGTACCTCTTGGTCCTCACGCCATAATGACGCTTTACCATATGCTCGGCAGGGTACTCATAGAAGTGGTAGTATATGGCATCACGCCACTTACGGGGCGATTTCTTGCCCTGAATCAACGGCAGGAGGCTCACACCTTGTATGTCCACGGGTACGTCAGCACCTGCCATCTGAAGGAATGTAGGCGCATGGTCGATGTTCTGTACCATCTCGTCAATCTCCCCCCTACGCTCATATCCCCTGGGAAGCCTCATCAGCAATGGTGTATTCAGGCTCTCCTCGTACATGAAGCGTTTGTCGAACCATCCATGCTCGCCCATGTAGAAGCCCTGGTCGCTGGTATATACTACAAAGGTGTTGTCCAGCAATCCTTGCTGCTCAAGATAGTCCATAAGCCTACCCACGTTGTCATCGAGGCTCTTGGTGACCTTGGCATAGTCGCGCATGTACCTCTGGAACTTGAACTCTACGAGGTCCTTTCCCGTAGGGGGATTGGCATGGAAGGCAGTGCTAAGCGAGTCGTAGAAAGCCCAATACTCTCTTCTGTCACTTTCGTCCAGCCTGTCTATCATTGAAAGGTAGGAGGCTGTCAGACGGGTTGAGTCGCCCTTGCTGTATATCTTGTTGTCATACACGATGTCCATGTCATGCGGACTTGCTATAGACATTTCCTGCTGCTGTGCTGCAAGGCGGTCACACCAGCAGTCCCAGAAGTTGGAGGGCAGTGGGAAGGTTACGTCCTCGTATTCCCTGAGGTATTTCATTGGGGGCAGCCAATCCCTATGACATGCCTTGTGGTGGACGAAGAGAAGGAAAGGGCGTGACTTGTCCCTGTTTCCGATCCAATCTATAGCCTTGTCCGTAATCACATCCGTACAGTAGCCTTTGGAACGGGACTCGGCACCATCGTCATGGATGAACGTTGGGTTGTAGTAGCTGCCCTGTCCCGGCAAAATGTCATAGTAGTCGAACCCTGTAGGCTTGCTTACCAAATGCCACTTGCCGATGAGTGCCGTCTGATAGCCGGCTTGCTGCATCAACTTGGGCATGGTCTGCTGCGAACCATCGAAGATACCATGCTCGTTATTGGTAAAGCCATTCTTGTGGCTGTGCTTTCCCGTCATGAGGCAAGCCCTGCTGGGACCCGACAGGCTGTTTGCCACGAAACTGTTTCGGAACAGCACTCCCTCTTCAGCTATTCTGTCAAGGTTGGGAGTCTGTATTGGACTGTTGCCGTATGCAGACAACATCTGTGCCGTATGGTCATCGGTCATTATGAACACGATGTTCGGCCTCTGCTGGGCACTTACGGCAATGGGTAGGAATAACAAAAGCGACGTCTCTCTCATACAATCAATTATGGTTTTGTCCGGTTACCTCATCATTAATGTCATTTTCCAGTCGCACCCTTCTGCGTCGGAGGAGTCCACTCAAGTGCCGCACGCACGAAAGGTGCAGTGGCTCCCACTCCACTCTGAGCCAGTGCCTCGGGTGTTCCCTCGAACACTATCTGCCCTCCCCCACGACCACCATCTGGTCCAAGGTCTATGATCCAGTCGGCAGACTTGATGACATCAAGGTTATGCTCCACGACGATTACCGTGTTCCCCCTGTCTGCAAGCCTGCCCAGCACAGAGAGCAGAACTCGTATGTCCTCGAAGTGCAATCCCGTAGTGGGTTCATCCAGTATGTAAATCGTCCTGCCGGTATCCTTCCGGCTTAGTTCCGTGGCAAGCTTCACCCTCTGGCTCTCTCCGCCGGAAATGGTGTTGCATGGCTGCCCAAGCTTTAGGTAGCCAAGACCCACCTCCTGCAGTGTCCTTATCTTTGAGAGGATGGCAGGTTGGTTCTCGAAGAACTCCACGGCCTGGTTGACGGTCATGTCCAAGACGTCGGCAATGCTCTTGCCACGATACCTTACCTCAAGGGTTTCCCTGTTGTACCTCTTTCCCCTGCACTCCTCGCATGGCACGTAGACATCTGGCAGGAAGTTCATCTCTATTGTCCTGTAACCATTGCCTCCGCACTTCTCGCAGCGTCCACCCTTTACGTTGAACGAGAACCTGCCAGGCTTGTAGCCCCTAAGCTTTGCCTCGGGCAGTTCCACGAATAGTCGCCGAATGTCCTCGAATACACCCGTATAAGTGGCGGGATTCGACCTTGGCGTACGTCCCAGTGGGCTTTGGTCAACGTCAATCACCTTGTCCACATGCTCCAGTCCGTCTATTCCATCGTACGGAAGTGGTTCTGCCAACGACCTGTAGAAATGCCTTCCCAGTATGGGGTGGAGAGTGTCGCTTACCAGTGTGCTCTTGCCACTGCCGCTTACACCCGTCACACAAACTATGGTACCAAGAGGGAAGGTTGCCGTAACGTTGCGCAGGTTGTTGCCCTTGGCACCCCTAAGCACCAGCTTGCGCCCGTCTGCCGTCCTTCGTACGGCTGGCACCTCGATGCGTTTCTCTCCACTTAGGTACTGTGCAGTGAGCGTACCGGATGACAACATGTCGGCATAGGTGCCTTCATATACTATCTGGCCTCCTTTCCTACCTGCCCCCGGGCCTACGTCGACGATGTAGTCAGCATTCTCCATCATCTCCTGGTCATGCTCCACCACTATAACGGAGTTGCCCAAGTCGCGCAGTTTCTTCAACGAAGAAATCAGACGTACGTTGTCCCTCTGGTGCAATCCTATGCTTGGCTCGTCGAGGATGTACAACACATCCACAAGCTGGCTGCCTATCTGCGTGGCAAGCCGTATGCGCTGGCTTTCACCGCCTGACAGGCTGGCCGACGGACGGGACAGGGTAAGATAGTCCAGCCCAACGTCGAGCAAGAAACGAGTCCTTGCCATTATTTCCTTGAGTATTTCCCTTGCCACGGCACTCTGCCTTTCCGTCAGCACGCTTTCCAACGAACGACACCATTCATGGAATTCGTCGAGGTCGAGATTGGACACCTCCGCTATGTTCTTTCCTGCCAGCAGGAAATACCTCGACTCACGCCTAAGCCTCTGTCCTTGGCACTCGGGACACACTTCCGTCCCATAGAACTGTTCCGCCCACCTTCTGGCTCCTGTGCCCACCTCGGCATCCTGCATCTGGTCAATGTACTTTACTATGCCGTCGTAGTCGGTGTAAATGTCCTTCCCGGCCTTGCTGAGGGCATCAGGTATCTTGAGCCTTTCGTCCGAACCGTACAGTATCTCGTGGATGGTTTCCTCTGGAATGTCATTCAAGGGAGTGTCGAGCGTGCATCCGGCGAGTTCGAGCAGTGCGCCAACCTGCCAGAATATCATTTGCTGCCTGTACTTGCCCAATGGCACAATGCCTCCCTGCCTGACGCTGAGTGTCCTGTCCGGCATCACCTTGTCCTCGTCTATCATGTTGACGTACCCAAGTCCCTTGCAACGTGGGCAGGCTCCCTGTGGGCTGTTGAAGGAAAAGTCGTGCGGGGCAGGCTCCCTGTATGATATGCCACTGGTAGGACACATGAGATGCCTGCTGTAGAAACGTGTCTGTCCGGTGTCCTTGTCGCATATCATAATTAGACCGTCACCCAGCGACAAGGCGATGGAAACGGTCTGCACAAGTCTGCCGGCATCAGTGGCGGACACCTGCAGCTTGTCGACAACCACCTCGATATCGTGGTTGCGATATCGGTCGAGTTTCATGTCTGGCAGCAGTTCCGTCAGCTGGCCATCCACCCTGACGTATAGATAGCCCTTGCGCCTTATCGAGTCGAAGAGTTCCTTGTAATGACCCTTGCGGTTCCTGACGAGTGGTGCCAGCACAAGTATTCTCTTTGAGGAATAGTCCCTGAGTATCATTTCTATGATCTTTTCCTCCGTATACTTCACCATTGGCTCGCCCGTAACGTAAGAGTACGCCTCACCTACCCTGGCATACAGCAGACGCAAGAAGTCGTATATCTCAGTAGTGGTGCCTACCGTGCTTCGCGGATTCTTGTTGGTAGTCTTCTGCTCTATGCTTATGACCGGACTGAGTCCAGTTATCTCGTCAACGTCGGGCCTCTGCAGGTTTCCCATGAAGTTGCGGGCATATGCGCTGAACGTCTCTATGTAACGCCTCTGCCCCTCGGCGTAAATGGTGTCGAAGGCAAGCGACGACTTTCCGCTGCCGCTAAGCCCGGTAATGACGGTCAGGCTGTAGCGAGGTATCTGTACGTCGACGTCCTTCAGGTTGTGTACCCTGGCACCGTGTACACTTATCATTTCCCTTTTACTCATTGTCGACGGATGCCCCCTCCCCGTTGTTGTAACCAGTGAGGACGGTTATGGTCTTGCGTATGGTGAAGTCCCTGCCGTCGGCACCCTTTGCCTTGACAACCAGATAGTACACCCCGTCCTTGACAGTCTTTCCGCGATACTTGCCATCCCATCCCCCCGTGATGTCAGTCCATGAATATAGTTTGTTGCCCCAACGGTTGAACACACATGCCTCGAAGTCCACTATGCTCTGGTAGTCGTCCTTGGGACGTAGCATGTCGTTATAGCCATCTCCGTTGGGAGAGAAGGCATTGGGGAAAGAGAGTTTGCTCTCGCTGATGGTGAAGGAAATTATCTTGGCATCCTCCCCTTCCTCGGGGAACTCGGAATATATCCCACCATCGGTGTCGTAGAACGTGACCTTCAACTGTGCCATGAACGTACCGCTTTCTACGAAGGTGTATTCCACGTCCGGCTCATTCCTTTGCAACAGGATATCCGATGGTGTGGAAGTATTCCATATCTTCCATTCATAGCGTGGCGTGCCAAGTTCCTCGATGTTGGACGGGTTGGCCTGGAACACCACTTTTAGTGGTGCGCTTTGCGTAGTGCCGTTTACATCCCCACTCTCCTCTCCTCCGTCCTTGTCCGCCTTGTAATAGGTTCCCACAGGGTCAACGGAAGGATACCATTGCGCCATTGCAAGAAATGGCAAGAAAAACGATAATACGGTAAGAAATACTCTCATCATGACATTTTGTTTTTGCAAAAATAGCAAATTTCCCGCACACTAAGGTCTTTTATTCGGCAAAAAGAGCAGAAGCGTAGAAAAAAAGTATTAACTTTGTGTCCATG
>SFXD01000001.1 GCA_004559785.1 bacterium | reverse complement strand
AAAAAGAAAATAAAATTAGGCCAAATTTTTGATGAAAAGTTTGGATGGTTCGGTGAAATCGCTTAAATTTGCCGCCAGAAAGCATTAATTTAGCAATTTATGGCAAAGAAAAAGGGTCCGTCCATCATAAGCAAGACCAACGAGTTGGTTCAATACCTTTCTCAGGGTAACGATTTGGACTTCATAATGAACCCAATCAGCTATACCCAGATACGAGGCAATTTCTCCTTGGTGCAGACAAACCTCATGATAGCCATCATAGCTCAGCTGCAAGACCGTATCAAGGAGCAACTGAACATAGGTGAGCAGACCATGCTCTTCAAGCCAGAGGACTTGAGCGGTAACTTGCTCAACTTCGAGATACCGCTGAAGGAGTTGGGTATCAGCCCTAAGAAGTATGGCGAGCTGGAGGCTGCCTGTGAGGCTCTGATGCACGTCGACATGTCGTACAAGAGGTACGACGAGGTGGATGGCGTAGATTACTACGTCATGCAGAACATCTTCCACAAGATAGAGTTTCCCACGGCAGAGGTGAATGCAGAGGGTGAGAAGATAGCATACAAGAGCGGTGTCAGGCGGAAGGGAGTAATAAAGATACAGATGGTAGACGAGAGCGCGAGGGAAATACTCAATCTCAGGAAGGGCTATACGAGGCACCTGAGAGGCATTACCTCGTTGTGCCGCAGTCCCCGTACCCCCCGCCTGTACATCTATCTGAGTGCATGGCGCAAGATAGGAAAGTGTACCGTCAACTACATCGACCTAAAGGAATTCTTCGGCGTGCTGAAGTTTAGCAGGGACAGAAAGAGGGTGGTGGAGAACAAATACATAAAATACGGAGCCTTCCACAGGGATGTACTCGACCCTGTCCTGCGAGAGATGCGTAAGCTGTCGGACGAAGGGAAGGTGGAGTTCTGCTTCGACTACGAGCCTGTCTATCCGCGTGGCGTGACGCGTGGCGACCCAGACAGCATCTGCTTCCATATCATCGAGGGCAAGATGGGGATGGCGCAGCAGCATGACAGCTATATGGGCCGTTTGCATTCGTCCCTAATCACTAAGTACGGCCTGCAACCAATGGAGTGGGAGAGACTATCCGCACTGATATATGAGGGACTTGACCTGACGGACGAGTTGGCAAGGTTAGACAGGCTGATAGAAGAGAAGCAGCCAGACAACGTCCATGCCTATGCCACAGAGGTGCTGTACAGATGGCTGAAGGAGCATCAGGCTTCACCGGAGTTGTCGTTCGATGAAGCGATGGAGGTGAAGGAGGAGCCTGTGGTGGAGCGACCGTACGTGCAGCCTATGTTCAAGGAGAAGTGGGCATTCTGGATGCAGAAGTCGCGCGAGAGGCTCGGCGAGGAATTCTACAAGACCTACATGGAATGCTGCGACTTGTGGGCAGTGAGAGACAAGAAAGTCCTTGTTTCTGTGCCAAACGACTTTGTACGCGAGAAATGGGAAGAGCACATTGGCGAGATTATCAGTTACTTCTTCACGGCATTCGGGCAGGACAGGACTCTTGCCTATTACAGGCAAGACTTGTAGTCCGGTCCTCCAGGTGGCACAGGTTGATAGGTATAGGGGTCAGAACTGCTCCAGATAGGCAATCCTGCTCTCAATGCTTGGATGAGTGCTGAACAGGGAGTTGAAGAAAGATGCAAAGCCACTCTTTAGGGAACGGGGGCGGCAAATGTACAATTGTGCAATGTCTTCCCTGCCAACGTTACCCAACCCAGGCTTGTTGCTGATTTTCTTTAATGCAGAAGCCAAGGCGAGAGGGTTGCCGCAAAGTTCCGCACCACCGGCATCTGCCATGTATTCGCGCTTGCGGCTGATGGCAAAGCGCGTCAGGGAGGTAAGGAAATAAGCGACGGAGGAAGCCACTATGACAGCCAACAGGAATGCCATGACAATGATAATGCCCCCATTGTTCTTTTCTTCCTTCCTGCTGGGCAAGGAAAAATACGGTGACCTGACCAGAGCCTCTATGGACAACTGCAATATTATGCTGATGATGCCAACGAAGATGATGCTTATGATGAGTAGGCGGGTATCGCGGTTGCGTATGTGCGTTAGTTCGTGTCCTACCACACCTGCCAGTTCGTCGTCGTTAAGGGTTTCGCAGATTCCGGTTGTAAGGGTTACGGTATATGACCTGTCATCCACGCCGCTTGCGAAGGCATTCAGCTCGGGGCTGCTGATGACGTTGACCTTAGGCATGTTCATGCCGCACGCCATGGTAAGGTTCTCCACGATGTTGTACACCCTGGGATTCTCCTTCCTCGACAGAGGCCTTGCCCCGGTGGCGTGCCTGACCATAGCTGTATTCGTGAAGTATGCCAGGCAGAACCACACAGCAACTATGCCTACTATCCATGGTGCGGCTCGCAGGGACATCTGGTAGCTGAGTTCCCACATGTATGGAGTCTTGCCAGACTCGTAGTAGGAAAGGAGAAGGATGATGGAGTAGGCGAGAGCCATCAGTATCAGGGGGAAGAAAAGTAAAAGCAACAGGCTCTTGAGATTGTTGCGAACCTGTTGCGTATGTAAGCCTATGTATTCCATTATTAGAACTTTATCTCAGGAGCCTTGTCGTAGTTGGTCCTGTCTGTGGATGGAATCTCGAACATGGGTTCTGTGTGGAAGCCGAACATGTTGGCAATCAGAAGGGCAGGGAATTTCTGTATAGAGGTGTTCAGTTCCCTTGTCGTACTGTTGAAGTAGCGGCGTGAGGCAGCCAATTTGTTCTCCAGGTCTGATATTTCACCCTGAAGTTGCATGAAGTTCTGGTTGGCTTTCAGGTCGGGGTAAGCCTCTACGCTAACACGGAAACCTGCCAAGGCGTTGCTAAGGGCATTCTCAGCTTGGATCTTGTCGTTGATTGTGGTTGCCCCCATTGCTGCGGCACGTGCCTGGGTAAGACTTTCGAGCAAACCCTTCTCATGCTCGGCATAACCCTTCACGGTAGCTACCAATTGTGGGATGAGGTCGTGCCTCTGCTTCAGTTGTACGTCGATGTTTGCGAATGCGTTACCACGATGATTCCTGAGGGAGACGAGGTTGTTATAGGTGAATATTACCCATGCCACTACTAATGCGGCAACTACGATTAGGATGATAGATACTGTGTTCATTTCTCTTGAGTATTTTGTTGTTTAACTTTTGTCTTGTCACTAATCCAAATGCAAAGATATGCAAAAAGTTTGTATGACAAGGAACAATCAGCAATTTTTATTGCATATTTTACCGTGTATGGGAGTAAATTATTCAAAAATTGGATTGTTGGGAGTAATTTTTGTGTGAAAAGAAACCTTGTTATTTAAAAAAGTTGTAATTTTGCAATTCGGAGGTGTATTTTGGTATAATATATAAGGTAAAGAATGAGACAGCTTAAAATCACAAAGAGTATCACCAGTCGCGACAGTGCCTCGCTTGACAAGTATCTGCAAGAGATAGGTCGTGAAGGTCTCCTCACCGTAGAGGAAGAAGTAGATCTGACCCAGAGGATTCGCAAGGGTGACAGACGCGCATTGGACAAGTTGGTCAGGGCCAACCTGCGCTTTGTAGTCAGTGTGGCAAAGCAGTACCAGAATCAGGGTCTATCGCTCCCTGACCTTATCAATGAAGGTAATGTGGGCCTGATCAAGGCAGCCGAGAAATTTGACGAGACGCGAGGCTTCAAGTTCATTTCCTATGCCGTATGGTGGATTCGTCAGACCATACTACAGGCTTTGGCAGAGCAGAGCCGCATCGTACGCTTGCCTCTCAACCAGGTAAGTGCCGTCAACAAGATAACCAAGGCGATAACGAAGTTTGAGCAGGAGCACGAACGCAAGCCAAGTGCAGAGGAACTGGCTGAAATAGTTAACGAGCTGCCTGAGAAGATAAACGACTCTCTGCGCGCCAGCGGACGCCACCTAAGCGTGGATGCCCCATTCGTGGAGGGAGAGGAGAATAGCCTGTTAGACGTGATGACCAACACCGACTCACCTTCTGCCGACGGTACGCTTGTCAGCGAGAGCCTTGCCACGGAGATAAGCCGTTCGCTGAGTATGCTCAACGAAAGGGAGAAAGACATAGTGGAGATGAGCTTCGGAATCAACCATCAGGAGATGACCCTGGAGGAGATAGGAGAGCGTTTCGGACTAACCCGCGAACGTGTGCGCCAGATACGCGAGAAGGCTATTCGCAAGCTGCGTGCCGGCAGCAGGAACAGCCTGCTGAGGTCATATCTCGGATGAGGGATATTTGACAAGGGGCGTGTAAGGCAAGGACAGGAAAAAGACAGTTTCATAAAAGTTTTGATTTGGTTGTGTCCTGCAGACTCGTACATAGCGAGGAGCAGGACACAATTTTTCCCAATCACAAAGGTTCCTTTGACGGGAATGTGTCCTCTGAAACGACCCTGAGGAACCTGCTTTTAGTCAAAAACGGGCGAATAATACTTAAAAACACTCCAAAGGAATGCGGTTGTCAGGAAAATTTGTTATTTTTGCTACCCATAATGCCCATATCCGGTAAAAATCAATGAATAGAACTAACAAATACTGCTCACGGCGCATCAAGCCAATCCTACGTGCCATGCTACTTGCCATCCTATGTCCAATGGCATACAGCTCTGCCATGGCATTCGACGAAACGACGGATGTAGAACTTACAGGCAAGATACTGTCCTCTGGCACGGCAACCATGGCAGAGAATGCTTTCGACGCAGATGCCGCCACATACTACAGGACCACGGCAGCAGACATGCAGTGGGTGGGACTCGACCTTGGAGCCCGGCATGTGGTGACCCGTATTTCCTACACTCCTGCCCCGTTGTCGGTAGGCCCCGACCGTATGTTGCTTTCCTTGTTTGAGGGAGCCAACGATTCTACCTTCATGGACGCCGTACCTCTATACCTAATCTCAGAGGCTCCTACGGCGGGCAAGTCCACCACCGTAGATATCAACGTTAGCCGTGGGTTCCGCTATGTACGCTACGTAGGTGGAGCAGGGTCATACTGCAACGTTGCCGAACTGCAGTTCTTCGGCCATGAGGGCGAGGGCGACGACAGCAGGTTCTATCAGGTCACCAACCTTCCTACACTCAGCATCCATGTGGCAGACGGAGCCGTACCTACGGTGCGAGGCGAGGACTTCGAGTCACACTACACCCTCATCCACGAGGACGGCACCATGATACAGGAGTACCCGATATTGACCAGGGTGAGGGGCAATTTCTCGGCTACCCCTCCCAACAAGCCATACAGGGTGAAGTTCAACGACGGCAAGAGCCACCACATCATGAAAGGTTCTACCACAAACGAGTCTCCCGTGAAAGCGAAGAAATGGGTGCTGCTCAACAGTTACCGCGACAAGACCCTGATGCGCAATCCCGTAGCATGGCAGGTGTCGAAGAGGGTTGGACCTAAGTTTACGCCATGGAACCAGCCAGTAGACCTTATCCTCAACGGAGACTACCGCGGCACGTACACCATAGCCGACCAGGTGACTGTACACTCGGGACGTATAGATATAACAGAAATGTACGAGGAGGACATAGAGGGCGAGGCTCTGACGGGAGGCTATTTCGTAGAGGTGGACAACAATGCCGGGCGCGAACCATACAACTTCACCACACGCCATGGAAACCCAATCAGCGTCCACGACCCTGATGACGACATAATGCAACCCGAACAGTTTGCGTACATCAAGACAGCCTTCAACGAGATGGAGGACATAGTATTCGGGGATGACTATACCGATACGGACAAGGGATTCCGCTCGGTGCTCGACCTGGAGTCTTTCCTAAAGTACTTCCTCATAAGCGAGTTCAACGGCAATACAGACATGATATGCCAGGTGTTCATGTACAAGGATAGGGGAGACGACCACTTCTACACAGGCCCTGTATGGGATCATGAGCTGGCACTGGACGACGACGCTACCGTCTACCCAGGCAACAGCCGCGAGGACTGGACCTATCTTGTTCGCGAGACAGGACGCTGGGGAACATTCGTCTCTCGCATCCTGTCAGACCCCAATGCCATGGCGCAACTGAGGCAGCTCTGGGCAAGGCTGCGCGACGAGGGGGCTTTCAACAGCCTTGACGTGGCAGGAGGGGTAGACTCGCTGCGGAACGAGATGCGTGCCTCTGCCAACCTCAATTTCATACGCTGGCCCTACCTCAACCAATACATTAGCCTCACGCCTGCCATCAGGGGAAGCTGGGAGGCAGAGGTGGACGTCGTGCGCAACTACGTGCGCGACCGCGTGGCATGGATGGACAAGAAACTGGGCTATGATGCCCTGACGGAAGAGGGCGGCATATATCAGATTGGCACTCCGCGCGACCTCTGCCTATTCTCCGAACTCGTTGCCAATGGCAACACCTCTGCCTCGGCGGTGCTATGCGCCGACGTAGACATGGAGGCATACTCCGATCGCTTCAAGCCTATAGGTAATCCTACCAAGCCATATTGCGGACAGTTCGACGGGCAGGGGCACACAATAAGTAACCTCCGTGTTGAAGGCTCCAACTACGTGGGTCTCTTCGGCATAGTGGGTGCAGGAATGTCGCTGCGTGACGTAAATATTGCCGCATCGTGCAGTTTCAGCGGCAGCAACTACGTGTCGGCGTTCATAGGTCAGGTGCGCAACGGTATCATCAACATACAGGGCTGCAGCTCTGCAGCTACCGTAACGGCATCGGGCACCTATGCAGCAGGACTTGTAGGCATGAGCCGCCTGCTTGCCACGCTGAACATCAGCAACTGCTACAACGTAGGTGCCGTGAAGGCTGCAGAAAACGGAGCCTCTTTAGTTGGACCGTCGGCAGGCAAGATAAGCCTTGCCAACTGCTACAATGCCGCCATCGTATCAACGGGCGGCGACGGCGATTGCTTTGCCTCGACCACTAAGGACTTGTCCCTTGCCAACTGCCACGACATAATGCCGTCGAAGGCACGGAGTATTACACCCTTGCAGGTAGCGTCGGGCGAGCTGTGCTTCATCCTCAATGCAGAGGCTGGCTATTCCTACTGGAGGCAGAACCTCGACAACGGACTCGCCCACGACCCTTACCCCACACCTTCGCCTTCGAGCGCACAGGTCTATCGCACGTCAACGGGATATACCAACACGCCTCGCAATGGAGTAAATGGCTACCGATATTATAAATTATGTATAACGCGCATACGCGATGGCAATAGCGGGACAATCCAGTTCTCGGAGTTTGACCTGCTCGACAATGCAGGAGGCGAGGTGGAGGACCTTTCAATATATGCAGGAACAGAGAGCAACATCGGTAGCGAGAACTGGGGGAACCTGGCTGACAACGACACAGGCACCAAGTATTGTTCTGGCAAGTTCAACGGCAACGCCTGTTTCTTCTTCGACGCAGGCAAGGCGATTCCCGTCAGTGGCTACAGGATATACAGTGCCAACGATTCTCGACAATACTCCGATCGCAACCCCTCGACCTGGACACTGTGTGCCTCCAATGTGAGTACCAGCGACCCGGACGACCCGTCGTGGGTGGAGATAGACATCCGCAAGGACATTACCGAGATAGGGACAGAGAACTTCACCCCGTACGACTACAGTCTTTCCTCACCCGTGGGCGAGGTAACGGACATTGTGCTGTCCCACGGAGAGTGTACACTCGAGGAGGGCGATACCCTCCGTCTTGAGGCGGTGGTGAAGCCCGACTACATGTCGGATGCAGGACTCTTCTGGAAGTCTACAGACCCCGGCGTGGTCCGTGTTGACCAATGGGGGCTTATAAAGGCAGTAGCCGAGGGACAGGCTTCAGTCCAGGTAAGTGCCCCGGGGTGGGGTAGTGCCATGGGGACATGTGTGGTTGGCGTAGTCAAGCCTTCGTATTTGCTGGGTGACGTGAATGCCGACGGAGAGGTTGACGGACTCGACCTCGTGACTCTTGTCAATGTGGTGCGCGGCACTTCGTCCTTAGCTTGTGACAAGCGTGCCGCAGACATTGACGGAGATGGGATTATCGGAGAGGCAGACATTGCAGGACTCGTGGGATTGATTCTCCTTGAGGGGCAATAACGGTGACGATATCCCCCTCGTAATACCAAGTGCCGTTAAAAGATGTTAAGGCGGATAAAGAAACAGTCCAAATATGTTTAAAATTGTGACAAATTAGATATATTTGCATCGGATAAAGCCCAAAACAAAGGATTCTGGTCAAAAAAACAAAGGTTGGAAGTAATAATTCTGTCCTGAAACAGAGCATTTGATTTAACTATATTAATTATTAACACTAAAAACCCAAATTCAATGAAGAGAACTACATTTCTTCACAAGGTAAGGCTGGCGCTGGCATCTGCAATGATGCTGCTCTCAGCCCAGAATGCGTCGGCAGAATACGTAAGGCTGACAGCATTATCAGGAACTGGTGGAACAGGTGGTGAGGGTTATGCCAAATTGGTGGACGGAGACAAGTTCACCAAGATGGGACATTCCTTCGACCCAAACAACCCCGAAAGGTCCGAGGCCTGGATTATCATGAAGGCCAAGAAGGCAGTAGTACCCACCAACTATTTCCTCGTAACGGGAAATGACACGGGCAACAATCCGGGTCGCAACTGGAAGACATGGAACATCTACGCTGCAAACTTCGCATCCGACGAGGAGGCAACGGTGGATGCCGACTGGACACTCATCGACCAGCGTGTCGACGAGCCACTCCCTGCAGCCAACGCACAGGTGGTAGACTTCAAGTTTAACAAGGCCGACGGCACTACAGAGTACCTTTATTACTACATCCGTATCTCCGAGTCTGTTCAGGGCACTGATGTATGGCTCCAGATGGACGAGTTCGGACTGGGAACGGCAGACGATTTCAACGCATATACAAGTGGTGAATCTCCCTTGGATGAGCCGATAAAATACAGCATCCTCGCTGGAACACGTAACAACAATGACGGAGAGGGTTTGAAGTCTCTCTTCGATAACAACTACAATACAAAGTGGGGTAATGGCATAGACGGCAAGCCTTACTTCATTGTCAAGACTTCACGTTCCATCTGCCCCACCTACTACAAGCTTGTGACAGGTACAGACAACGCAGCATGGAACCATCGCAACTGGAAGGACTGGAAGATTTATGGCATTGCCGATGTGCCCGAATCAGAGATTACCCGCGACCATGAGGGCTGGCAGCTATTGGACAACAAGGTTGACGTTACCGAAGAAGTTCTGCCCGACCTCAACAGTTTCGAGGTATTCATGGAACTCTCTGAGGAGAACACCAAGAAGTACCGTTACTTCAAGGTAGAGATCAGCCAGATCATGAGCGGAACCAGCGGCTACATGCAGATGACGGAGTTCGCACTCGGTGACGACGCAACGTTTAAGCTCCAGCTCGATGACACCTACAATGCGTGGGTGGGCAAGTTCGACTTCACCGCATTCGCATCAAAGGCAATGGTTGAAGAAAGTCAGGCGTTGGTTGAGTCTATCAAGACTCAGACATCCGCCACTGCGCTCAACCCCCTGTTGAAGAATCTCGATAATCAGAAGACACTGTATGCTGCAAACGTAAAGGCATACGACGACTATGTGACGCAGGTTGCAATAGCCTTGAATGCTGTCAACGACGGACTGCTCAACTCTGCCGCTACGGAGTATCTGAAGAAATATGCCGGAGAGGAGGCAATCGCTCCAGGCGATGGATTCCCCGTAGGTAACCTTGCGTACGTCAAGGCCAACAGGCAGTTGACTACAGAGGAGGTTTCCGAAGAGACAAACCGGTTGCTCGTTTTTGTCAACAATAACTACGCCGTACAGATTGACCCCATCTATGCTACTTACGAGGCTCTGTCTGGTAGCGGAGGCTTCAGCGATGCAGAGAGCCATGGCTCGCTCATAGATGGTGACAAGACAGGTACAAAGTGGTGCTCTGGTTCTGGAGAAAATCAGGGACCCAAGCCTTGGTTCATAGTATTCAAGAGCTCTGATCCCATCAAGCCTTCTTACTACGGACTGGTAACGGGTGGTGACACCAAGAGCAACCCGAGCCGTAACTGGAAGGATTGGAACATCTATGCCGGTAACTTCGATAGCGACGAGGCAGCCGAAAAGGATGCCGAGGGTTGGGTACTGATAGACAAGAGGACAAACGTAGGTACAGAAATCCTCAAGGCAGAGAACGTTTACGAGAACTTCATCAATCTCAATAATCCTCCAACCGAGGAGTACCAGTACTTCAAGGTCGAGGTAATCAACTCCGGCGGCGACAAGCAGCAGATGAACGAGCTGACATTCTACAACCAGGGTAACCTCAACGAGCAGCGCGAAGAGTTTGTCATCGAACTGGAGCAGTCCATTATGGATGCCGGACTTGATGCTATAGACGAGAACACACTCTGCAACATCTCTCTTTACGAGCAGTATGTCAGCACCTACGAGAAGATGTCAAATGCCGCAGATGCTCCTTCGCTCATAGCAGCAAAGAACACCTTGAAGGAACTCATCACCAAGATTGCATCCTCCAATGCCAAGTGGATGGAGTACGTAGAGGCAATGGATCTCTTCTCTCCCGGAGACTTCGCAGACTACGAGCAGGTTTATGCCTGGGCTACGGGCTATGCGGAGCAGAACGAAGGCCCTTCTGCAGCATACATTAACGGAACATACGAGTACATCGTCACCAACCGCACCATTTCCGACGAGGAACTGGAGAAGGAGACCGTACGAATCAATATGTACATGAGTGCCCTCTACGAGGATAGCTATATCGTGCTCGATGGCCACACCAACAGCCAGTGGGGCGACGGACACTACAAGCAAATCGTGGACAACAGCCTCGAGACCAAGTGGGGTGGCGAGTGCAGCAGCGTGGGCGATACTTACGTCATCTTCCGTACGCTGGAGGCCGTAAATCCATTCTTCTATACCCTCACCACCGGTGCAGACACCTATGACTATCAGGGTCGTAACTGGAAGAGGTGGAGCATCTATGGAGCCAACTTCGAGGGTGACGGACTTGCCACCAAGGATTCCGAGGGATGGGTACTTGTAGACGAGAAGGTCAACGTAGGCCAGGAGCGTCTGAATCCTGCCAACCTGACGGCTTCATACTTCGGCTTCAGTTCCGAGACAACCGTTCCCTATACATATTATAAGGTTGTGGTATACGAGGCATATTCCGGCAGTGCAATCCAGATGCAGGAACTCCGCTTCGGTACCGAGGAAGAGTTCGACGAAATCAAGAACGACTACATTGCCAAGGCAGAGGAGTTCGGATACAACGTGACTTGCACCCAGGCTCTGATTGATGCCTACGAAGGCTTGATCGCTGAAGTCGGCGAGTGCGTCAACATGGAGGTTCTCTTCCGCACCAACTACGAGATAGAGCAGCTGCAGCAGAAGATACTCGCAAGCGAGAAGGTTTACGGACAGTATATGGCAGCCGTAGACGGTGTGAAGGAATATCTGGAAGCCAACAAGCTGACAGAATCCGACGCACTTGCAAACCTCCAGTCTTACCTTACCGCAACCGTAGAGCCCTCTGAGGATGGCTTCCCCAACGGTTCTGCTCCTTATATCGTAGAGAACCACGAACTGGCTGACAGCGCAGTATTGGCTGAGGTTGACTATCTTGAGAGCCTCAAGCTTGCTGCCGTACGCTTGGGCTACGTGGCTGGTACGGATATCAGCTCGCTCATCGTCAACCGCACATTCGCCAAGACTGAGAGCGTTGAAGGCGGTACGAAGGCAGAAGGATGGGACGGACTGCTCTACAAGAGCGGAACCAACGAGGACGGCAAGATTTATGCAGCCGAGTTCTGCGAGACTCAGGATTTGTTCGACATCAACCAGACTCTCACAGGTCTGAAGGACGGTTACTACCAGCTCAGGCTCAATGCAGCCTTCCGTCAGGAAAAGGATACCGTTACGTCTTCATCCTACACGTACGCACCTATCGCCTATGCCAACGATGCTGCTACGTTCGTTCAGACGGTCATCGAGGATATGGCTGTAAATCCTGCAGACGCATGGTTAGGCGACACTCATCCCGACAGACCAGTTATCAATCCCGAGGATGAAACCGATACTCTCGGTTACGTGGTATGGGGTACTATCGGTTCTTCTTATGCATTTGCAGCAGGTCGTTATGAGATTCCTATGGTTGCTAAGGTAACCGACGGCACTCTCACCTTCGGTCTGAAGAGCGAGGGAACCATCAACCGCAACAGCTGGACAGTGGCTGGTAACTTCCGTCTTGCTTACCTTGGTGAGACAGAGGATGATGCTGCTAATGCCATAGCAGAGGCAGTCGCTTACAACTCAAAGCGCGCCAACACTCTCTGCAACTCTTACGTTCCAGAGTTGGCATACGACATCAGCTTCAGCGAGGCTCCTAACTTTGCTGCCGCAACTAAGGAGGCACTTGCCGCCATATCCGGTCAGACTACCTACAATGACCTGGTTACCGACGGTGCACTCTTCCAGAACGTGCTGGATTGCCAGAAGGCGTACAACCAACTATACATTGCAAAGAACAAGGTATACGACAAGTGGATAAATCACTCCATGAATCATGGGACCCTTGATGCCGACATCTATGCTGTTTGCGACAAGCTCGATGCAGGAGAGTACGAGACTGGCGAGCAGGCACTCGCTGCCATCGACGCCCTCTACGAACTCTATCCCGACTACCTCTACGTTGACATGGAGAAGCAGACCAATGTCACAGCAAGTGAGACAGCCGACTTCGAGTACGAGCTGACAGGTAACGGCATGCGTCCGAACGTAACGTTCAAGGGCTTCTACGACAACCTCACCAGCGACCGCATAATCCTTGCTTACGAGTACAAGACAGAGAAGGATGCCAACAACGGCGTTCTCTACTTCGGTACGCCTTCCATCAATCCAAATTACCAGCTCGCACCTGCTGCAATGCCAGCAACCAGCGAATGGAAGCAAGCCTACGTTGACATAACGAAGGCTGTGGAGACATGGAACTTCGGAGGTTCAGACAATGTAATCCGCTGGGATTTGTTCGGCAACAACGAGAGCTACGAGACCATCTGCATACGCAACGTCATCGTAATCACGGCCGACGAGTGCAACGACGACGATCTGGTTGACGGCGTAAATGCCATAGAGACAGCATCCGACGATGCAGGTCAGGCTATCTACAGCCTCTCCGGACAGCGTGTAGGCAAGGCTGGCAAGGGCATCTTCATCATCAATGGCAAGAAGTATCTCGTAAAGTAAGGAACCTACGTTGAAATAATGTAAACAATCCAAATCCTATAGTTCTCCCGACTTCGGATGCCGCTGGCTCTCGGAGTCGGGGGAACATATTGAAAAGTAACAGCAAGAATTAACCAACCCAAGAAGAAATGAGAAAGTTTTTCCTATCGTTCATCGCCTTATCAATGGCTTTGGTGTCATGCAAGGAGGAGATAGATACCTCTGCACGCTACGTGTTCGTAGACCATACCGTAGCGAGTTACCTTGAGTCGCAGCCATGTTACTCAGAATACTTGGAAATGACCAAGGTCGTGCCAATGAGTCCTCGTAGCAAGTCGACAGTATACCAGCTGTTGACCGCAAGGGGGAATTACACCTGCTTTGCCCCCACCAACGATGCAATAAAGACGTATTTCGGGCAGCTTGTAGAGGAAGGGCTTATCACTGAACCTACTTGGGAAGGCTTCCCATCCGAGCACAAGGCTGACTCCATCCGTCAGGTAATCGTCAAGAATTCCATCATCGACGGAGGAGACCTCGAATCGCAGCGGTATACGCTCGCCATGTTGCCTACGGAGCAGAACTCCGAACTTCCGCTGCCCAACATCAACGATCACAAACTGACGATAACATGGCCCAACAACATGCCAGACAGTCTCTACATCAATGGAGAGTGCGCCATTGACGGAAAGAACAGGGATATTCCCCTCATCAACGGTGTGATACACCAGGTCCACAAGGTAATAGCACCCAAGGACATCAATTGCACGATTTACATCCAGGAGATACTTGACAAGAGGGAAGAGGGACTGCTCGTTTTCTTCAAGTGCCTTCAGGCTTGCGACCTCATCAAGGAACTATCGCTCATCCGGGACGAGGTATACGAAATGAAATACCAGAACGGAGAGATAGAGGACTTCGAGGACTACATGTCCAAGGGATTCTCTGACAAGAGCGGCAACAGCAATTCTGACGCCATTTCCCCCGAGCACCGCAAGTACGGGTTCACCCTCTTTGCGGAGAAGGATGATTTCTGGCGCAGCCAGGGTATCGACCCTCTTGCATCCGACGTGCCAGAGAAGGTGACACAATGGATAATCGACAACCAGAAATACCTGACTGAAGAGACTTTCCTCACCGACGACAATTTCTCTTCGGAAAACCATATACTCTACCAATGGGCAACATACCACATCCTGCCCATGCGCATACCTGCCAACAAGCTCGTCTATCATTGCAACGAGGTAGGCTATAGCATCACCACCCCAACGCGTTACTCAATACCCGTCTTCGAATGGTATCCCACCATGGGCAAGCGCCGTCTGCTGAAGCTCTTCGAATCAAAGGAAAGCGAGGGAGTCTACCTCAACCGTTTCCCCAACCTCGACAATGGCATATACGGAACCGGTCATGAGCTCTCTTGTGACGTGGACAAGGTTGGTTGCCTCGTGATGAGGGAGGACGAACTTGCAAACGTCACGGACATCGAGAATGCCTGCATCTATCCCATTGACGCTCCGTTGGCATACGACAATGCGACCCGCGACAACCTGGGCAAGGAGAGAATCCGCTTCGACGGCATGGCTCTCTTCCCCGAGGCCATCACCAATGGCATCCGCCGCGCCGACTCGCAGGAAGACAAGTACCAGCACGTCTACATACCTGCCAACAAGGTTTACCAGTATTTCGACAACATGAGCATACTGAGTGATGAGACCAATTTCATCTATTTCAATGGCTATAGAATCAACTGGGCAAACTATACGCAGGACGAGATGAAGGCTATCGGACGCTTCGACATCATGTTCACGCTGCCACCCGTCCCGAAGCGCGGTACGTACGAACTCCGCTACAAGACGCTTGCCACCGGAGCTCGTGGCATAGTACAGATCTATTTCGGCAACGACCCCGACCGCCTGCATGCGGCAGGTATCCCCATCGACATGACCAAGGGAATAGTGGATTCCTTCGGAGAGAGTGCGACGTGGGCAGACCTTGACGATTCCGGCAGGGACGAGGACGGAATAATCGACGTAGACCACAAGCTGCGCAACCACGGACTGATGAAGGCTGCGCGCCACGAGGTACACGAGTCGAACGTGTCACTGACGGCACGTGACGACAGCCGCCAGACACGTCACATCCTCGTCCGTGAGACACTCGACCCGAACGAGACCTACTATGTAAGGTTCAAGTCAGTACTCGATTCCGAGAAGAAGGAACTCTACATGGACTACATGGAATGGTGTCCCAAGGAGATTTACGACAACCCAATGACCCCAGAGGATGTTTGGTAACAAGGCAATAGATTCTTTAATTCATAATTTTGTTTTCACTCTTGCGTCCTTGCCTTTTGCGGCAATGGCGCAAGAGCCCTTTTTCAGTCACTCCCATGGTTTGTACGACGAGCCTTTCGTGCTAAGCGTGTCAACCACCGAGCCGCTGGGAGAACTGTTCTACACGCTCGACGGTAGTGACCCCCGTACTTGCGGAACACGTTTCGACGAGCCTCTCCCCGTAAGTTCCACCACCGTTGTCAGGGCAGCGACCCTACTGTCAGACGGCATCTGGAGCAATGTCACTACAGCATCCTATCTCTTTCCCGAGAGCATCCTTGACCAGACGGACAAGCCTGCAGGCTATCCCGCATTGTGGGGGCCTTACTGCCAGATACAGGGGACGGCGATAGCCGACTACGGCATGGACCCCGACCTGACGCGTGACCCGGAGTTGCGTCCCAAGATGCTGGAGGGCCTTCATGACCTGCCGGTCATATCCATAGTGACAGACAAGGACAATCTTTTCAGCCATGAAAGGGATGAAGAACGCGGCGGCATCTACATCTATACCGGGTGTCCCGTAGGCGACGGCATAGGCAGGGGGTGGGAACGTCCCGTCAGCTTTGAGCTTTTTGGCGGACCATCCGACGACGACCTTACCGTAGACTGCTGCATCAAGCTGCATGGCGGGCACGGACGCTTGCCTGAGAAGAATCCCAAGCATGCATTCCGCCTACACTTCAAGGGAGACTATGGCCCATCCAAGTTGCGCTACCCCGTCTTTGGGGAAAGCGGTCCGGCTGTCCACAATGCTCTCGTTCTCCGCACCTTCTTCGGTTATTCGTGGACCCATTGGGACAACACGCAGCGAAGCAAGGCGCAGTACTGCCGCGACATGTGGGCACGTTACGCCCAAGCCAAGATGGGGCATCCCGTCAGCCTTGCACGCTATGCCCATCTTTTCATCAACGGGATGTATTGGGGGCTATACAACATGTGCGAGCGTGTCACGGACGATTTCTGCGCCGAGAAGTTTGGCGGCAAGGCCTCGGACTGGGATGTTACGGAGGTAGACGGGGGAGCCGGCAACTATCATGCCGCCATTGCCGACTATGGCAACCTCGAAGCCTGGAACCAGATGGCAGACCTTATATACACCCTGCCCAACAAGAGGGAGAACTACCTCCGCCTCATAGGGCTTGACAGCCAGGGGAAACCATCGCCCGACTGCCCGCCGTTGCTCGACGTAGACAATTTCATCGACTATATGCTCATCAATCTCTACGGCGGCAATTCCGACTGGGACCACCATAACTGGTACGCCTATCGCAATCGCGTGTCAGCCGACAAGGGGTTCCGTTTCATCTGCTGGGACACGGAGACAATCTTCATATCCCAGACGGACAACCTTACCAACAAGAACAACCGCGGGTGCCCCACGGGTTTCCTCAACCGCCTGATGAAGGAGCCTCTCTTTGCCCACAGGTTCCACGAGGCAGCCCAGCGTCATCTGTTCCATGGAGGAGCACTAACGCCGGAGTCTGCCATCTGCCTTTGGGACAGCCTGTATGGCACCATTTCCATGGCTCTCTACGACGAATCGGCCAGGTGGGGCGACTATCGCCGTGACGTCCATCCGTATTCTTCAAGGGGAAGCCTATATACCGTCGACGGCCTGTATCAGTCGGAACGCAAGCGTCTGCTCAACAGCTATTTCCCCTCCAGGACATCGCTTTTCGTCAAGCAGTTGCAGGATAGGGGATGGTTCCCTTCTGCTCCTGCCCCTGAGTTCAGCCTCGACGGCAGGGCGATTGGTTATGCCACATCTCATGTCAACATGGGCAGCGAGCTGAGGATTACGGGCGACGACGTATACTACACGACGGACGGAGCGGATCCCGTCTCGTGGATGAAGGGCTCTGCGGGAACCGTCACACCCAGTGCGGTCCATGTCTCGTCGGGAGCGGACATACTGGAGTCGCTGGATTGGTACAACCTGCCGGACACCATCATGGTAAGTGCCATCAGCAGAAGCGGGACGGAATGGAGTCCCATCGTGAGGGTTCGCCTCGTGGTAGAGCATCCCGTGCCGGACTATTCCTTCTCGGCGCAGCCGCCGGTGTTCCGTCGGGGCGCAAATGGCAGGGTGTCGCTGTGCGTAGACAACCAGAAGCCCTTCTGCGCCTGGCAGGCCGACGTAGTCCTGCCCGAGGGGATTGAATGGGCATTGGATAGCGATGGCAAGCCCATCTGCCAACTCAGCACCGAGCGAACCACCACGGACAACCACACGCTATCCTTCGGCAAGCTCTCCAGCGGAGCGATACGCCTGACGTGCAGGCAGAGGAAAGGCATCCCATTCGAAGGAAACAGCGGGGAGACCGCCGTCATCACCCTCCGCTCCGTGCCTGCCACGCCACAGGGCACATACACGCTGGAGCTAAGGAACGTAAGGATTACGGACGACTCCGGCGAGGTACACGCGCAGGGAAACACTTCGTGTGCGATTCTTGTGTGCGATGCCACAAGGGGGGACCTCAATGGCGACGGAGCAGTGGACTACGAAGACTTGTCGCTGATGAGGGACATCGTCCTTGGCATGGGAAAGGACGGCAGGGAGGTGGCAGACCTCAATGGCGACGGAGCCGTGGACGGGGCGGATCTTGTCAGGCTTTCGCGTGCCATACTTGGCTTCGTGGACCTCGACGAGTAGAAAAACGCACCATTGCCGATATTTCTGCATGGCAGATTGTGACATGTGTAGGGGAAAATTGTCCATATTATATATCACTATAACGACTATTCTATTAACAACCAAAACAGCAATCACAATGAGAACGAGACTAACCCTTATCGCATTGCTTGCGACTACACTGTTGCCAGCCAAGGACATCTTCGTGAGTACACCCCAGACGACCCTTCTCCTCAAGGCAGAGGAAGGCAAGCCGCTACACGTCAGCTACTATGGGGAGCGAATCTCCGACGCAGAGCAGGTATACCGCGCCTTCAGCCTGTGGAACGAGGCATATCCGGCCTTCGGTACGAGCGACACGTTCGTCCCTGCCCTGTCCGTGCGCCATGCGGATGGCAACATGAGTACGGAACTTGTCTACCAGTCCGATACCGAGGTCAAGGAGGCAAACTCCACGCTGTATACCGTCACCATGAAGGACAAGCTATATGATTTCTACGTGGACGTATGCTACAGAGCCTACCAGAATGCTGACGTCATAGAGGCTTGGAGCGTGATACGCAACGGCGAGAAGAAGCCGGTCACGCTACTCAAGTATGCCAGTGCCTTCCTGCCCGTCAGGCAGGGTGACGTGTGGGTAAGCCACGAGCATGGAGACTGGGGTGCGGAGGCGGAGGTGTCCGAGCAGCCGCTCATGCCGGGCATATTCGAGGTACACGACGTTACGGGTACCAAGAATGCCTACAAGAACCGTCCCAACATAATGCTCTCGCTCGACGGCAAGCCCAAGGAGAACAGCGGCCGCACCATAGGAGCCGTGCTGTGCTGGAGCGGCAATTTCCGCATTACCATAGACACCAACGACAAGAAGGTCCACCACCTCCTGGCAGGCATAGACGACACCAATTCGCAGTACACGCTTGCCAAGGGAGAGAGCTTTACTACTCCCGAGCTTGCCCTTGCCTACAGCGACGAGGGCATGGGCGGAGTGAGCCGCAGCTACCATCGCTGGGCCCGCCTCAACGACAAGGTACACAACGGGACAGGGCTGCGCAAGACCTTGCTCAACTCATGGGAGGGCGTATACCTCAACATCACCGAGGAAGGAATGTTCAAGATGATGGACGGAGTGAAGGAGGTAGGTGCCGAGCTCTTCGTAATGGACGACGGATGGTTTGGCGGCAAGTACAAGCGCAGCGTGGATGACTGTGCCCTCGGAGACTGGGTGACCGACCGTGACAAGTTGCCTAACGGAGTCCCCGCATTGGAGAAGGCATGTACGGAACGTGGCCTGAAGTGGGGTATATGGATTGAGCCGGAGATGACGAACACCAAGAGCGAACTCTACGAGAAGCACCCCGACTGGGTGGTGTGCCATCCCTCCCGCGAGCCTCGCCCCGGCCGTGGAGGCACGCAGCTCTGCCTCGACATGAGCAATCCCGAGGTGCAGGACTTCGTGTTCGGCGTGGTGGACAATATCATGAAGGAGACTCCCAACACATACTACATCAAGTGGGATGACAACTACCAGATCAACAACTTCGGCTCGCATTACCTGACCGCCGACAAGCAGAGCCACCTCTACGTAGACTTCCACCTCGGACTGGTCAAGACGCTCAAGCGTGTCCGCGAGAAATACCCCAACCTCGTCATCCAGTGCTGCGCCAGTGGTGGTGGCCGTGTTAACTACGGACTGATGCCATACTTCGACGAATTCTGGGTGAGCGACAATACCGATGCCAAGCAGCGTCTCTTCATCCAGTGGGGTACGAGCATGTACTTCCCCGTCAATGCCATGGCACAGCATGTCAGCGCCAGCCCCAACCATCAGACGGGACGCCGCATTCCCCTGAAGTTCAGGTTCGACGTGGCAATGTCGGGCAGGCTTGGCATGGAGATGAAGCCATCCGACCTCTCGGCAGAGGAGATGAAGTTTGCACAGGGAGCCTTCAAGCTCTACAAGGAGACGATACGCCCTCTGGTACAGTTGGGCGACCAGTACCGCATCATCTCCCCGTACGAAGGCAAGGGATTTGCCAGCCAGCTGTTCGCCAACGAGCAGAAGACCAAGGCCGTCTTCTTTGCATACAGGTTCGAGACGGCTGTCAACTTCCCCCGTCCCCGTTTCTACTTCGCCGGACTCAACCCTGATGCCAAATACCGCCTGAATCAGGTCAACGCCAACGGACGGCGCGACCATTGGGAGGGCGCAACCATGACGGGCAAGTTCCTCATGCAGCAGGGCGTGGAAATCAACCTGAACGGCGAGTATGACAGTTGCGTCATCCTCCTTGAGCAGGTTTAGCCCGCATCCTGCCTCTGCTTGGCAGGCATGGTAGCCCACGACTGACCCTCATCGTCTTCCCATGTACATGCCACGTGTCGGCAAGGTGCATGGGAAGGCTGTAATGACTACCATAATATATTTATATAATGTAACAGACATCCTAATGAAGGAAATCGATATGTTCTCTCTGCTGTGCCAGCTGGCTGTCCCGGCAGGCATGGCATCTTTTCGTTTTGGGAGAATATCTCCAAATTGTCCCAGCCGCAATTGTCAGGGAAATTAATGGGGTGTTAAAGGTAGACCCCTAAACGCAAACTTCAAGCAACATGGGCAAACTAACGACAACTATTCTATGCTTCCTGGCTGCCGCCTCCGTCGTGGCTGCCGACGTCAAGGGTACAAGGACGGAGCAGGGCAAGGTCACCACGGGAATAGGCAACAAGGATGTTCCCCTGCTGAGGAGCACCATCGACGTCGGTGGGGCAGGGGAGGCCATCTTCCAGGAGGTGTGCGGAACCGTCAAGGCGACATCCCCGGGGGACATTAAGGCGGTGAGGGCGTATTTCGCAACCAACGAGCGTGAACTGTACGTGGACAGGGCAGGCAAGATGCCCTGGAGGGAAACCAACGCCGTGCTATATGCCGAGGGCAGGATAGGGAAGGACGGCAGGTATTCCGTCAAGGGCAGCAAGCCCCTTCCGGCCGGCAGGCATTACCTGTGGATAGCGGTAGACATAGCCAAGGATGCCAAGGAGGGCAACACCGTAGACCTCACCATCGACTCATACACCCTGGACGGGAAGGTACATGCCGAGCCTGACGGAGACCCCGCATACGAGGCAACCATCTTCCTTGCCGAGAGCAGCGTGCTGATGCCCATGGACAAGGGCACGCTCTACTATCGCATCCCTGCCATTACGACCAGTGCCGACGGCAGGCGCATCGTGGTGCTGACGGACGACCGCAGGGATCACAATGTCGACCTTCCCTACCGATGCTATGTGGTGGCACAGTATTCCGAGGACATGGGCAAGACGTGGAGCGAACCCATAACCGTGGCGGGTACGGCAGAGACGGGAGGCGAATACGGACACGGCGACGCGTCGCTCATAACCAACCGCCTCAACGGCGACATCGTCGGCATCATGACCAGTTCCAGGCACGGCACGGGGTTCTTCTCGTCCACGCCCGACGCACCACAGGCATGGAAGACCATCACCAGCCACGACGGGGGCAGGACATGGGAGAAGCCCGTAGACCATACTGCCACCCTCTACGGCAAGGGCAGTCCCAACCCCCATTGGTGGGCAGGCTTCTCTGCCTCAGGGGCAGGGTTGCAGAAGCGAGACGGCACCCTCGTCTCCCCCTTCGTGAACAGGGAGTCTGCCGACGGCACCAAGGAGGGCATCACCCAGAACTACTACAACTTCGTGAGCGACGACGGAGGGCGCACCTGGCGTGTGAGCGGCAGGAGCGGCACGACTGCCGCCGACGAGCCGAAGGTAATAGAGAGGAACAACGGCGACCTTGCCATCAGCGTCCGTGCCCCAGGCTACAACTACCACAACGTCACCCCCGACGATGGCGTAACGTGGAAATATCCTCCGCAGACACGCTTCACGTCGGGCATCAGTGGCAACGCCTGCGACGGCGAGTACCTCTATTGGTGCTCCACGCTCGACGGCAACCCCTGGGACATAGTGCTGCAGACCCTGCCCGACGACCCTGGCAGGCAGAACCTGTCGATAGCGCTGAGCCTGGACGAGGGCGAAACCTTCGGGTCTCCCAAGACGATATGCCCGAGGGGGGCTGCATACAGTGCCGCCACCGTATTGCCTGACGGCACGCTTGGGGTATATTACGAGGAGAACGGGGTGTTCGGCTGCTACACCATGAGATTCGTCCGCCTCAGCCTTGGCTGGGCGAGCGACGGGAAGTACAGGTTCGGCAGGAAGCATCCCTACAGGGCCTGGGGCAGCAAGGCCGTGCAGCGGCAGGAGTGCCGGTAGGTTTGTAAAGATTGCTTACCAAGAGGATAGCCCCCGTACTACGGGGTTTATACATGCCTCACGAGGCGCAGTTTTTTCCCTCCCGAGGAAAAAATACTTCCCTCCCGAGGAAAGAATATCTTCCTCCCGAGGAAAATATCTACACGTCGCGACAGGTATTTGCAGCCTGTCACGACGTGTAAGTTTTTTTCATGGCTTTACAGTGAATAAGTCCCGTACCCTCCTGCGAGAGATGTGCCTCGACAGGCAGATGCCATAGATGCTGAAAGACACGGACAAGTCTCTCAAGGAGATTGCCGTAACCCTCGACTTTCCCAGTATCTCTCTCTCTTCGGAAAGTATTGCCGCCGATGCTTTGGCTGCTCTCCCAAGGTGCTGCTGCGCCGTCAGTTGCGCATGCCTGCCCAGTAGGCGGGCATGTATATGCTCTTCAGGCGTAGTCAGTACAGTTGCGCCATCCTCGCTACCTCCTCCTTCATGCGCTGGCGCAGGGACTGGGGGCTCAGTATTTCTATTGCCGACCCGTAAGACAAGAGCACCTGTATGAAGTCGATGGTTGGGCGGATGTCGTACTCGAAGATTGTCCATTCCTTGCCAGACGAGGTCTCTTGCTGGCTGTGGTGCAAGGGCAGGGTGCGGATGTAATGGCTCTGTACCCCATACGCCTTGAGCACTACGTGCTGGACGGCGAAGTCGCTGCCGGCAAACACCCCGTAGCTGTCGTGGAAGAAAGCCTCCCCGTCAAAGTCGGGAGGCATGGTGAAACGCTCGTCGGTAAGCCCTATGCTGCGTATGCGGTCCAGCGAGTAGACGGCAGGCTCGTCGTGGTCGGGGGTGTCGAGCACCACGTACCATCTGCGCCCGGATGCCTTCAGGCACAGCGGCGACCCGACGACTTCCTTGGGCGAAGTGTCCCGGAACTTCTGGTACTCCATCGAGATGCGCACGCCCTGCCTCATGGCCCTGAGAATCTCGTCGAGTATGTGCCCTCCCACGGGGATGCCGTCAAGCAGGATTCTCTCGTGCAGGGCTTGGCTCTCGGAAAGCATGTTGCCTATGGACAGGGTCTCCATCATCCATCGCTGCAAGCTGGCTCCGCGCAGGTCTCCCATGTTGCGTATGTAGTAGACGTGGTCTCTCTTGTTGCAGGCTATCGTGATGCCGAACATCTCCTCTATCGCCTCACGGTTGTAGTTGAAGGTGCTCCGGGGCATCTCCCTGCCTTGGCTTAGGCTGCACCTTTCCCATAGGCGGTTGAACTGTTCCAGGGTCAGAGGCCCGCATCTGCGTATGGTCTCTATCATCCAGATATATTGCTTGAAAACGAGGCTTGCCTTCATTGGGTGTCTGGTATTGGGTGGTGTGGATAAGGATGCTTATGCCCCTGCCGGGTGCAGTCCCCCTCGTTTACGGAGGCTGGGAGGAACTTCGCCCTGGAAGGGAATCGGGCGGACAGCCAGCAGCGTCGAGCGTGGATGCCAGGGCAGGACAGGATAACGCCCTACAGGGGCATAAGCATAAAAGTTCTGACACATGCATGGTGCAACGGGGCCGCACATCATCCAGACGCTTTTGCCCCTGCACCTATACATTATATATTATAGTACCTTCTTGTACAGTTCCGTGATGTCTTCTATGGTCACGTCCCGTGGGTTGCCCGGAGTGCAGACGTCGGCAATGGCCTGCTTTGCCAATGCAGGAATGTCCTGCTCGGTAATGCCCAGGTCGGACAGCCTCTGGGGTATGCCTACCCTGACGCTCAGTGTGCGTACCGCGTCCACGGCAGCCTGTGCGGCCTGCTCTGGCGTCATGCCCGTCGTGTCCACTCCCATGTGCCGGGCTATTACTCCGTACTTTTCGACGCGTGTAGGCATGTTGAACTCCATTATCGTGGGCAGGAGCAAGGCATTAGCCACTCCGTGGGGTATGTCGTGCAGCGAGCCCATGGGGTGTGCCATGCCGTGTACCAGTCCGAGCCCTACGTTGGAGAAGGCTTGGGCGGCTATGTACTGTGCCAGTGCCATGCCCTCGCGTCCGACAGGGTTGGTTGGCTCCTCCACTGCCAGTGGCAGGTTTTCTGCTATCATCTTTATTGCCTGCAGCTCGTACATGTCGCTCATCACCCATGCGCCCTTGGTGATGTAGCCCTCTATGGCATGTGTCAGTGCGTCCATGCCCGTAGCAGCCGTGAGGCTCTTGGGCAGCGAGTACATCAGTTCGGGGTCGACGATGGCAACGGCAGGTATGTCGTTGGGGTCTACGCAGACCATCTTTGCCTTGCGCTCCTCGTCGATGATTACATAGTTGATGGTAACCTCCGCTCCGGTACCTGCGGTTGTGGGCATCGCTATGATGGGGACGCTCTTGTGCTTGGTAGGTGCGCAACCCTCAAGGCTGACCACGTCGGCAAACTCCGGGTTGTTGGCTACTATGCCGATGCCTTTGGACGTATCCATGCTGGAACCTCCGCCGATGGCTATCAGGCAGTCGGCCCCGCTTGCCTTGAATGCCTCTACGCCCTGCTGCACGTTGGTCACGGTGGGGTTGGGCTTGATCTCGCTGTATATCTCGTATGGGAACGATGCCTCGTCCAGGACGTCGGTCACCATCTTGGTAGTCCCCACTTTTATCAGTCCCTTGTCGCTACATACCAGGGCCTTGTGCAGTCCCATGCGTTCCAGTACGGCAGGCAGTTCCTTGCGCGCACCAGCTCCGAAATAAGATACCTCGTTGAGAATAAATCTTTGTGCCATAGTTGTTGATTAGAGTTTATGTTAAACAATTTTGCCTCTATAGAGGCATTGTCACCACAAATTTATGAATAATATTTTGTAAAAAGGAATTTTTGTTCGGTAAAGATTCCTCTTTAACGATGATTTTTACTACTTTTGCACTATAATTGGTTTACAAAAAAGAAAAAGTATTATGAAAAGGACATGTATCAACCTATTGTTGTTGGTTTGCGGCTCACTCGCTGCATTGGCACAGCCACGGGTGGTGGCTCATCGTGGACATTGGCGTACGGATGGCAGTGCGCAGAACTCCATTGCATCGTTTCGAAAGGCTGCCGAGCTGGGCTGCTATGGCTCGGAGTTCGACGTATGGATGACGGCCGACGGAGTGCCTGTCGTATTCCACGACGCTACCATGGATGGCATCAAGGTGGAGGACACCATGTATGCCGAACTAATGAACCATCGCCTCGGCAACGGGGAGTACCTGCCTACCTTGCAGCAATATCTGCAGGAAACCGTACGATGGAAGGACTGCAGGCTGGTAATGGAAATCAAGCCTCACCGCACGCCGGAGAGGGAAAGCCGTCTGATAGACATGGCCATGAAGCTGGTAAGGGAACTCGGGCTTGAGGATCGCACGGACTACATCTCCTTCAGCATTCATGCCTGCAAGTACATACATGAGAAGAATCCCAAGGCAATGGTGGCATTCCTGGGGGGCGAAATCGAACCAAAGGAAATCAAGGCGATGGGGCTGACGGGAATCGACTATCATCTGGCTGCCTTCGAGAAGCATCCCGAATGGCTGGAGGATGCCAAACGACTGGGACTGGAGGTCAACGTCTGGACCGTCGACGGCGAGCAGGGGCTGCGCCATCATGCCGCACTGAAGGGCATCGACTTGATAACTACCAACGACCCGCAACTGCTCATGCAGATACTGGGCTCAAGGCAGTAGAATACGTTTGCAGGATGCAGATGCTAACGGTTTGCGCCTTTGAGGAGGGATTTTGTGTTAATTATGTATAATATCTCTGCCATACAGAATAGACATTTGCAGAAAACTCCGTATCTTTGCATAAGAAGTTGCGGATATAGGCAGAGGTTTGGCAAAGCATACAACTGGGCTTGATGCGCTGCGCACGCCTTGCACTATATTTGCATTAGAGATTGGAAACAGATATTTTATAAACTTAAAGAAAGAGTAATTATGGCAAAATGGATTTGTCCGGTTTGCGGATATGTTCACGAGGGTGACACCGCACCAGAACGCTGCCCACAGTGCAAGGTGCCAGGCAGCAAGTTCAAGAAGATGGAAGAGGGCACTGCCCTGCAGTTCGTCACAGAGCACGAGTTGGGTATAGCCAATGCAATACCCGAGGGACCAGACGGCGATTTCGTACGCCAGGGCCTGAAAGACCATTTCATGGGAGAGTGTACTGAGGTAGGCATGTACATCGCCATGAGCCGTCAGGCCGACCGCGAGGGCTACCCCGAGGTGGCAGAGGCCTTCAAGCGCTATGCCCTTGAGGAGGCCGAGCATGCAGCACGCTTCGCAGAGATGCTGGGCGAAGTAGTATGGGACACCAAGACCAACGTAGAGAAGCGTATGATGGCAGAGGAAGGCGCATGCAAGGGCAAGATGGACATCGCCAAGGTTGCAAAGCAATTGAACCTGGATGCCATCCACGACTCCGTACACGAGATGGCTAAGGACGAGGCTCGTCACGGAGCAGGATTCCAGGGCTTGTTCAACCGCTATTTCAAGAAGTAATATAGGATAAGCATCCTATATCCTGCTGGTTGGGGAGGGAAAGGTTTCCTCCCCTTTTTTCTGTCCTTGTCTCAAATCCAATGCCTGGAATCGCCTCCATCCTATAGGTCAGACCGCCACTCTACTTCGCCGCCCCACAGTTGCAGGAATCGCAGGAAGGTATCATGCGTTATTGCCATGCTGGCTGTGTTGTCGCAGGGATGGAACGTCATTTGTGAAGCATCGTACAGGTCCCTGTCGACGAAGAACTTCACGCGATGCCCGTTCGGGAACAGTTCCCTTTGCGGTGCTCCCGTCAGGTCCATGTCGTGTATCAATCCCAAGGGGGACACGCTGCCTGGCTGTAGGCCTAGGCAGCGCTCCATTCGCTCGGGCGACGCAAAGGACAGCTTTCCTTCACGGATGATGTCCTGCAACCGGGCAAAGTCCAGTGTCTTGTGGCACTCCATGGTGACTAAGTAATGCCGCTTGCCGCTATGGTTGCGCAGGAACAGGTTCTTGCAATGGGTGCAACCCTCAAGTTCGTCAAGCGAGTTCCAGAAGGCGAGTCCTTCCTCGATGGTAAAGAGGGGAGGGTGCTGTACGAGGTGGTATGGTAGCCCGTTGCTCTCGAAGAAGTCCACTACGCTTCTTGCCTTGTCAGATAATTCCATTTTTCTTTTCTTACGTGAATAATGCCTGCATTCCATGCCTAAGCCTACTTCTTGTGGCAGACTTGCGGAAGCGTAGTCGCTTTTTAGCATTTCCTTTTGCAAAGTTACGACAAAAAAACCTTACTCCCAAATTCTTATGCTATGGATTGCGCAGGAAATGTATCATAGCCTACATGCCGGCAAGGTTAATAACCTTATCGGGAACGAAGATATATTATGTCTTGTCCGAGGCATATTATCTTGCTTCTTTCAAGTTAGCTCTAATTCGTCGGGCTCACGTTATCTATTGCCTTCCTCTGCATTTCGGCAGTAGCCAAAAGCCACTACCCGGTATGGCCTGAGCAAGACTCAGCTGCTGCTCTCGCTGCTCGTTCGGCCAACTTGCATCACCTTGCGGATCTCCCAGACAACGATGGAGGCTATCAGCGTGACGATGAAGGACGAACCAACGAGGCATGGCATGAATGGAGACAACGTCCCACATTCCGAAGTGCGTGTGTCCAAGTCAATCATTGCCCGATTGAATAAGACCGAAACGGGGATTGCTATGGATAGTGCCACAACGATGACGGCAAGGTATATGCGCCCAAAGAGGATGTAGATGTCTCGCCCCTTGGCTCCGCACACCTTGCGTATCGCCACTTCCTGCTGGCGCGAACGGGTGTCGAGGCTGATGGTGCTGTAAATGCCCATGGCACAGATGACGAGACTGACAAATCCCAGCATCCAGCCCAGCGTGCGCATTCCCTCCACCATGGTTATCTCCGACTGGCTGTCGCGCAGGTTAGTGGCTATCGGCTCTACCACTTCCGGCTCAATGCGACGGATGGCTTGCTCCACCTCTTGCATGAGCGACCCGTATCGACCTGCCTTGGGAACGAGGATGTAGTCTTGGAAACTTGCTGTGGTCTCGTGGTTTACCAGAACCGAAACGCCATGGTCTGAGTAAGGAAACTTGGGTATGGTGCCGGCAATGGGCACCGACCTGAATCCCTTGCCAAACGGGTCTACAGACAATGTCCCATTGCCCAAGGACTCCGTAGCCCGTAATTTCTGGTAAATGTCCTCGTCCAACAGCAGGTATGCCCCTTCGTCGGCTGGACGACGTATCCAGTTTACCCTTACTCCATAGAAGGAAAGCAGTGCTGTGTCCGATTCCAGATAGAAGGGTTGGTAATACCGTCCGTTGAGGGCAGCAAGCATGTCGGGATTGTCATCCAACTCGCGGAAAGACAAATAGCTGATACCTTGGGGTATGACCTTGTCCAGGCTCGGCAGGTGGCGGACTTCCTCCATCAGCAGCTTGGGCTTGCCGGACATTACCATGTTCATCAGTATGCATTTCCTGTAGAAGTCGTCGTTGGCTGGCAGATTGTAATAGGACAGCATCTCGCGTGACCAACTGAGGACAATAAGATTGCCGCATACGAAGACTGTACATATCGTCACCTGTAGGCAAAGCATCACGTTGCGGAAAAGATGAGTCCGGCTCCCTCGCAAGTTGGCTGCCAGGCCGCTTCCGGAGGCAGAGATGCGTCTGACCGCCACCCATACGCCAAGTCCGCATATCAATAGCAGCCCAAGTCCTATGTGCAGGCTGTAGAGCCTGACAAGGGGGACGGACATCTCCGGCAGGTCCGACACGTATGCAAGTCCTGTGTATACAATCCTTTCCAGCCATTTGCCGGTCAGTATTGCCACGGCGACAGAAAGGGCGACGGTTAGGCACGTCTCAGTAAAGAATAGCCAGAATAGATGCCGCATCCGTGCTCCGTGGGTTATGCGAAGGGCTACCTCGCGCTTGCGCATCCAGAATAGCTGGACCTGCATCCGCAGGAAGCCTACGATGGCGGCTACCAGTATGAGCGAACCTGCTATATGGGCAAGCGTATTGGTGAGGATAATCTGGGCGTTGGTTTCACTCATCCTGTCTGCCTCCTTGGTCAAGACAGATTTCAGCCCGAGAGGCTTCACGTGCGCATCCAGTTCTGTCTGTAGCTGCTGCCTTGTAAAGCCGTCCTTGAGTACCAGGCTTATTTCCCATCTTTCATTGGCATTCCCACTGCCGAACAGTTCTATGGGGCCAAAGGTATAGTAAAGAGCCGGGCGGGTGAACCAATGGTCGAAGCAGGACGGGGTGTCGAATACATCGACAATGGTTATCTGACCGGGTTGCCTATGCAAAGGCGACTCCTGAGTGGCACCGATGGGATTGGCATCCCCGAAGATTTGGGCTGCCTCCCTCTTGCTGATAATCGCCTCGCCCGGTTTCAGCGGTTTTATCTTCTCGCCCGTGATGGCAGACCTCAGCCCAAGGTAGTTCGGCAGTCCAGGGTCGACCATGTTGCCGATGAGAAGGGTCTTGCGTACCGTGGAGTCGCACAAGTGAAACTCCGTGGAGATTGTTCCCTCTATCATGTCGGCAAGTACCGTCACCTGTTCGGCACACCTGAGTCCACCTTCAGGTTTCAGTGCGCGGACTATGTCGGGTGTTATGTCGCAACTGCCAGTCTCGCAGCCATTGGCTTGGGGCTCGCTTTCCTCCAGTGGCGAAAAGCCTATGTTGTACGCCCTTTCATAATAGGGTTGGTCGAGGAGGGCGGAGAACTTGTAGTCCGACATGGCAGCGTGTACGAACGCCAGCGTGACAATGCCGATGGCGATGCTCAGTACGGAGACGAGGGTCTGCACCTTGTACCTCATGAGGTTGCGTATGGCAACCCTCAGGTTATGGAGAATCATAGACATGGAGGCTGGCTGTTATAGTTCAACTTGCTTCACAATCTCACCGTCATATAGCTTGACGATGCGGTCGGCGTAGGAGGCATCGTGCTGCGAGTGAGTCACCATGACGATGGTGGTTCCCTCCCGGTGCAGTTCGCTCAGCAGGTTCATCACCTCCTTGCCGTTCTTGGAGTCCAGGTTACCCGTAGGCTCGTCGGCAAGTATAATCTTGGGATTGGACAACACGGCACGTGCTATAGCGACGCGTTGCTGCTGGCCGCCCGAGAGCTGGCTGGGGAAATGCTTGCGGCGGTGGGAGATTGCCATGCGGTCCATCGCTGCCTCGATGCGTTGCTTGCGCTCCTTGGCAGGTACGCCCATGTAGAGCAAGGGCAACTCGATGTTCTCATAGACGTTGAGCTCGTCGATGAGGTTGAAGCTCTGGAAGACGAAACCGATGACACCCTTTCGGATATCCGTGCGGTCGTTCTCCCTGAGCGTGCTCACGTCCTTCCCGTTCAGTATGTACGAGCCTTCGGTGGGATTGTCCAGCAGTCCCAGGATGTTCAGCAGGGTGGACTTGCCGCAGCCCGACGGTCCCATGATGGCAACAAACTCGCCTGCCTTCACTTCGAGGTTTACCTCGCGTAGTGCCCATGTCTCCACTTCTTCAGTACGGAATACTTTCTTGATGTTCTTTAGCCGAATCATAATTCTTGTTTATTTTGGGGTTATTGTTTATTCGTGTTGATTGCTATTCCTTGGCGATAGTTTCCGAGGGATTGGTGCGCATCGTGCTGCGGAGGGTCTCTCACTGCTCATTGCCCACTGCTCATTGCTCATTGCTTCCCCCTAAACAGGGGGACTGAGGGGGTCTCTCATTGCTCTTCATCACTTTATCACCAGTTCGTCGATGTTGCCAAACTTGCCGTAGCCGCTCACCAGAACCTTGTCGCCTGGCTGCAGGCCGGAAAGTATTTCGTACTGCTGCGGGTTTTCGCGCCCAATCTTTATCGGAGTCTTCCGTGCTGTCTTGCCATCTGGCGAGAGACGGTATATCCATTGCCCAACAGTGTGTTGGAAGAAGTCGCCCCTGGGGATGACGAGAGTCGTCTCTTGATTGCCCAATTCTATCTGTACGCGATAGCTCTTGCCCAGGCGGATGTTGGCAGGCTTGTCGGCGGTGAAGACGAGGTCGCAGTCGAAGTTCTTGTCCTTGACCTCGGGTACCACCTTGCTGATGCGCAGAGGGAACCTCACTTCCTGGTATCGTATGCTGGCAGGCAGCCCCGTGGTGATGCGGTCTATGTAGTATTCGGAAAGCGAGGCGTGAACCTTGTATTCGGTGAGCACCTTTATTTCTCCCACGCTTGTACCCGAAGGCACTTGCTGCCCCAGTGTGACGTTTAGGAAACTGAGCTGCCCTGCTACGTTGGTGCGTACTACGAGATTGGCAACCCGGTCAGCCGAGCGGGACATCTTTCGCATGGAAGCTTTGCGCCTGGCATCTACCATCTCCCGTTTGAGGAGCGTGCATACGGAGTCGTGCTTGAGGCTCTGCACCTCCAGTTCAGCCTTCTTGCATCTGTAGTTGTAGTCCTCTTCCAGCACTTCCAGTTCAGCCTTGCTCTTTATTCCCATCCGGTATTCCTCGCGGCTTTGTTGCAAGGACTTTTCGAGCGATGCCATCTGGTGTGCGGCATCCAGGGCTTGCTGTCGGAGGGTGATGGAATGCTGCTCCATCTCTATTTCCTGCTCGCGGTAGTTGCGTTGTTGGTTTTCCCATTCAGCCTGTTCCTCGTCGATGGTGCGTAGCAGTTCGGGATTGGACAGGACAAGGATGGTGTCGCCTGCCTGTAGCATGGCGCCGTCCTCTGCCACTATCCGTTCGACATAGCCGCTTTCCATCACATTGAGGCGTATGGTCTGTATGGGGCATACCACGCCTTCCACGTCTATATACTCCATGAATGGCAGTTCCTGCACATTGACAATGTTGTACTCGTTGGCGTCTATCATCAGGCGGCGAGGCCCGAAGGCAAGCAAAGTGACATATACGGCAAAGCCAAGGAAGGCAATGCCTGCGAGTATGCGGTACGGATGCCTGATGTACCAAGGTCTGGGCTTGAGTTGGATATCCATATTTATATATTATATAATGTATATGTTTGTCAGTCGATGGGTAAGCGTTCTGTCAGGGGCGCATCATGTTCGAAGTCGTAAGCCGTCAGGCTGCGTAGCGTGTAGTAGAGGGTCCAGTAGGTGCGCATGGTGTTGATTCGCCCCCGCTTGGCGGCGTTCCTTTCGCTGATGGCGGCATTTAGGTCGAGTATGCTGCTTCCTCCCGTGACATACAATCGCCGTGCTACAGTGTGCCGTTGCTCTGCCCTCTTGTCCGTAAGGACAGCTATGTGTACGCGGCGAGCCTGCATGTTGAACTGCATCACCAGTTTCTCCACATTCTGGCAGAAGTTGTCCATGCCCTGCTCTGCCTGTGTCCTGGCGAGAGCCAGTTGCGACTTGGCAACCCTCACCTTGCCCTTTCCTCGTCCCCAGTCGAGGATTGGGAGGGATAGGGACACACTGGCATACTCTTGGTGCAGGAGGTGGTTGTAGGCACTGCCAACGTCGCGTCCCGTCTGCGAGAGTCCGAACTGCACATATAGGTCGGCTCGCAGTCCTCGCGTAGCCTTTGCGTTAGAGAGGTTGCTTTCGCTCTCCTTGACGATGCGCCTGTAGTATTCGGGGTCGGGATTGTTGTGCATGGCAAGTTCCATGGCGGATGCCAGCGGCACCTCGAACTGCGGCACGCTGTCGGGCATCACCAGCCTGAGCGACACCGTTTGGTCCAGCCCAAGGAAGGAACGTACGCTCTGCTCCACCTCCTTTAGGTTGATTTCCGCATCCATCACGTTGGTTTCCTCGTTGAGTCGGTTGATTTCCAGTTGCAGCATCTCGTTTTCCGTGATGGTGCCAATCCTGTACCGCCCCTGCGCCATGCTGTATAGGGTGTCTGCCGACGCGAGGTTCTGTCGTGCCATCTCCAGTTCGGCCTGAGCCGAAGCCAGGGTGAAGAAGTGGCTGCATGTAGTGGCGGAGATTACTTCGAGGGTCTCGGCGTACTGCTTCTTTGCCTCGGTGTAGCGTATTGGCTCTATGCGCCTGTTCCATTTCAGCGCATTGTACCCAAAGAGGTTCTGCTCGTAGCCCACCACAAGCGGGCGGCTGCTGTAAGCCGTAGAGTTGTCCTGGAACTCGTCGATTCGGCTAAGGCTGCTCTTCAGGAACAGGCTGCCTCCTGTCCAGCTTATGTTCTGGTTCACGCGCAGCGTAAGGTCTGCCCCGAATTGGTCTTGCTGTATGAACCTCGCCGTCCCGTCCGACTGGGTAATCTTGTTCATCTCCCTATTGAGGTATGGCGAGGATGTGAGTGTCACGGACGGGAGATAGTTGGCACGGAAGTAGCGGTAGTTCCAGTAGGCTGCAAGGAAGGTGTTGCGTGCGCTCTGTACGGAGGGCGACTGGCTCCGGGCCAGGCGTATGGCGTCCTGCAGGCATAGAGACAGGGTGTCAGCCTCCGCTGCTGTCAGGCACTTGCTAACCGCCAGTGCAACCATCATGCAAATAATCTTTCCCATTGCTTCTGCTTGTTTGTCGTTGCAAAGGTAGGACAAATGTCTGGTTCCTGCCTTGCCTTTCCCCACTGCGTAGTGCAGTTTGTATGAATATCATACACTTTTCTGTATGAAAATCATACACTTTTCTCGCGGTAGTGTTCGAAATGCCGCTTTCCACTCCCTTTTTACAAAGAAAAAGCATAACTTTGCAGCATGAATCAGAATTATGGGACAATACTCGTCGTGGACGACAACCCTGCTATCCTGACGGCCGTGAGGATATGCCTTTCCAAGGTGTTCGAGCGCATCGTCACCCTTTCTACGACCGACTCCATACTTCCCACCATCCAGAGGGAGCATGTGGACGTTGTGCTGCTGGACATGAATTTCTCCATGGGCGTGAACTCAGGGCAGGAGGGCATGGTCTGGCTCTCTGCCATCCATCGCAGGCATCCCGACATCCCGGTGGTGCTGGCAACCGCCTACGCCGATGTCAGGCTTGCCGTGAGGGGATTGAAGAACGGAGCCGCCGACTTCGTGACCAAGCCTTGGGACAACGACGAACTGATACGCGTGCTGAAGGATGCCATAGACAGGACGAAGGAAGTGTCCACTCTCGACGAAGTTGAGAAGACGCACGTAAGGAAGGTGGTGGACAAGTGCCACGGCAACATGAGCAAGGCTGCCGAATTGCTCGGCATCACCCGCCAGACGCTATACAAGAAATACCAGCCATGACACACACCGTTGTTGCCATCCTCGTAGTCTCCTTCGTCGTAGCCACCTTGTTAGCCTACAGACACCAATGCCTGTTACGCGACCGTGCAAGGCTGATGCACGATGCCATCCGCCATCGCGATTTCACGTTTCGGCTGCCCACCAAGGGGCTGCTCTTCGGCGAGCGTGCCTTGCAGGAAGTGCTCAACGATATGGGGCAGGACATACAGAGGCTCGTTGCACAGGGCGAGGTGGAGTCGTGGCAGCGCCTCACTCGTGTGCTGACCCATGAGATAATGAATGCCACGACGCCCATACGGAGCATCAGCCAAGCATATCTCTCGGATCCAAGCATCAAGGGTTCTGCCTACGAGGAGGGAATCAGGGCCATTCGCGACACGAGCATGGGACTTGCCGTCTTCGTGGACAGTTACCGCAAGCTGACCCAGTTGCAGGAACCGATAATGAAGGACATCAACCTGTCTGGCTTCCTGGCATCGCTTCATGCCATCCATCCCCAAATACGTTGGGAGATAGATGTCCCCTCCGACACCATCATCCATGCCGACGAGAACCTCCTACGCCAGGTGTTCATCAACATTGCGAGGAATGCTTCTGAGGCTAATGCCCATACCATTGGCATCAGGCATGTCCCTCGCCAGCAGGATTCCAGACGCCCGCCCCATGCATTCTGCAAGTTGCAGGTCAGCAACGACGGGCATTCGATTCCCGACGATGTGGCATGCGATGTCTTCGTCCCGTTCTTCACCACCAAGCCTCAAGGTTCCGGCATTGGGCTTTCCCTCTCCCGTAGGATCCTGATGATGCAGGGCTTCTCTCTCTCCCTGCGCGAGCATCCCATCACGGGCTATAACGTCACCTTCGAGATAGAGGACGATAGGCTGTGAGAGACCCCCTCAGTCCCCCTGTTTAGGGGGAAGACTTGAGCTGTGAGCTACCTTTTCCCCGGGAGGGAAAATCCTTTACAATGTCAAAGCAATCGGCGAGGCAAGCAAGTGACGTTGCTTGCCTCGCCGGCACTGGAATCTCGTGTGTGAGCCCTATGTCTCTCTTAGTACTCGTCCTCGTTGAAGAGGAAATCCTCCTTCGTTGGATAGTCTGGCCAGATGTCCTCTATGGTCTCGTACACGTCGCCCTCGTCTTCTATTTCCGAGAGGTTCTCTATCACCTCCAGCGGAGCTCCGCTACGGGTGGCATAGTCGATGAGTTCTTCCTTAGTTGCAGGCCATGGTGCGTCTTCCAGTTTTGATGCCAATTCAAGTGTCCAATACATATTTGCTATTGTTTAGTTAATCCTTCGACAGACGTGTTGCAGGGGCTTCCCCCCTGTCCGTTTTTTATATAAACGGGCGCAAATATAAGGTTTTTTTCTCAAACTACTATGGTTTTGTCCCATAAAATTTCCTCTGTTCCCGAAATTCTGTTCAGATTGCATGCCAGAGTGTATAGATAGTCGCTCAGGCGGTTGATGTAAGCCAGCAACTGCGGCTGCACGTCCTCCACGGCCTGCAGTGCGAGCATCCTGCGCTCGGCTCTCCGGCAGACGGTGCGGCAGACGTGTGCCTGTGCGGCGGCACGGCATCCTCCGGGCAGCGTGAATCCCCTCCATGCAGGCAGTCCTTCGGCGGTTGCGTCTATGTCGTGTTCCAGGCGTTCTATCGTATTGCCGGTAATGGGGCAGGGGGTGTCGTTGCGTCCTGGCGATGCGAGTACCGCGCCTATTACGAACAGCGTGTTCTGTATGCCCACGAGCCTTTGCCTGACGGCCTCCTCCTCCACTTCGGCCAGCAGCAGTCCGAGGTGGCTGTTCAGCTCGTCGATGGTCCCGTAGCATTCCAGGCGCAGGCTGTCCTTGCGCACCCTTTCTCCCGTGGCGAGGCTTGTCATGCCGGAGTCCCCCTTGCGTGTGTAGATGTTGGATTTCATGTGAAGTTGACGATATAGTGTTGCTTGTTGTATCTGCTGTCGAAGAAGGCTATGCCCATGTCCCACAGGTCGAAGGTCAGCACCGCTGGCAGTGAGGCAAACCAGGCGTGGTGCTGCCGCAGGTTGTCGACGACGAGCACCCCGCCCTCTCGGATTCGGCATGCCGCCTGGTCGTTAGGTGAGGCAAGCAGGCAGAGGTCCAGTTCCTCGTCGTCGGGCTTGTCGGTCAGCCTGCATTTGTGGCAGCCTGCCATAACGTACCTGGCGGCTTGTCCCGTGGGCTCGTCCACGAAAGCGGTGCCGGGCTGGAGGTGGTTTGACAGGCGAAACATGAGGTGCAGGCATTGGCGTATGCGGAACCGTTGCTTCAAGGCAAGTTCCCTGTCGAGGGTGGAGTACTGGTAAAATTCCCCCTTCTCGTATACGACGTTGGTCAGGAATTCGTATGCGAAGGGCGAGTGAACTCCGTACCCGCGCCTGTGCCTGAACCTGAGCATCCAGACAAATGGGTTAGTGAAATTGTCCATATCAGGATGCAAAGATATGAATTAAATTGATTATATTCAACGTGATTCAAAAAAAAATATCCCCCGTTTTGCTTGGGATGGACTTTTTTTCGTATCTTTGCGCAAAACTAATCTAACACCCAATATGATGAAAAGGATTCAAATCTGGCTACTCGGAGCCTTGATTTCCCTCTTCGGGACTGTCCGGGCATACGCAGCTGCCGAGGATTTCTCGGGGAAGACGCTTTCCTCGGGAGCGATTGCTGCCACGCTCGAGACGGGCAAGTGGTATTTCCTTTACAATGAGAAGACAGGCACGTATACCAAGGAGGGCGACGGATACGCCCTGGGGGTGACGGACGTTGCCCCAAATGGGCTTGACGCCGAGGCGAATGCGGGCTATCTCGTACAGCTGGAGCCTGCCAGCGAAGGAGGCAGGTACTACATCAAGTCGGGACTTGGCCACTATTACCGGAACGTTACCACGGCCAAGAACAACGGCACCGAGGACACCATACGCGCCAACAGCAAGTACGCCATAGCCGCCTTCGGCTCGGAAGGACATTGGTACCTGCAGAGCAACGGACTCTACTACCTGCAGAGCAAGAGCGGCAACCTCGTCGGTGCCTCGGGCAAGGGTACGGCAGGCGGCGACCGAGACTGGACCTTCGTGGAGGTGGTGATGAAGAGCACCGCCGACCTCACGGGCGAGGACTACGTCAACTATGTCCTTGCCAAGGGCGGACTGGTACGCTTCTCCAACCGGCGCATGCCGGGCAGGAACCTCGCCTGCACGAAGACTGCCGTCCTTGGAGCGGCTTCCACGCTCGACGACCTCTCGCAGGTATGGATACTTGGCAGGAGCGGCGATGCCTATACGCTGCGCAACGGCGGCACGGGCCTTTTCCTTGAGGGGGACGACAACTTCCGCGTGCCGGCATCCGCCCCGATGCCCATATACATACAGATGAGCCCCAACAACAGCAACGGCTCCAGCTACGTCAACCTTTCGGGCAGCAGCGACTTCGGCGGCAAGAATTGCCTCAACCTGAACGGCGACGGCTCCACCCTCTACGAATGGAACTGCGAGGGAGACCAAGGCTCGGATTGGACCATTTCGCTCGTGGACAACTTCACCCTGCAGGAGGTGGAGGACTATCTCCTTGCCAACAGCAGGTTCCGCGAGCCCGTGGCTGGCAAGTACTACCGCATCTGCAACATAGCCTACGACCTATACGTCAACGAGGACTTCAGCGCAAACGCCCTCGGCTGCGAGCCTGCCAACGACGAGAAGCTGTCACAATACTGGACACTCGTCCCCACAGGAGTACAGGGGCAGTTCCACTTGAAGAACATGTGTACTGAAAGGCTCGTGACACGGCAAAACGGTTCGCTCAGCACAACGTACAAAACCCAGTCCGGAGCACCGGCGGCAGGTTTTACCCTGACCCGTACCGATGACGTGACGGACATGAAGTATTTCATCATCGACAACGGAAGCGTCGGACTGCATTGCGATGCCGGCAGGAATGTGGTGGGGTGGTATTCTCAGGGCATACCTGCCAGCACGTGGGGATTCGAGGAGGTGACCCTAACGGACGAGTTCATCGAGGAGGGACGCGCCAGCCTCGGTAACTACACCACCCTCAAGGCTAACATCACGAAGTACAAGGCCGCTCTCGCCAACCTCTTCGAGGATGCTGCCTGCACAAGGCTCAAGGCCGCGATACAGGCTCTCTCCGACGAGCAGCTGGCTCAGGATGCCGACTACCAGGTGCTGAACGCCGACATGCAGGCCATGGTGCTGAAGGTGAAGAACGACTCGTGGCAGGTCTGCACGGGCGACGACGGATATAGCCGCGGATTCGAGAAGTTCTTCCGCGTAAGGGACGACTACAAGGTGTACAGCCACTTCCAGAAGATGTCGTCCAACCAGTACTGCGGCATGAGCAACTGCTTCGGCAAGCTGTCAGGCCCCACGGGCATTACGGGCAAGTCGGGCGACATTATATATATATATGTAGACCAGGAGCCCAGTGCCGACTGTACGCTGCAGGCGGAGGTCATAGGCGACAGCGACAGCCCGGGCGACCACCAGACGGGTGCCACCACCACTCTGCATCAGGGACTCAACGCAATCCTCCTGGGCGACAGGAGCACCATATACATCTTCTACCAGCTGGAAGACCCCGAGAAGTTCCTTGCCGACTATCCCGACATGAAGATTCACATCGAGGGCGGTGAGGTGCAAGGCTACTGGGATGCCACCCGAGGCATGACCAATGCCGACTGGAGGCTGCTGCGCGAAAGGCTCCTGGACAAGAGCGAGGTGCTCAACCTGAAGACCGAGCGTCTCGTGTTCGCAATGAACAACAGGCTCGTACAGGATGCCGTCGGGCCTGCCAACGAGATGGAGGGACTGATGCGAGTATGGAACACGCTCTTGCAGAACGAGGAAGACCTGATGGGATTCCAGGAGGACATGAAGGGGAGGTTCAACAACGTATGGAACTGCTTCTCCATGAACCACAGCTACATGTACGCCACGTCGTTCGGGACATACTATTCCGACGGCACGCTGCCTACCGTCATGAACTACAAGAGCATGACCGAGACAGGGGGCGGTGCCACATGGGGACCAAGCCACGAGATGGGACACAACCACCAGAACAGCATCTGCGCCGTGGGCACCATGGAGGTCAGCAACAACCTCTTCTCCAACGTCAACGTCTTCCTGCACGGCGTGAGCACCAGCCGTGGCGAGGCTCTCGCCAACACCTTCGCGGAGTTTGCCAAGGGTACGCCATGGGTGTCTCGCAACATCTGGGCGCAGACGCAGATGTACTACCAGCTATACCTGTACTACCACGTGCTGGGCAACAAGCCCGACTTCTATCCCACGCTGTTCCGCATGCTGCGCAAGGACCCCATCGAAAAGGGCCCCTGGGACGGCTCTCTCTCCACAGACTCTGATGGCGACGGCGTGACGGACATCGTGGGCGGATTCCGCAGCAGCGGCAAGGACGACTACCTCAAGATGGCAAGGATGATGTGCGATGCAGCCGGCGAAGACCTCAGCGAACTCTTCGAGGCATACGGCATGTTCGTCCCCGTGTCCGACTACTGGATTGGCGACTACAGCAACTACTGGATGACCACCACGCAGGAGGACATCGACGAGGCTAAGGCGTACATGCGCCGATACCCCAAGGCACGCAGCATCGTCTTCATCGAGGACCGCATCAAGCCCTCGCCCTCCATCCAGGGAGGCGTGCTCGAAGGCAAGCCGGCCAGCGAGACTCGCGTTGCTATCAGCAACGAGGGATGCAACCTCATAGGTGCCAACGGAGACGTGGGCCAGTACGGCGACTATACCAAGGAGTACGTCACCACTGGCTACTACTATACCTCCTCCTACAGCCAGGGAACCAATTCCTACAGGGTGGAAGGCTCAGGTGCCGTGGGATTCAAGGTGTACGACAATGCCGGAAACCTCGTCTACCTCAGCAACCGCAAGACTATCACCTTCCCCAAGGAGGTGCAGCAGAAGGTGGCCGACGGCTTCACCATCGTGGCATGCGAGCCTAACGGCTACGAGGTGCTCGTACCCAACGCCCCGGCTCTCTACCGTGGCGAGATGACCGTCTACTACGAGGGCAGCGACACGCCGCACACCGTATACTATTACGGGACGGGCTCGGCCGGCAAGAGTGCCGTCAGCCCCCTGCCTGCCAACTCCGTGGCATACATCCTGCCCGGCCAGTCTGCCAAGAAGCAGCCCACGGCCGAACTGTTGCAGCAGGCCAATGTGGTAGCCCCCGACGGCGTCGCTGCCAACTTCGTGCTGGATGGCGACAAGCCATGCTTCATCCCCAATGGCTTCCAGGCCTCCTCGCTGTCCTTCTCCAAGGATGGGGTAGGCTACCAGGCTCTCTGCCTGCCCTTCGACGTATGGGAGGGCTTCGAGGGAACGCTGGACGGAGCGACCCTCGTACCCGAGATTGAGACCGTCACGGCAGGGAGTCCCGTCGTAGTGAATGGCCCGTTCTCTGCCACCCTTACGGACGTCACGGTCAATGCAGGACGATTCGGCTTCGTAGACAGCGGATATGTCCTGGATGCCACGGGCAAGTCGGTGGTATATGCCGAGGCCATCTCCCCATTCACCTACGTCTTCGATGGACCGATGGACATAGAGACCTCAATACGCGCTTGTACCTCCTCCGCCGGGGAAGTTGACCGGGAGGAGCTCTATGACCTTAGTGGACGTCGCGTGGCAAGGGCAGGCAAGGGCGGCATCTACCTGATGCGTGGCAAGAAGATTGTAAAGTGACGATATATTAGGAAATGGGTAAACAGAAACTGAAGGATAATAACAACAAGACTGCCTCCAATGTGAAGACCACCTTGGAGGCAGTCCCCAAGCAGGGACCACGTCTCACGATACCCGTGCTGCCCCTGTTCTTCATCTTGGTATGGCTATGGGCGTGGCTCTATTACGGCTGCGTGTTCCATGTGGCAAGGGAGTACAGCTACTGGTCGGCTGACAGCAGGGTATTGCAGTTCTTCCTTTCGTGCAGCAATCCAGGCATAAGGTGGCTGGGCAGGTTGGTGCTTCAGCTGTACAAGTATCCGTGGCTTGGCGGACTGTCGGTGGCCTTCATCCTTACTGCCGGCAGTTGGCTCGTAGGCTACGCTCTCAGGTTGCCTGCCAGGGTGCGCTTCCTGCGTTTCCTTCCGGCACTGGCATACATTGCCATAGTGTCGTATCAGGGCATCAACATGTTCTTCGAGGCAGAGACGGGCTACATCCTTGGCGTGCCGTGCGTCATCCTTGCCGCCCTTGCGGTGCTTGCCGCAGCGGTCAGGGTCTTCAGCCACAGCCCCTTCCTCCCTACGTTCCTTCCTTCCCGTGCCGAGAATGTCCGCTACTCCATGTACGAACTTGCATTCTGCCTTGCCTTCATGGGAGGCGTGCTGTCCTTCAACGAGAGCCAGCGTCCATACTCGCGTACCATAACCCGGCTGATGTACCTCAGCGAGACGCAGCAATGGAGGAAGATGCAGGAGGTGGCCCGCGATAACGCCGTCCAGAGCAACCGCCCCATGGCTTGCTTCTATGCCATGTCGCTGGTGCATACGGGCGAGATAGCCCAGCGCATGTACGACATCCGCCTCGACTACGACTCCCTCTACCTCTTCGGCATGGACGGCTACCACAACAATGCCAGTGCCATGTACGTCCCGGAGGGTTCGCTTCATGCGGGTTTCGTACAGACGTGCATGCACAACTGCATGGAGAACATGGTCATGACGGGGCCCACCGTCCGCCTGCTCAAGCTGCTGGTCAAGTGCTCGCTCCTCAGGGGAGAGTGGTTGCTGGCTGAGAAGTACCTGCGCCTGCTGTCTGACGTCCCCTTCGAGGGAGACTTCATCAGCAAGTACGGAGCCATGGTGCGCAAGCCCGCTTTGGTGGAGGCAGACCCCGAGTTTGCCCGCATACGCCTCACCGAGCCTATACACGACTCGTTCGAGAACATGTACCAGCAACCCGTCTTCATGGGCTACAACCTTGCCCTCACCGAGGGCAGGAGCATGGAGGCACTCACCAACAGCCTCTGCGTATGCCTCTACACCAAGCTTATGCCCATGTTCATCGAGCGTCTCGCCCCCATCGTAGGCACTACGCCCAGCGACATCATTGCCGACGGCGTATTGTTGTCATCCACCAAGCAGCCGGGCATCGAGGGCAAGTTCGTGGGACTGCAGTACAGGACGTCCAAGATACAGGCGTTCATGCAGGCGGTGCAGCCGTACATGAGCGACCGTGCAGGTCATGCCTACGAATTGTTCGACAAGTACAAGGGCTACTACCCGTACTACTATTTCTTCGGCAACCTCAAGGCGACCAAGAAGGGTTTGACAGGTCCGGCGACCTCCAACTCAGGAGTTAATTGAGCAGAGAGAGACCCCCTCAGTCCCCCTGTTTAGGGGGAAGCAATGAGCAGAGAGCAGAGAGCGATGAGAAATGAGCAGGGAGCAAAGGACACATGGCTTACAGCCTCCCCCTAAACAGGGGGACTGAGGGGGTCTCCCATGGCTTACAGCCTCCCCCTAAACAGGGGGACTGAGGGGGTCTCCCACCGAAACAAACAATTGGAATGATATGAAGAAACTATATACATTATATATATATGCTGCGGCAGTCATGCTTATGGCGTGCGGCAGCAGGGTGGAGATACCCGCACACTATACCCAGGTAGACAAGCAGGCAGAGATATACCCCGACTATGCCGACATTGTGATTCCGCCCAACATAGCACCGCTCAACTTCATCCTGCGCGACACTCTTGCCACGGCTGCAGTAGCCAGCCTGTCGGGGAATGGAGAGCCACTGCTCATGCAGTCGGACGGGTCGCTCACCCTATCCGCCGACACCGCAGAGTGGCGCTCGCTGCTTGCAGCCAACAGGGGAGGCATCGTCAAGGTCGACGTCTATGCCCTGCATGGTCAGGAGTGGGTACGCTACAGGTCGCATACCCTCACGGTGGCAGACGAGGAGGTCGACCGCTATCTCAGCTACCGTCTCATCGAGCCCGGCTACGAGCTGTACAGGCAACTGGGCATATACCAGCGTGACCTCTCCTCGTGGGACGTGCGCCCCATATACGAGAACAACCGCGAGTATGACGACAGCGAGAACCATTGCATCAACTGCCACAACTACCGGGCCAACGACGCTTCGGACATGCTCTTCCATGTCCGTTCCAACTATGGCGGCACTATCATCGTGCAGGATGGCAAGGCACGCAAGGTACAGATCAAGGACAGCACCATCATCACGGCAGGAGTCTATCCCTCATGGCATCCCAAGGACAACCTCGTGGCATTCTCCACCAACAAGACGGGACAGACTTTCCATCTCTACCACCCCGAGAAGATAGAGGTGATGGACGAGAAGAGCGACCTGCTGCTCTACGATGTCACGCGTAACGAGGTGTCGCACATCCTTCGCTCGGACAACGAACTCGAGACCTTCCCCTGCTGGTCGCCCGAGGGAGACCGCCTCTTCTATTGCAACGCCGACGTAGGACCCTACATCGAGCCTGGCTCTCCCGACAGTACGAGGGCCATGCAGCTTGTCTACCACTACGACAGCATCTGCTACAACCTCATGTCCATTCCCTTCGACCGTGTCACCCGCCGCTTCGGGGAGCCTCGCATGGAGGTGGATGCGGCATCCATGGGCAGGAGCATCACCTTCCCTCGCGTCAGTCCCGACGGACGCTACGTGCTTTACGGACAGGGCAGGTATGGGCAGTTCCACATCTGGCACAAGAGCAGCGACCTCTGGGTGAAGGACCTTCAGACGGGCAATTGCTATGCCTTGCACCAAGCCAACAGCGACGACGTGGAAAGCTTCCACAGCTGGAGCAGCAACGGACGCTGGATAGCCTTCAGCAGCCGCAGGATGGACGGCAACTACACGCGCACCTTCCTCGCATATTTCGATACCGAGGGGCAGGCGCATAAGGCATTCGTCATTCCGCAGGAAGACCCTGAGATGAACGTCCTCTTGCTTAAGAGCTACAACGTACCCGAGCTTACGCGCAATGCGGTGGCAATCCCTACGGCAGACCTGCGCAGCTGTATCTATGGCTCTGACGGGGAGAACGCCAAGTATGTTCCCAGGTGACGGCATCCGGACGGATGCATAATTGCCCTGCTATCTCGCTTCACTTGCATGGTATATACGAAACAACATACATTAGTTTTAAATAACAGAATCCTTATGAGAGTAATAATCCAACCTGATTACGAGCAGCTCAGCCGCTGGGCTGCCGAGTATGTGGCAGACAGGATAAATGCCGCCAAGCCTACAGCAGAAAAGCCCTTCAAGCTGGGATGCCCCACGGGGTCTTCTCCCCTTGGACTGTACCGCCGTCTGATAGAGCTGAACAAGGCAGGCAAGGTCAGCTTCCGCCACGTCGTGACGTTCAACATGGACGAGTATGTAGGCCTGCCCGAAGAGCATCCCGAGAGCTACCACAGCTTCATGTGGAACAACTTCTTCAGCCACATCGACATACAGCCGGCTAACGTACACATCCTCAACGGCAATGCTGCCGACCTCCAGGCTGAGTGCGCCGCATACGAGGCTGCCATAGAGGCTGCGGGCGGCATCGACCTGTTCATGGGCGGCATAGGTCCCGACGGGCACATTGCCTTCAACGAGCCTTTCTCCTCCCTCTCCAGCCGCACCCGCGTCAAGAGCCTGACCACGGACACCATCATAGCCAACAGCCGCTTCTTCGGAGGCGATACCACACAGGTGCCGAGGACTGCACTCACCGTGGGCGTGGGCACCGTGATGGATGCCAGGGAGGTACTCATCGTATGCAACGGGCATGGCAAGGCACGTGCATTGCACCATGCCATAGAGTGCGGAGTCTCGCAGGAATGGACCATCAGCGCGCTCCAGCTGCACCCACATGCCATCATCGTCTGCGACGAAGCTGCCACCGACGAGCTGAAGCATGGGACGTACAAGTATTTCAAGGACATAGAGAAGGACAATCTCTGAGTTGTCCCTGGCGCGGGGAGGGTAATGGACGGGAATCTCCCTTCTTGGGAAATAAAATCCCGTTTTACCCCCCCCCCTATTTTACATTTGTGTTAAAAAGCACGCTTTTTAAGTAATTATTTGCCTGAATTGTTCTTCATATTAAAAATAAAGTGTAATTTTGCATCTTGAAACTCATGGTAAGGAGGCATTTCCCTCTGCAACGAGGGGTGGTGATGCACCTGTCGAGGTGAGCATCCCATGAATGTCTTTGCCCACGCCGTCCCAGGCGTATCCTTGATACGTGAGGGGGTAAGGGAGGGTAACTGTGAGTGAAAGATATAACGAAGGCGTTTACACGACGCCTTGTCTTTGCGGTTCGGAACTTCGCAACTTCAGGAAATCTTGCAAAAGGCAGGGCAACGGTAGATGCTCCGGGGTGTGATAATATTCGCATCCCTTTTGTATGTTACCATAAAGATATCTATTATGGTTGATTGTATCATCATATACAATGGAAGTACATACGAAGGGGGGACTTTTATTTCATATCGGCGTGGGCTCTGCGTTGCTTGTCTCTGTAGGATAGGCAATGCGAAGGCCTCGAATCGCGGGACAGGCAATGGAACAGTTCCCGCGCTTTTTTGCGTATTTCCACATACTGTCTTCATGTTGTAACCGCTCCTTCCGCATATCGGGATGAGGGAATTGATGTAAAGAGGTTAAGAAGACAAAGAGAAAACAAAGAACAAGGATTGTTTCAGTACCGACTTTCGCCTATGTGTTTAACCGTAAGGCGATGCTATGACACAATAAAGACATGCCATAGTCTTGGATTAGTGCACTAAGGATGCAGGTGCACAATGACAGGATTCCGTAGCGGATTCTGCCCCCTTGGGAGCGGTACGTCAAAAATTGAAGACAGTTATAAGACATGGAGAATACTATCAAGTCAGCCCTACTCTCGGCAGCACTCATGCTCGGGGGGATGCTGTGCGGCAATGCTGCAATGGCACAGATGGCGGTGAAGACTAACCTGCTCTACGATGCCACCACCACGCCCAACCTTGGCGTAGAGGTAGGCTTGGCACGTCGTAGCACCCTGCAGCTCGTGTATGGGCTCAACCCATGGAAGTTCCACAGCACGTCGCATGGCGAACGCTCTGCCCGTCATTGGGTGCTCATGCCCGAGTACAGGTGGTGGACGTGTACCCGTTTCAACGGTCATTTCATTGGTGCCCACCTGATGGGTGGTCAGTTCAATGCCTACAACGTAGACATTCCTCTGCCCGGTGCCTTCCTTGGCGGTGACGACATTCGCAGCGAGGTACGCAGCAAGAGTTACGAGGGATGCTTTGCCGGAGTAGGCTTCACCTACGGCTACCAGTGGATATTGTCGCGTCACTTCAACGTCGAGGCTGAGGTTGGCGTCGGCTACGGCCATGTATGGTACGACAAGTACGAGTGTGGCGAGTGTGGTCCTCGTCTGGAGGATGGCACCACCAACTACGTAGGGCTTACCAAGCTCGGACTCTCGCTGGTTTACATATTCTGATTTTCAAGGAAAGACTCATACCTATATGTTATTTATGAAAAAGACTCTCATTCTCATATTGCTGGCATTTGCTCCCTGCCTCACCCTGCTTGCGGCAGACGGTGACGGCGATATCACGTTGAGCAATGTCAGCATCACGTCCGACAGCAGTCAGGTGGCAGTCTCCATGGGCATGGTGCTGGACGGCATCACCATGGGGCGCAACCGCCAGATGCTGGTCACCCCCTACATGGAGGACGGCAAGGGGCATGTGCAGACCCTGCCTACGGTACTTATCAATGGTCGCAACATGCACTATGTCTACAGGCGCAGCGGACTCCCGGCCAATATTCGCCAGGAGTATGGCGAGGTGAAGCATGTGGTGGCGCGTGACGGCAGCAAGCCCCAGACCTACGCCTACGTGGCTTCCGTCCCTGCCCAGTCGTGGATTAGGCGAGGGCAGGTCTCTCTGCGCCTCTCCGTTGACAGGTGCGGATGCGGCGTTACGCTGGGCAGCGACCAGTCGGAGCCTCTTGCCACGGTGGACATGAATCCTGCTCCATCCATGCGCCTGTGCTTCGTCACGCCTCCCGTGACGGACCAGCCCGTGGTGTCGCACGAGGGTAGGGCAAGGGTGCAGTTCGAGGTGGACAGCATCACCCTCCATACCGACCCGTATGTTTGCCGCAATGGTCAGCGCATAGACAACCGCGAGCAGCTGGGCATCATACACGACTCCATCTCATACGCGCTCTCCGACCCCAATGTGGAGATAGCCGCCATCAGCGTGTGCGGCTATGCCTCGCCCGAGTCGCCTTACGTTCACAACGACTACCTTGCCACCAACCGCTCTCGCTCGCTCTCCGAGTACCTTGGCAAGCGTTACAGCCTCCCGCGCGAGCGTTGCACCTATAGTGCCGTGCCCGAGAACTGGGAGGAGTTCCGCCAGCAGGTGGAGGAGTCTGCCGACATCACCCCAGCCCAGCGCGATGCCTTGCTGCAGTTGATAGACCGCCCCACGTACGGCCCGTCGGACTTCGATGCCAAGGAGGCTGAGCTGAAGACCTCCAAGACCTTCTCCCGCCTGTATCGCGAGAAGATATTGCCGCAGTGGTTCCCCATGCTGCGCTGTACCAAGTTCGTCATCAACACCCGCCTCCGCCCCATGCCCGACGAGAAACTGGCAGAGATTATCGCTGCCACGCCCCAGTTGATGACGCTCAACCAGATGTTCCGAGTGGCTCGTCTCTACCCAGAGGGCTCCGAGGAGTTCAACCGCACCATAGCCACCGCCCTCAGGTATTATGCCTCCGACCCAGTCGCCAATGCCAATGCTGCCATAGCCGCCATCAAGGAAGGAAGGCTCGGCGAGGCAGAGACCTATCTGGACAAGGCAGGCAACCTGCCTGAGGCAGAGAATGCCCGTGGCGTGCTTGCCACGTACAGGGGCGACTACGAGGCAGCCGTGCGTCACTTCGATGCAGCAGGCATCTTACCCGAGGCGCAGAAGAACAAGGCTCTCGTGGAATAGCGGAGTCCACGACGATGCGGAATACTGTTAGCATGAGACTGAAACAAACATATATATATATAAGGTAAAGAACATACAATAAACAACAATAATTTTTAACTAACTAAATTAAATTACGATTATGAAGAAGCTATTTTATTCAGCTTTGTTTGCCGCAGCCCTCACAGGGTGCAGCAACGAGACAGAGGTAGTGGAGCCAGTAGTTGACCCACAGCCAGAGGTACTGCCGGGAGGCGAAGGCTATGTAGGATTCAGCATCCAGCTGCCCACTACGCCAGGCACGCGTGCCAACGACGTTTTTGACGATGGTACTCCTCAGCCAGACGAGTACAGGGTTTACAATGCCACCTTGTTCATCTTCAAGGGAGATAACGAGGCAGATGCAACATTCGAGTCTGCCTACAAGATGAATGTAACAACCTTCGATAAGGTATCAGGTAATAACCAATGTACAACCGAGGGTATAGTCTCTTCTAAGGTTACGAAGCCTACACTGACAGGTTCCCAGAAACTATTTGCATACGTTATCATCAATGACAATGGCTTGACTGACATCGATAATAATAAGTTAGGTGGAACACCCTACACAACAACTACTACATTTCCTACCTTTAGTAAAATCGTATTGGATAACATAGGCAATAAAACCAATGGATTTGTCATGACCAATGCTCCAGTTGCAAACTTTGCAGGAGGTGCTACCGACCCAGGTGAATCAGTCACCACTACGACGCTTTCATACCTTGATAAAAATAAAATCTTTACCACCGAATCCGCTGCTCAGGCTGCTCCTGCAGCGGAAATCTACATGGAGCGTGCTGCTGCTAAGGTGACTGTCAAGTTGTCTTCTTCTATGAGCGGAACACTCTCAGGTGCTTCTGGCGTAACATACGACAAGGCATCTATCATGTGGACTCTGAGCAATGTAAATAGCACGTATTACAACACACGTCAGATGAACAACTCATGGCTTCGCTATTATGCAGATGGCTCAGATGGCGCACTAATTTCCGCCTCTAAATATCGCTTTATCAGTAGCGCTGCCATACATGACCAAGTATATCGTACATATTGGGGTGAGGATGTAAACTATACTGGCAACACAGGTCTTATATCTGCACCTGGCACTCTAGACAAGAAGGCTGAGGATGGCAAAAGTGTTTATACATTCGAGAACACTTTCAATGTCAAGAATCAAATCGTAAAAAACTCTACAGGTATTGCCGTTTCTGCCACATTCAATGGTGGTCATGACTTCTATACAGCCAACACCTATGGAGCAAACAATATTCTGCAGGTTCCCGGAGCAGGAACTGGCGAAAAGATTGAAGAATATATCATGAAATACCTCTGCAACAATAATACAGAATTCAAGACATGGTATGATGCTGATGGAACCAACAGGATTAATGTCACAATGACAAATAACGACGCAGATGGAACTGCAGTAGTAAATACAATAACGACAACTTCCACAAATCCTCTTCCTTCATCAGCTACTCCTGCTAATGTAAATAGCCTTATTAAATTCCAATACTATAAAAATGGTGTGGCTTACTACAACGTGCTAATCAAGCACTTCGGAGATGCAGAGACTCCATGGACACGTACAAACCACTCAGACAATAGCGTAGAGGGTGTATACGAGAGGCTCAATGGTGCGGATATTTCTGCTAAGAGCGAGCAACTCTACCTTGGTCGCTATGGCGTAGTCCGCAACAACTGGTATAAGATTGAACTCTCCGCCATTCGCCAGATAGGTAGCCCAACCCCAATTAACCCAGGAACGGGTACTGGTGGAGACAACCCAGACGACAACGTCGACAACTACCTCAGCGTGAAGATCCACATCACGCCTTGGGCAGTGCGCAATCAGAGTGTAGAACTGTAAGCAAAGTCTCGTAATAAATACTTTTCGTAGGGGCGCGGTACTGAGGTACCGCCAACGTACTGCGCCCTCTACACCCTTGTGGTGTGCCAACGCACTCTTGAGTGCCTATACATTATATAATATATATATACATACAACAAAATAACAGTTACAAACAAAGGTCAGGAATGAAACTACTTCATCAACTGGTGTCGGCAGCAGCCGTAGCGTACATGTCCATCTCTCTCCACTCGTGCTCGATGATGGAAGAGGACAGGTCTGACTGTCCCACGGGACTGTATGTCAGGTTCGTGTACGACTACAATACGCAGCGCGCCGATATGTTCAAGGACCATGTGGGCTATGTCAAAGTGTACGTCTTCGACGAGACTGGGCGCAAGGTGGCTGAAAAGTCCGTTGCCAACACGTCTGCCTCGTTGCCGCTGTCACAGTATGGCTATGCCATGCACTTCACATCCGACGAACTGCCCTCGGGCCACGCCTACCGACTGCAGGCAATAGCCTTGCAACGCGACTGGCAGACAGCCCTGCAATCACCAGGGGCTAAGTACAGGCACGATGGAGCGGACACTCCCGAATCCCTTGCCATCACCCTCGACCACGATGCCAACCCGTCTGCCGGCTCGCAGCCCGACGGACCTCATGCCGTGGACAACTCTGCACCACTCGATACCCTGTGGCACACGCTGAAGGTGATGCCCACTACACCACGATACGGCTATAGTGCGCCAGCCTTGCCTGTCACGTCAAAGCCATACTCCATATATCCCACGGAAGAGCAGACCGTGGAGGTGTGCGAAGGCTACGCCACATACGCCACCATATCGCTCATCAGGGACACAAAGCACCTGAACGTCACATTACAACAATTGGACAATCCCGAGTCCGTACATGCCGACGACTACGAGGTGAGCATCCTCGACGACAACGCCGTACTTGCTGCCGACAATAGCGTCCTGCATGGCGACTCTCTATCATATAGGCCCTACTCGCAGTGGACCACGCTGTACGACGGCAACGGGGTGACGGTGGAAGACGAGCCGCACCCTGCCAGCAGGGCTTCCGTGGAGGAACGTACCGCCCACTACAACATCATGTTCAACCGGCTCGTCTACCCCGAGGGTGCTGGCAGCCGGTCGGCAAGGCTACGCATAGTCAACAGGCAGAGCCGTGCGGTGGTGGCTGACGTGGCGCTCGCACTCTTCCTGGCAGAATGCCGCACCTCTCCGCTGTGGACATACCAGCCGCAGGAGTACCTCGACCGTGAGTACGACTACGAACTGAACTTCTTCCTCAGGGGAGACCAATGGGCATACTGCTCCATCAGGATACACGCCACGCCGTGGGCCGTAAGGAAACAGAACGTGGAACTGCAATGATATTGCCATACATATATATATATTCAGAGACAGGAGCCCACGATTAGGTAATTGGGACAAGGGTAAAAGGTAAACGCATATAGGAAACGATTAAGGTATAAGTAATTGGGATGAGACTGCTATTCCATCACATACGCTTGGCACAGATTGCGCTGTTGGCTGTAATCTGTCTTGCTGCCTGCACGCACGAGGACGTGTTCGATGCGGCAAGCAATGGCTATGTGGGTCCTGCCGAGTCAGGGGAATCGTACATCTCCCTTACCCTTTCCATTCCACACGAGTCTACCCGTGCCTTGCCACATGGCGGCGAGGTTGGCGATGGCAGGGAGGTCGGCACGTCGCAGGAGAACGAGATAAGGGACGTGTGGGTCTACATCCTACGTCATGCCTCGGGCATGGATGCCCCCGAAGTGACACCGCTTTTGTATACCGGATTCTTCAACAAGGACAATGCCGAGGAATGGACTAACCTCTCCGACGGCGTACAGGTGAAGTTCATCGTCAGGGACTACCTCCCGGAGGAGGGCGACCGCATGATAGCCGTATGCAATGCAGGTGCCTCGTTGCCCAAGCCCGCCAGCCTGGGCGAACTCCGTAACCAGACGGCTTACTCGGCATGGAACAGGGCGGACGGCACACGCTTCGTGATGTCCTCTGCCTACAACGACCCAGATGAAGGAAAGATATTCGTCACCTCGAAGGCTGGCTCCAAGGACGACCCCTTCCTTGGCGAAGTGAAGATACAGCGGACAGCGGCACGCATCGACCTGATGTACGACCGTGCCTCCAACCTCTCTTCCTCAGGGGAGGAGCTTATATATAAGGTGTATGCCGACCCCGACGACCCTTCCAGCACGGTGCTGGGACAGATGCGACTGCGCCACGTGATACCCGTCAACCTGATGCAGCAGAGCAGCTACATGATAAAGCGCGTGACTTCCTCGGACGACATCTCGTCGCTGCCCATGTATGGGGCAAGGGAGGCAACGAGGGCAGATGGCACGCCCACGAACTATGTGGTGGAGCCTCATACCATGGCAAAGATGGGGAGCGTAACAGATGCAGACCTCGACTCCTGGTATGGCAGCACGCGTGTAGATGCCGTACATGCCAATCTAGCATCCTATCTCTCCTCTACGGGCATAGCGGCTTATGCCAGCACGGAGACGGCGAAGCCGGGGCTGGGAACGTTCACGCACATCAGGACTTTGGCATATACCAACGAGAATACGCAGGACAAGGGACATCACACCCCGGACTTCATAACGGGGCTGCTCCTGAGGGCTGTATACCAGCCCATGAAGGTCTACACCGACAAGGAGTGCACCACGGAGTACTCTCCCATGTCCGACTATGAGACGGGGCACGACTTCTGGCGATACAGCCCAACCAAGAAGGCGATGAAGGAGGCTGACTGCATCTACTTCTCCAACCTGGCGGCAGCCGAAGGCTACAAGGCAGCACACCCCTCCGACATGGCGGAGATAACCAAGTTCGCCGATGGCATCTGCTACTACAACGTATGGCTGCGTCATGCCAACGTGGACAGCAATCCCCATCTTACCTTCCCCATGGAGTATGGCATCGTGCGTAACAATATCTACCGTGTGGGTGTCTCCAAGGTTACGGGGCCTGGGACTCCCTCGCCAAGCAAGGACGGCCCGGAGCACATCTACCTGCGCATCTTCGTCCGCGAATGGAATCTCAGGACGCAACCGCCCATCAGGCTTTGACACACTATCATAACGAAATACGAACATGACAAGAAACATCACCATATACCTCCTGTCGGCATTACTTATCCTTGCCATTCCCTTAGCATCCTGTTCGGATCCTGTTCAAATTGAAGGGGAAAGTAATGGAGAGGTAAGGGAAGCCTGCGTGACAGTGGTCATAGGCACACGTGCCACGGGAGTTCCCGAGGGCGCACAGGCAGACGTGGAGAAGATACACACGTGGTGGGTGGCGTTCGTGGATAAGGACGGCATAGTGCGCCATGTGGAGAGCCGTAGCCCTTTGCTCACGACCTATGTGGAGCAGGAGCGCATCGAGATAAACGTGCCTACCGGCACCTATACCCTCTACGCCTTTGCCAATATCACTCCCGAGGCGTTGAAGGCGGAGACCGGCGTCGAGTTCATCGTGGGCAGCACATACCCCTCAGCCGTAGAGACTGCCGAATATACCCTTGTCCAGCATTGGGCTTCGGGCACGGACCTGCCCATGTCGGGCAAGCAGCAGGTGACGGTCACGGGTCGCGCCAACGAGGTGTTCTCCATAGAGGTGGTGCGTATGCTTGCCAAGATGGACGTGAGGTTTGCCAACGAGTCGAGGAAGCAGGTGACCATCAACAGCCTCAAGCTGTCGCAGTCGGCAACGGACAAGGTGCCCCTGCTGCCTGACTACACCTACCTTGAGTCGGGATGGGACACCGATGTTCCCTGCACGGCAAGGGAATACCTTCGGACGTACTCCAGCCTGTTGGCGGCAGCCCCCGTGCTGGGCGCATACGACGGAGTTTCTGCCAAGGGCTATTACGACATATTCTACGTGCGTGAGTCTCATGCCAACTACAACGTGACGGGCCGCTATCTGATGGCTGTGAACATCACCCGCGAGGGAGGGAATCCCGAGGACCTCCTCTTTGCCCTTACGAGGGATTTGCGCTCCATCTACCGCAACGACCACATCGTAATCCCCGTCATCCTGAGCGACTATCAGGTGAGCCTCGACGTGAACTTCTATCCTCCCATAGGCGGCTATCCTGCCGTCATCACCGAGGAGAGCGACGAGGGCTTCTACTGCAAGTTCGGCACGGAAGGCGACTTCGAGATATATCCCAAGGTGGAGGACACGTACAACGGTTACGTATTGCTCTACGGCACGGGCGACCCCAAGTTTACGTACACCATTAGCGTGAGCGACCCCGAAGACATCTTCACTACCAAACCTGCCGTAACGCCCTCCGGTGAGATGCTTGGCTGCATTGGCAACACGCCTGGCAAGGCTTATGTGGATGTGAAAATTACGGTGAGCAGGACGGGAGTAACCGACCAAATATACGACAGACGAATATACATTATCAGGGAGTGAGGCTTCAGAGGAAACGGTTAGAAGGTACAGAGAAAGATGAAAACAGCAAGTATATGATGAAAGGAATGTCAATATTCGCATATATAACTCACACAACAGGGAGGCTTCTCCTTCTTACAGCATTGATGCTCGTTACGCTCGTGTCTAAGGCGGAGTTGCTGAAGATAGGCAACGTATACTGCATCCACAATGCAAGCGAACTGAATGAGTTCGGAACTATCGTGGCAAAAGGGGATACTGCTGCCAACGGTATGCTCATGAACGACATCGACTTCAAGGATTGGACATCGTGGGAACCTATCGGCGGCAGGGGAAACGGAAATCCAAATCCTTACTGTGGACACTTCGATGGAGGTGGTCATCGCATCAAGAACCTTGTCGTAGACAATGCCAGCAAGGACTGGTCGTCGCAAGGCGTATTCGGCAGGGTGACGGCAGGATGCGTCATAGCCAACCTTGTATTCGATAGCAGTTGCAGCATATCGGGCAAGAACTTTGTAGGAGGTATTGCCGGTAAGGTGAGTGGCGTAGCCAAAGGTACGGTTAAATTCGTCAACTGCGGCAACGAAGGCAATGTAAGTTGCAATATGACTGAAGGAAGCAATGCCGGCGGCATATTGGGAGGCAATGAAAGTTCAGTGATACAAGTAGAACTGAAAAACTGCTATAACGCAGGAAATGTTGG
>SFXD01000045.1 GCA_004559785.1 bacterium | reverse complement strand
GGTATATAGACAGTAATTATAATAAAGAGACGTCGGCGACGGTTGCCTACTTGCAGAGCAGCACCATGGGAACGAGTAGTACATTCGTCAAGGGGGAAATAACAGAAGCACAAGTAATTAAGCGCACGATTTATGCCCTGAGTATTAGTGGTACGAAGGCTTCTGTTGCCAACTCTGCCGGCCGTGCCACAGGCTTGATGATACGCCCCGTGAAGTATTTGAGGGTAGAGTGATGGGGCTTCAAATGAGTTGTGACATCCTCTATACATGAACTGACGAACGAAGCACGAGCAGAGATGAGCTTGCTCAATCTATGCCGTGCAAGGAGGAAGAAGACGAAGTCAACCGCCACAGAAGTAGATACTCATGAGAGAACGGATGATTTCGCTGTACTGATATCCGAATAATCTATACCTTACACCGAGAGTTGAGTCTATTACAGATGAGAGCATGGAGTCAAATTGCTCCATAATTGATAATATTCCTCCAAAAGGTGTGAGTTTCTCAGATTTATTTGTACCTTTGCCATGTCATATTAGAGTTTTTTCTTGTTTCTTTTGCGACACTAAGTCAAGTGAAATTTCTGACATGGCAAAATCCTGGGCAACTTCTGTTGCTCAGGCACTAAAAAAACAATTTACAATAGTGTTGCGGAATTAAGGACGAAAACAAAAAAACATGAAAACAGACACAGCCAAAAGGAAATATGTGATTATCGGCGGTGTGGCAGGAGGTGCCACTGCCGCCGCACGCATGCGACGCCTCACGGAAGATGCAGAAATCATCCTGATAGAGAAAGGCGAACACATTTCATACGCCAACTGCGGCCTCCCCTATTATATCGGAGGAGTGATTACGGACCGCGACCGCCTGTTTGTACAGACTCCAGCCGCTTTCGGCCGACGCTTCAACATTGACGTGAGAGTGAACAGCGAGGTGACAGGCATTGATGCAGCCAAGAAAACGGTGACGGTCAGGACGGCCGACGGAAAGGAGTACTGCGAGACCTACGACCGTCTGCTCCTCTCCCCAGGCGCCTCTCCAGTACGCCCGCCACTCCCAGGCATTGACCTTGAAGGCATCTTCACCCTGAGGAATGTGGCCGACACGGACAACATCAAGGACTATATCCTCCGAAAAAACGTGAAACGGGCAATCATCGTAGGCGGCGGATTCATCGGTCTGGAGATGGCAGAGAACCTTCACCATGCCGGTGCAGAAGTGGCCGTGGTGGAGATGGCACCGCAAGTGATGGCCCCTATGGACTATTCCATGGCAGCCCTGGTGCATGAACATCTGCTGGAGAAAGGCGTGAAACTATATCTTGAGCAGGCCGTGGAATCCTTCTCGCAAGACCAGGGCTGCCTGACCGTACACTTCAAGTCCGGCATACGGCTGACGGCGGATATGGTACTGCTGAGCATCGGCGTACGGGCCGAAACGCGCCTGGCCCAGGAGGCCGGCCTTCGCATAGGAGAGATGAAAGGCATCTACGTGAACGAATACCTGCAGACCTCCGATGCCGCCATCTATGCCGTGGGCGACGCCATAGAATATCCGCATCCCCTCACCGGAAAGCCCTGGCTGAACTTCCTGGCCGGCCCAGCCAACCGTCAGGCACGCATTGCCGCTGACAATATGGTGAACGGCAACAGCATAAAATACGAGGGAGCGGCAGGCACGGCCATCGCAAAGGTGTTCGACCTGACAGTGGCCTCCACAGGACTGCCTGCCAAACGGCTGAAACAAATGGGCATTCCCTACCTTTCCGCCACCATCCACGCAGGTTCCCATGCGGGCTATTATCCCGGAGCCCTGCAGATGGCCATCAAGATTACCTTCTCGCCCACCGACGGCCGACTGCTCGGCGCACAAATTGTGGGTTACGACGGTGTGGACACCCGCATTGACCAATATGCGCTGACCATCAAGCAGGGAGGAAGCGTGGAAGACCTGATACGCCTGGAACACGCCTATGCCCCGCCTTTCTCCTCAGCCAAGGATCCCGTGGCGATTTCAGGCTATGTGGCAGGCAATATCCTCAGCGGAAAGATGTCGCCCCTCTACTGGCGCGAATTAGCAGCTGCCGACCTTTCGAGGGTGACTCTAATCGATGTGCGCACGGCAGAAGAATATGCCCTGGGGAGCATCGCCGGCGCCAAGAATATTCCGCTCGACGAGCTGCGCGAACACCTGGCAGAGATTCCCGCCGACAAACCGATATGGCTCTTCTGCGGCGTGGGGCTGAGAGGCTATCTCGCCTCAAACATCCTCAAGGGCAACGGCTTTGGGGAAGTGAGGAACCTGATAGGTGGCATCAAGACCTACAAGGCCGCCGTGGCCAAGCTCACCACACCCGAGGGATTTGACCGCTGCCAAGAAGCATGCCCAAACCATGGCTTACAGCCTGAAGCTACGGGTGCGGAAACCATCCAGGTTGATGCCTGCGGCATCCAGTGTCCGGGTCCCATCATGAAATTGAAGCAAGCCATGGAAACACTCCCGACAGGACAGGTGCTGGAGGTGAAGGCCACGGATGCAGGATTTCCCCGCGATGCAGAGGCATGGTGCCGCACCACCGGCCATCATTTTCTGAACCATCATTCCGAAGCCGGCATTCATAGCGTCAGGATAGAAAAGGCTCCGGCATGTGCGAAGGAAGCGACAGGAACAGCAGGACAGGGAAAGACCCTGATTCTGTTCAGCGATGACCTGGACAAGACCCTGGCCACCTTCGTCCTGGCCAACGGAGCGGCTGCTACAGGAAAAAAGGTGAGCATCTTCTTCACCTTCTGGGGACTGAACGCCATCAAGAAACGCCATAAGCCAAAAGTGGAGAAGGACATCTGGGGCAGGATGTTCGGATGGATGCTGCCATCGGACACCACTGGGCTGAAACTCTCGAAAATGAACATGATGGGCATCGGCTCCAGGATGATGCGCTTTCTGATGCAAAAGAAGGGGGTGGACTCCTTAGAGGCTCTGCGCCAGCAAGCCATCGACAATGGGGTGGAATTCATAGCCTGCCAAATGTCGATGGACGTGATGGGAATCAAGCGTGAAGAACTGCTCGACCATGTGAGCATAGGCGGTGTGGCCACCTACATGGAGCGGGCGGAAAGGGCAAACGTCAACCTCTTTATCTGACCCTCGTCCGAAGGGGTCATCTGCGCATAGCAAAGAACGCCCCGGGCAGGAGACAGGCATGATGAGAAAATGCTTCGACCTGTACGGTTGAGGAGTATGCAGACAGATGAGGTTGGAAGTCTATACTTTGAGTAACGGGGGCAATGCCCCCGGAGTACGGCATGCTCTCCCCCACGCTCTACGTGGAAGGCAGTACCCTTTTCATTCAAGTTTCGCAAGTTCAAATAGCATGTGTTTAGAAGTAACGGTACGCCCTGAAAGGGCAGCAAGCACATAGCCCAGGGCAACGCCCTGGGTTTGTTATTGCGATAAAACGCCCTGCAAGGGCAAAAGCGTTATTTGCTGCTGCAAATGTGTTCGCCCTTCCCCTGCAGGGCACTCATCTGTACTGGCCGAATTATTTCCCTCGGGAGGAAAAAACATTTCCCTCGGGAGGAAAAAATATTTCCCTCGGGAGAGCCTGCCAAGTAAGGCTTGCCGCCCTCCTCTCGCTCGTTTGTCATCAGGTCATTAGTCATTATGTCATTAAGGGGGAAGGCTGCTCACCGCTCAAAACAAAAAAGCCCCCCTAAACAGGGGGGCTGAGGGGGTCTCTCACCGCTCATAGCTCTTCCCCCTAAACAGGGGGACAGAGGGGGTCTTTTCACCAAACCCTTGCGCGCTTGCTCTTGGGAACGTAGAGCTTGTTGTCCTTGGTGACGCCAAAAGCCTTATACCAAGCGTCGATGTGCGGCAGGGCACCGTTCACGCGGAAGCGGTTGGGAGAGTGCACGTCGCGTGTGAGGAGCATGTCCATCACCTCGGGGCGTATGTTACTGCCCCACATCCTTGCCCATGCGAGGAAGAACCTCTGGTCGGCGGTGAAGCCATCTATCACGGGAGCGTCGGGATGTGTGTTGTGGTAAGCCTGCAGTGCAATGTTGATGCCACCGTTGTCGCCTATGTTCTCTCCCAGCGTAAGTTGGCCGTTGACGGTCTTGCCGTTGATAACCTCCAGAGTGGAGAAATACTCCTCCAGTACGCTCGTGCGCTTGTCGAAGGCAGCCTTGTCCTCTGCCGTCCACCAGTTGTTCTGGTTGCCCTTTAGGTCGAACTGGCATCCCTGGTCGTCGAAGCCGTGGCTCATCTCGTGTCCTATGACAGCACCTATGGCTCCGTAGTTGATGGCATCGTCAGCCTCTGGGTCGAAGAAGGGTGGCTGCAGTATGCCGGCAGGGAAGCAAATCTCGTTGGACGAAGGGCTGTAGTAGGCGTTGATGGTTTGAGGGTTCATGTGCCATTCGCTCTTGTCCACGGGCTTGTTCACCTTGCGCTCGATGTTGTCAAGCCAGAAGAATTCGCTGATGTTGGCGAGGTTCTCGTATAGCGACAGGCTCTCGTCTACCTTGAGTCGGCTGTAGTCCCTCCACTTGTCGGGGTAGCCAATCTTGACGGTGAAGCAAGCCAGTTTCTTGATGGCGGCACGCTTGGTAGGTTCTGTCATCCATTCGGCTGCGGCTATGCGCTCGCTGAGCGAAACCTGCAGGTTGCGCACCATCTCCTCCATCTTCTGCTTGCTCGACTCGGGGAAGTACTTCTCGCAGTACATCTGCCCGATGGCATTGCCCATGACACCGTTCACGAGGTTGGTGGCGTATTTCCATCGGGGCTCGTCTTCCTCCCTTCCGGTAATGGTGCGCTGGAAGTCGAAGCCTACCTGGTGGAACTCGTCGCTCAGTGCATTGATGGCACCTCCCAGTATGCGTGCCTCGGCATAGCTCTTGAGGTCTTCGAGCGAGGTCTCGCCCAGAATCTTCTCCACCTCGTGCAGCGGCTCGGGCTGACCTACGTCCACGCTGTCTATGGCGGGGAATCCAAGGGCCGGCATTATGGCTGCCCAGTCAATGCCGGGGAAGTCCTTGACCAGTTCGGCGTACGACATCTTGTGGTAGTTGCCCTCCACGTCGCGGAGCTGCACGTTCGAGTAGCTCTTCTCGGCGATGCGCTTCTCGATGGCGAGCAGTGCGTCCACCTTGCCGGCGGCTGTCTGCTCGTCGTAGCCAACCAGTACGAACAGCTTCCTGTACATCTCCTTGTATGCAGCCATCACCTTCTTTGTCTGCTCGTCCTCGTTGAAGTAATAGTCGCGGTCGCCAAGTCCAAGTCCTCCCTGGCTGAATCCCACGATATTGCGGTCGCTCTGCTTTTGGTCGGCTCCCACTCCGCAGTTGAACATCATGGTGCTTTCGCCCCTGCGGTCGAGTTGTGCCGTCACCAGTTGGTACTCCTTTACGCTCTTGACGGCCTTTATCTTCTCCAGTACGGGAACGATGGGCTTGTAGCCCTCGGCATTCATCCTTGTGCTGTCCATGCGTAGGTTGTAGAGGGAGCCTATCTTCTGTCCGAGTGTCCCTTCCTGCTGCTTTGTGGTGGAGAATTGCAGTATCAGTTCCTGTATCTGCTTCTGGTTCTGCTCGCTGAGGTCTACGAAGGCTCCGTTCATTATCTGGTCGGCCCTTAGCGGGTGCGAGCTGAGCCATCCGCCCGTGGCATATTGTACGAAGTCGTCCCCGGGTACGGCGTTGAGGTCCAGGTTGTGCCTGTCGTAGCCCTTGAGGAATGTCAGTTCCTGTGCCCTGGCGGTGTCCGTTCCGCAGATGTTGGTCATTGCCTGCATGATACCTAATGCAATCATCATTTTTTCAAAACGTTTCATTGTGCTCAATATTTTAAATATCCTTTTTTGTTTGTTATGTCGATAGGGGCAAATCCGGCGTCGGGATTGCCGGTGTCCGTCTTGCGGATTGCTTTTTTGCCTGTTTGACACGAGGAATACCTCAAATACTACACGTAAGTAAGACAAATATTTTGCAAAATTACCACAAAGCCGTCTTTGCACCAAATATCGGGCCCGATTTTTGGATATTTGTGTGTATATTTGCACAGGCATTAACCTTTTATTGTCGCAAATCCCGGAAACAGAAAAGCCCTTGAAGGATGATCCTCCCGGGGCTGAATTGCGCCGACGGTCACCAGCGGCTTTTGTCAATCTGCGAGATGGAGCCGAGACCTATAGTATTTCATCAGCCGCCTTGCGAAGGCGTTCTGACATGTCAATGAGAGCTCCGCGAAGCTGTTGGGCCTCATACTCGGTAAATCCTCCTTCCCCTCCATTGCCGTCTATCCCGTCCATCTTATGATAGAGCCAGGACGATGATTTGTGGAAATATGTGTTTGAAAGTTCCCGCCATGAGACAATCATCAGAATGTCTTTGAGTCTCTTCTTCATGTCGGTTATAACATAAGGTTGTGTAAGAACTGCTTCCATAATCTTAACTCGGTTGATTGTTATTTCTTGTTTTAGGGCTCCCTCCCCGGAAGGGATGGTTCCTTTTTTCATTCGTAAGGCTGTCTTAGCATGTTGTCAAATAGTAATTGTGCGTACCAGAGGAGTTCGGGATAGCCATCGGGGAATGATTTGTTGTAGTTCCTGATGGCTGCGAGTAATTCCTCTTCCTGCTCGCTTACTTCAATAAAACTCTTTTTCATTTTCCTATCTCTTCTTTCTTGGCATTACAAATGTACTACGAACTTTCGTATTATGCAGGTTTTTAATCAACTTTTTTCAAAAAAACACACACTTTTCACCGTTTTTGTGCGATTTGTGCGTATATTTGCACATACATTTACTAACTGCAAAAAAAATTTACTATGGAGAAATTGACTGTCAGAAGACTTGCATGCAGTGACTGCAAGGCAGCAGACATACCAGGCGTGATGGAGAGAAACGGCGTAGTGTACAATCGCATCTCATGCGTGAATTGGGGAGAGGCATACCCTTACCTGCCAAGCGTGGAGTTTGCCATTGCCCATACGTCCGACCGCCTGCTGCTGCATTATCGTGTCGAGGAGCAGAGCGTAAGGGCGGTGGCGAGGCACGACAACGAGAACATCTGGGAGGACTCGTGCGTGGAGTTCTTCATCAGCCCGGTGGAGGACGGCACCTACTATAACGTGGAGTGCAACTGTGCAGGGCATCTGCTTGTAGGTGGGGGTAGGGTGAACCCCGACCGTGTGAGGTCGGAGCTCTCCGTGATGGGTGCAATAGACAGGTGGGCTTCGCTTGGCAGCACACCCTTTGATACCATCGAGGGCAAGACCCACTGGGAGGTGGCTCTCGTGATTCCCGTCTCCACGTTTTTCATGCACGACGTGGCACGGTTGGACGGACGTGTGATGAGGGCTAATTTCTACAAGTGCGGCGACAAGTTGCCCGTGCCCCATTTCGTGAGCTGGGCTCCCATCGTTACGGACAGGCCCAACTTCCACTGCCCCGAGTTCTTCGGCGAGGTGGTGATGGAATGACTCTTGGGAGCCGATATCCCCTCTCCCCGCTGGCATTAACATGATGGATCCCTGCCCAAATGGGAGGTAGGCCATAGATGTCTTCTCGTGAAGGAGAAGATTATCTTCTTTTGCGATAAGGTTAATAACCTTGACGCTGAAAGGTTAATAACCTTAGTGCCGCAAGGTTAATAACCTTACTGGCATCGAAGGTGGCTTGGAGGGAAAACACAACTGCTTTCATGAGGCAACGAAGCAATGTGCCCGTGAGTAAGATGCAGGATTTGCCTTGCATACATACACCAACACAGGCAGGATATGATGACCATATTCCTGCCTGTGACATGTAATGCCGGAAAGTGTAGGGAAGCCCCCTATGGTGTAGTGGGGCTTTCGTGTGTGCCTACACGTACATGAGCTATTCCTCCGCCACGGTCTCTTCCTCTGCCTCGGGAGCTGCATCAATCAGGTCGAGGAACTGGTCGAGCTGAGGTGTGATGATAATCTGGGTGCGGCGGTTCTGTGAGCGTCCCTCCGGAGTTTCGTTGTCAGCCACGGGGTTGTACTCTCCGCGTCCGCCTGCAGTGAGCCTTGATGGGTTGACGCCGTATTTGTTCTGCAGTTCCTGTACCACGCTGCTGGCACGCAGGGCGGAGAGGTCCCAGTTGTTGCGGATGTTTGTCTGCCGGATGGGTACGTTGTCGGTGTTGCCCTCTACGAGAACCTCGTAGTCCTTGTAGTCGGTGATGATCTTGGCAATCTTGCTGAGGGTGGCAGCGGCTGCAGGGCTAATCTCGTAGCTGCCGCTCTTGTAGAGCATGTTGTCGTTGAGCGAGATGTATACCACACCCTTCAGCACCTTGACATCCACGTCCTTCAGTTCCTCGCGAGAGAGGCTGCGTGTGAGCTTGTTCGTGAGAGCCACGTTGAGGGAGTCGCTCTTGCTCTTTGCCTCTACGAGCTGCTTGATGTACTTGTTGCTTGCATTGATTTCGTCCACCAGCTTGGAAATGTTCTTTCCTCCCTGCATGATGCTCTGGTCGAGAGTCTTCTGCATTTCCTTCAGGGTAGCCTGCTTCTCTGCCAACTGTGCCTGAGCCTCCTTTAGCCTTTGCTCCAGGCTCTTGCCGTTGGTCTTCGACTCGGTCAGCTGCATCAGCTGGTCTTGCTTCTCGCTTTGCAGTTGCTCGATACGCTTCTGCAGTGTGGAAAGCTCATTGAGCAGTTTCTCGTTGTTGCCCTCGCATTCCGTGAGGCGCTTCTTGCTTACGCATCCTGTCATCATCATGGCTGCAAGAACCATCATAATGGAAAATCTGATTGTCTTCATATTCTACTCCTTTCTATCCTTTATATTTTGCGACTCTGCCTGCGGAGAGTCCGTGAGTTACGGTTTCCGTGGTGCAAATATATGGCTTTTTATCGCTATCTGCGAAAAGTATGTAGGAAATTTTGTGAAATATTCACTTCATTACCCCGCAGGTAACAATTTTTTATAATTCGCGCAACGGGCATATATGCGATTACTTCACCACGTACTTGCGCTTCTGGTAGATGTACAATCCGCTGTCGAGGGAATTTACCTGGTCGATGGTGACATCCTTCATCAGCAGCTTGCCGTCCAAGGAGTATACGTCCGAAAGGTCCTTCTCTGCCTTTGCGGCGTCAGACCTGACACCCGTACTGCTGTCGCCCACGGGGAACATGAGCATCAATGCAGGCATGCCGCTGGCGGTATAGCTCTCGACCTGCTCGGTGGATGTGGTCTTCTGGCGGAAATTGCCGTTGGAGATTCCACGCTCCGTGTCGCGGTTGTCCCATGCCTTCTGCAGGTTCTTCTTGATGTAAGTCAGGAAGCGTGTCTGCTCCAGGTCGTAGACGAGCATGCTGATGTATTGTGCGAAGATGGCTGCGTAGATACCCTGCTCAACACCTTTCTCCAGGGGGAGGTAGCCGCCGTTGGTGCTGCTCATGGTGGTGAATACGTAGTTGGCTCCGCGTATGGCATTGGTGCGGTACTTGGTTTCGCCGGTAATCTTGTACAGCATGCAGCTGGCACCAATGTATGTTGCCTGGTTGTACAGGTGGTCCTTGAACTCCGGGCCGCCTCCGTGAATGCCGTCGGCCACCCTGCCCGAAGTGTTGACAAGCGTGCTGCTTGCCCAGTCGTAGACCTCTATCGCCTTCTCCAGGTACCACTCCTTTGTCTGGCGAGTGGGACGTACGGCGGTAGGCGGAGTGCGTCCCTCGGGAACCAGTTGGTGGAGGTGGCATGCAGCAATCACCGTGGGGAAGTTGATGCAAGCCGAGCGGAAGTCTCCCTCCTTGTGCGGTTTGGGCTTGTCGATGGGCTGCCATTCCCAGAACATGCCGCCGCCGTACTTGCCGCTGAAGCGGGCAGGGTCGGCATACGAACCATCGTCGCCTACCTTGGCGGAGCCGTACCATGTGCGGCAGAAACTCTTCTCGGAATACGTGAGATAGATGTTGTTGCCGAACACCTCGTAGGCACGTGCCAAGGCTCCCGTCCACCACATGATGTCGTCGTAGACAAACCATCCCGTATTGGTGTTGCAGTCGTCGAAGTTGAAGTTTACGTACTGAGACTTCTCGCCGTTGAATATGCGGGTGAACAGGGTCTTGTACTTTGACATCCTTGCCTTGTCGCCCTCGGCCTCGGCACGCCTGTATGCATTGACAACCATGTCGAAGTATATCGCCTGGCACCAGATGGCAGCTGCTCCGCCCCAGCGGTCGACGGCAACGGGGCGGTCGGAGTAGTCGCGGTAGATGTACTTCGACTTGTCGAGGAAGACCTCGTTGAAGTCATCGTATGCCTTCCATTGCATGGAGTCGGTATAGGTGATGGTCTGTGCGTGTGCCACTGTTGCGCACGCCGCAATGAGGAATGTTGATATGATTCTTTTCATGTCAGTCGTTTTCTACTTTTTCTTGTTCCTTTTCTTGCTGTCCTTAGCCACGTATTCCTTGCTGAAGGAGTATGGCGCGGATTCTGCCGAGGTGCCTCGCTTCTCGTTGGGGGCGGCACCCATCTGGAAGTCGAGGTTCATGCCCTGCGTGAGGTCGGTGTGGTTGATGTAGTTGAGGGTGTACTCCTTGCCCGCTACGTTGAGTGCCTGCACGAACCTGTTCTCGTCGCTGTTGCGGTCGGCGGAGATTACCACGTCCTTGCCGTTCTCGAGGTGCAGGGTCATCTTCTTGAAGTATGGGGCACCCAGCACGTACTGTCCCGAACCGGGGCAAACGGGGTAGAATCCCATGGCGGTGAAGACGTACCATGCGGAGGTCTGTCCGTTGTCCTCGTCACCGCAGTAGCCGTCGGCGTGCGAATTGTACATCCTGTTCATCGTCTCGCGCAGCCAGTACTGGGTCTTCCAAGGCTGTCCGCTGTAGTTGTAGAGGTATATCATGTGCTGAATGGGCTGGTTGCCGTGAGCATAGTTGCCCATGTTCATGATCTGCATCTCGCGTATCTCGTGTATCACGCCTCCGTAGTAGCTGTCGTCAAAGATGGGGGGCAGTACGAACACGCTGTCCAGCATCCTGTTGAACATGTCGTTGCCGCCCATCAGGTCGATCAGCCCCTGCGGGTCGTGGAATACGCTCCATGTGTAGTGCCAGCTGTTGCCCTCTGTGAAGGCATCTCCCCACTTGAATGGATTGAAGTCGGGAGCCCATTCTCCATTGGCGAGCTTGCCACGCATCAGGTTGTGCTGCTTGTCGAAGAGGTTCTTGTAGTTCATGGCATGTTCGGCATATACCTTGATTTCCTTCTCGGGCTTGCCCAGGGCCTGGCCAAGCTTGTATATGCTCCAGTCGTCGAAGGCATACTCCAATGTGCGGGCAGCACTTTCCTTGATGCTGTCGTAGGGCACATACCCCAGCTTGTTGTATGCCTCCCATTGTCTCCTGCCGCTTGCGCTGCGTGGCAAAGCGTCGTTGGCACCATGCTTGACGGCTTCCCAGAGAGTCTCGATGTCGTAACCGCGTATGCCCTTCAGGTATGCGTCTGCCACTACGGATGCTGAGTTGTTGCCCACCATGCAGTCGCGATGTCCGGGGGCACTCCACTCGGGAAGGAATCCGCTCTCCTTGTATGCGTTGGCCCATCCCTCCTGCATCTTCTGGCTCATGGAAGGCCACATCAGGTTGACAAGGGGGAAGAGGGCGCGGAAAGTGTCCCAGAAGCCAGTGTCTGCAAATAGGTAGCCGGGCAGCACCTTGCCGTTGTAGGGGCTGTAGTGTACGACCTCGCCGGCGGCGTTGATCTCGTAGAAGCTGCGGGGGAAGAGCACGCTGCGGTAGAGGCAGCTGTAGAATGTGCGCAGGCGGTCGACGTCGCTCTCGTCCTGTACGTCTATCGTCGAGAGCACCTTGTTCCATTCCTGCCTGCCTTCTTCAGACACCTGCTCTATGGTCTTGTTGCCGAGTTCCTTCAGGTTCTGCTCTGCCTGCTCGATGCTGATGAACGAACTTGCCACCCTGACGTTCACCTGTTCGCCCCTCTTGGTGTTGAAGCCCACGGCTCCTGCCGCATGCTTGCCCTCTATCTCAAGCGACGACTTGTCCTGCTTTCCTTCGTTGGCAATGGAGGTGAAGGTGAAGGGGCGGTCGAACTGCACTACGAAGTAGTTGCGGAAGTTGTCTGGCACTCCGCCGCTGTTGCGCGTGGTGTAGCCCACTATCTTGTTCTCTGAGGGGACGATCTTCACGTACGAGCCGCGGTCGAAGGCGTCCACCACAAGGTAGCTCTTGCCCTCGGGGTATGTGAACCGGAAGATGGCTGCCCTGCTTGTGGGTGCTACCTCAGTCATGATGTCGTAGTCGGCAAGGTATACCTTGTAGTAGTGTGGCGTGCTTGTCTCTGCTTTGTGCGAGAACCAGCTTGCACGCTTGTCCTCGTCGAATATGGGCTCATCTCCGCATTCCGGCATGATGTTGAACATGCCGTAGTCGTTCATCCATGGGCTTGGCTGGTGGGTTTGCTTGAAGCCGCGTATCTTCTCGGCATCGTACGTGTAGCACCACCCGTTGCCCATCTTGCCTGTCTGGGGCGTCCAGAAATTCATGCCCCAAGGCAATGCTATTGCAGGGTAGGTGTTGCCAGTGGAGAGTGCCGGTGTGGAATGTGTTCCTACCAAAGGGTTTACATACTTGACGGGGTCGGTGATGGCGTGTGCTGCCATGCCTGCCGCAAGCATTAGGAATGCTGTAATAAACTTTCTTTTCATAAATGATGTGCTTGTTAGTTCTCTTATAATATATAATAATGTAAAATGCGTAAGGGATCTTTGCCCAGTGCCGCAGGGAATCCTGCCATTGCCCCTCCGACTGCCATGAGACGCGGATGTCTGCTGGCTGGGGCAGATTGCCATTTTTTTTTTGACTATGGCTGGTGTGTCAGTTCTCGCTTGTATATTCGGAAGACCCACCTCCGATACCTCCAGGTTGAGGAGATATGGGAGGTGGGCCTATATCAGAGGGTTAGAGTTCCTTAATCTTGACGTTCTTAAACCATACCTCGTTGCCATGGTCCTGCAACAGTATGCGTCCGTCGCGATTGCCGAAATCCTTCCAGTTCTTGTACTTGCTGTATGCCACCAGGGCGTTCCACTCCTGTGTGTTGCGCTCGTACTCCAGCAACTTGACTCCGTTCAGCCAGTGCTCTACGTGCTTGTCCTGCACGATTACCGTGGCAGTGTTCCACTCCTGGATGTCGAACGGCTTGTTGTCCGGGGCAGGGATGAGGTCGTACAGTGAGCCCAGTTTCCTGTTGCCCTTTACGCCAAGCTTGGCGTCGGGGTGGCGCAGGTCGTCCAGTATCTGGAACTCACATCCTATGGCACTGCCTTCACCCTGGTTCATGTCCGGGTCGACGAAGTACTTGATGCCGCTGTTGGCACCCTCGGTAATCTTGAAGTCCACCTTGAGGATGAAGTTGTGGTAGCTCTGGTTGGTGACGATGTCTCCGCCGTTGCCGCTCTCGGCTCCATTGGCAGCCTCTACCTTGAGCACTCCGTCCTCTATTCTCCATCCCTTCGTGGGGAAGGTGGTAAGCTTGGCTCCTCGCCATCCTTCCGTGGTCTTTCCGTCCCACAGCAACTTCCATCCCTCGCGCTTCTCCTGGTCGGTGAGCATGTTGTCGCAGGTAGGCACAGGTGCCGGCAGTTCTGTCACTTGCTTTTTCTTGGCGCACAATGGCAGGGCAGCAACCAATGCCATTGAAAAAATCAACTTTTTCATTTCTCTTTCTATAATATGGATATGTTTGTTCTTGTGCAATCAGTCAATCTTGTAGAAGTCTTCCCATCCGCGACGTGGAGGCATTCCCGAGAGCATGGCGTTGGCAAACTCGTTGTTGGTGAACTTCTTTGTGCGTGGGTCGAAGAAGAGCTGCGTATTAAGCCTCTGTGCTATCACGCCAAGGCAGAATACCTGGCAGAGTACGCCGGCAATCTGGAATGGGGAACGAGTCTTCTCTATGCCCTGGCAGGCGCGGAGGAAGTTGACGTAGTGGTTGCTTGGGCTCTTCGGCACCTCTGGCAACTTGCCCTTCATCTCTTCGGCCTTTTCCTTGGGAATGATTTCCAGCGTGCTTCCGTGGCTTGCCCCCTTGAAGGTCAGGTCGCGTCCGTAGATAATCTTTCCGGGGTTTATCTTCTGCTTGGTGTACTCTCCCTGTCCGCTGGCGGGAATGCCGTCGGCCAGCTTGCTCTCGCCGTAACCCTCAGGCAATGGCGGCTGGTTGTCGGTGCCGTCGTACCAGAATACGTCGCATGGGGGCATGTTGCCCCTGGCTCCGAAGCGGAACTGTATGGTGCTGCTGAAGGGGAAGAAGAACTCGTTGTGGTTCTTGGCGTACAGCATGTTTATCTCGTATGGCAAGCCCAACTGCAGGAACTCGTGTGCCGTGTCGAGGATGTGTGCTCCCCAGTCGCCCAGGGCACCCATGCCGAAGTCGTACCAGCTGCGCCAGTCGCCCTGATGGTAGAGCTTGCTGTAGTTGTGGTAGCGGATGCCGCCATGCCAGGTGTCGTAATCCATTCCTTCGGGGATGGCATCACCCTCGGGCATCTTTGTCATGTTCCAGTCGTACTTGTGCCAGCGGCGGTCGTTGTTCATGTGTGCCACCACCTTGGTGACGTCCTTTATGATGCCAGCCTCCATCCATGCCTTGAACTGGAAGTAGTTTGCCTCGGAGTGTCCCTGGTTACCTACCTGCGTGGCAATCTCAGGATGACGATTTGCCATCTCTATGAGCAATTCTCCCTCCTGGAATGTGCGGATTAGGGGCTTCTCGCAGTAGACATGCTTGCCATGCTTCATGGCTGCCATCACTACAAAGAAGTGTGTGTGGTCGGGGACGCTGACGGCGACGGCGTCAAAGTGGTCGGAATATTCGTCAAACAACTTGCGGAAGTCTGTAAATCGCTTGGCGTTGGGGTACATGTTCAGCACCTTCTGGCATTGCTTGCCCTGAAGGTCCACGTCGCACAGGGCAACTACGTCCACCATGTTTGTCTTGGCGAACTCGCTGATGTTCTGCTCTCCTCTGTTGCCGATGCCTATGTAGGCAATCTTCACTTTTTCGCTCTTGGCTTGCTTGGTTTCCTTTGATGTCATGGCAAATACGTTGCCAGGAGCCAAGGTGAGCCCAGCCGTAGCCATTCCCATTCCCTTGAGGAAATTTCTTCTTGTAGTCATAATTAAATATGGTTATTTAGTGTGGTTGTTACTGTTTCTGCCACAAATATAGCAAAAATAATCATAGGTATTAATATGTGACGGACAAAAATGGCAAAATAAGCGCAATTTTGTTTATTTCCTGTCAAAATAATACCAGTGCCCGTTCCAAAATCAGGCTTTTTTACAATGTATTATGGCAAAAGAGCCGTCTGCTACGGTCGTTGCAAACAGAAAGTCCTCGCCACCCTCCGCCAGCTTCCATTTTTTCCGCAACTCCGCTACCGTCGATGGGAAATTCCTTACCGTGAGATTTGCCTTTCCCAGATTACCTGCCATGTTTCTTATGCTCTTCTTGCTGCAATCGCTCACCGATACCACTTGGAACGACCTGCCCGGGAAACCCTCCACCTTCTTGTCGCTTGTAAACAGGTGGCTGAAAGGATGCAACTTGCCTATCCCGAACGCTTTGCAAAGGGAATCCTGAATGCCCGCCTTCAGTATGCATGCATTGGGCTCGTAGAGGAAAGAATCTATGGATGGGGAAATCGTGGGGGCTGCTGCCTTGCCGCCTTCAAAGGCGTATTCCGAGCCATGCTCTCCCAGGTCGGCACATACATGCCGGATAGGGTAGGCGTGGCTTCTGCGCATCACCAAGAGTAACTCCTTGCACTCGCCGTCTACGCCCACCACGTGAATCTCAGCAACGTCAGGCAAGCGTGTCAGGGCATCGTGAATGTCCAGCATGGGCGACAGCTTCACCATCACGAGGGGCGAAATCTCCAGCAGCCGTTTGGCCATGCTACCAACATCGGGGCTGCAATGCTCTATGGAGCTCACCTTGCGCCCATCCTTGTCGCGGCGTGCAGGGTCAAGGTACAGCATCGAGAAATGCTCGCCTTCGAGGACGAACTCCTCCGCCTCCCGGCATACTGCCACGGCATTCTCCACGCCCAGCAGGGGCATGTTCCGTTCCGACAGGTCGCACAGTTCCCTGTCTCTCTCCACGTAGACGGCTCGTTCGAACAGGGGGGCGAGGTAACTGAAATCCACGCCCATCCCTGCGGTCAGGTCTGCTATGGAATCCCTGCCCTCTGGCAGCAGCCTTTCTACTATGCGGGCTTTGTACAATGCCGTTGCCTCGCTGCTGCATTGCTCAAGCGAGAGTCTGCGGGGGAATACCACTCCGTCCGTCCCTGCCCAGCGTGGCAACTTGCGCCTTGCCGTCTGCCAGCCTTCTATCTGCTGCAGGCAGTATTGGAGGTCGATGCCTTCGGGGTGCTTCGCCAGGGCGAGGCGCCTCACATCGTCCTCCTTGTGTGTCTGTATGTATTGCTCGTTGGTCATGATGGCATGGTCAGTATCCTGCGGGCTTCGCATTCGTCCTCCTTCAGTTGGCGTTGCAACTCGCCTAATGAGCCGAATCTCCGTTCGTCGCGCAACCTTGCCACAGGCATCAGCCTTATCCGTTTGCCATAGAGGTCTCCATCGAAGTCGAACAAGTGGGCTTCCACGCTGATGTCGCTTCCATTCTGCAGGGTAGGTCTGTTGCCTATGCACAGCATTCCCCCTGCCATCGAGCCGTCTGGCAATTCCGCCTCTACGGCATACACGCCCTTATGCGGCAGTATCGTGCCTGGGGATGCAGACACATTGGCTGTAGGGAACCCTATCTCCCTGCCAACCCTATGTCCGCTCACAACCTCTCCCTCCACCACGAACGGATGCCCCAGCAAGTGGTTTGCACCTTCAATGTCCCCGATGGCTATCATCTTCCTGATGCGGCTGCTGCTGACAGACATGCCGGGCAATTCCGTTGCAAGCAGAACTTCGATGCCTACCTCTTCTCCCCATTCCCTGTATTCGTGGAAACTGCCCCCACCATGCCCGAACCGATGGTCGTAACCCATCAGCAGGACACTTACGCCAAGGCTCTCCTTCAGTACCTTGCGCATGAATTCGAGGGCAGGCATCTGGCTCATGGCAAGGGTGAAGTGCACCACCTCGATCCTGTCCATGCCACAGGAACCCAGAAGGGAAACCTTCTCCTCCAGCGAAGTCAACAGCAATGGCTGGTAGTCGGAAGAAAGCACTTGGCGAGGATGCCTGTCGAAGGTAATGGCCATAGAGGACATGCTACGGCTGTGAGCCACGTCGCATACCTGCTTCAGCAGAAACCTGTGTCCGCGGTGTACTCCATCAAAGAAGCCTATTGTCGCAACGTACATATCCTCTGTTTTCATCCTTGTCATTACCTTCCAGAGCATGCCGGAATGCTCATTTTGGGGTGCAAAATTAGGCAAATATCCACTTAAGACCAAATTTTTTCCATTTTCATTTGGTCAATACGCAGGAAATATATACCTTTGCACTCGCAAACTGATTCAACGCAGTTTCATTGGACTTGTAGCTCAGTCGGTTAGAGCAACAGACTCATAATCTGGAGGTCCTAGGTTCAAGCCCTAGCTGGTCCACATTGAAAATCAAGGAGTTAAGATAAAATCTTAGCTCCATTTTTATTTGTCGGGAAAACAATGGGAAAACACATTGCTTTTGAAAACTTCCTGATTTTCTGCTAAACTTGGCATCATATCATTTCAAGTAAAGCATGCTGAGAATATCGCCCAAACGGTACCGCTGTATCGGTCTGTTGGTACCGCGTGGAGCGGAAACGTGGTACCGCACATATCGGTCTGATGGTACCGGTACCAAAGTTCCGATATACACGCTGTCAAAGGGTGCCGTGCGGACGGTACCTCATGGCACCCTAAGATAGCAAGTTCAAGCAGTCTTACTTGTCCCTTCTTTTATGACGCAGAGTTTCTCCCTTGAGTTCTATATGCTCTGAAGAGTTTACCAGCTTGTCCATGATGGCATCGGCAAGTGTCGGTTCTGCAATGTAGTCATACCATCTTTCCAGCGGCAACTGAGATGTTATGATGACTGACTTCTTCCATTTGGACAGACCGCAACGGAGAGAAGCACATTCAGCATAACATCATAGCTGACTCTGCATTTTGACCGCCGACACCCCAGCAACAAAGGCACGCAAGGCAGAGGGTGAGGCTACCGTACCGCCAGTCCGATGCACCGCAGAACAAGAGCGAAGATCTGCCATTCTGAGGGTAGTATCAACTGAGAGTAGTATGTACTAATCGTAGTAAACATTAATTTTCAGATG
>SFXD01000130.1 GCA_004559785.1 bacterium | reverse complement strand
GTTCGGCACCAGACTGCTGATGTCGATACGCCTGTTGACCAGGGCATCGCTGACGGCTTGCATCTGTTGCTCCTTGCTCTTGCCCTCTTGCTGCATGGCGAGCATGAGTAGGGTCATGAACATCTCCATGAGGTTGCCTAACAACCCTTTGTCCTCACCGCTGTTCAGGCCCAGGGCGGCATCGTCAGAACCCAGCAGCTTGTTCATCCAGTTTTCTGGAGTCTGCTCGTCGGTGTTCGTGGCTTTTGCCCCAGCGGTCTTGTAGTCGGCCAAGAGATCTTTGCCGTTGTGCTGCGCCTCGATGGTCAGGTTGCCTTTCTGCGCCACCTCGGCAAGGTAGGCAGCAGGATTGACCCACTGCAGTTTGTTGTCGGCAGAGACATTGATGACACCCAGGTGAAGGTGCTCGCCAGTGGTGCGTGTACCCGTGTTGCCGGTCACTCCCAATTTCTGTCCTGCATTGACCACATCGCCTTTCTTGACGGCGATTTCACTCAGGTGCATATACTGCACACGAGTCTTGGAGCCATCCTCACGGGAGTATTCCACAGTGACTGTCTTGCCGCCACCTGTGGTGGTGCGATGGTCAACACCAATGACAGTACCGTTGTTCTCCGTGGCCAGCACATTGTCCTTGTTGGTCTTGATGTCAATGCCATGATGGATCTGCGTCGTTCCCTTGTTGACAGGGTCTTCACGTGGGCCATAGGGAGAGGTGATAAGCATGAACTCGTCACGCTTCATCGGCATGGAGTAGCCTGCGCTTCGGCTGGCAGAGGAAGTTGTCGCCGTCTGTTCCGTAGATAGCGGATTGGCCTGTACTCCGAACTGCCGACCTTCGGCACGCATCTGCTGCATGACCATCTGGTCGTATTTCTGCAGGTTGGCACCTTCGATGACGCTCACCAGGGTGTTGGAATAGCTCTTTGCCGTGGCATAGCCGCCTTTCTGAATGCCGGCAGCCCAACCACGATAATCATCGGGCGAGAGATTGCCCACATACCGCTGATAGCGGGAAGCCATGAGGACTTTGGAATGGTCCTCATAGCTCTGTCCCACATTATCATACTTCTTGAAGTGCTCGTTGGGCTTGTCGTCATTGGCAAGTACATAGTTGCCGTTGTATGCGCCCTTCACTCCAAAGTGGTTGTTGGCGGTCTGCGCCAAGGTGCTCTGGCCGTCGGCAGACTCGATGATGCCCTGCGCCAAGGTGATGGAGGCAGGTATGCCATACCGCCGCATCTGTTCCATGGCGTACTCGGAATAGTTGTCGATATAAGATTGCCTTGATGCTTTCATGCCATGGTGCGGTTATCGGTGCATACTGCGATGATGTTCTTCCTGACGTGCTACTGTCTCTTTCATCTCCTGCTTCTGCTCGGGCTTTGCCTCTTCGCTCTGCTGCGGTTTGCGGTTCTGCTCAATCTGGTCGCAGATGGCCACACGCTCACCGGCACGGATGAGTTTTGGCAGATAGGTGTCGAGGGCATGGTACGGGAAACCGGCCATGCGCAAGGCCGAGCCGTCTTCCTCTTTGCGCTGGGAATAGCGCGTGAGGGTGATGCCCAGGATGTTAGAGGCTTTGACGGCATCGTCCTTGTAGGTCTCGTAGAAATCGCCACAACGGAACAGGAGCATCGCATCAGGATGCTTCTTCTTCAGGTCGTTGTACTGACGGAGGATAGGCGGTATGACGATAGTCTCGTTCATATCACGCTTATGCTCTTCGGTTTCGGCTGGATTTTGCTTTACCTCGCCACGCTTCTCGGACAGCACATCAGCATAGAGGATGGCGGCAAGGTGGGTCTTGTATTCCTGCTTGTCGTCGGCAAGCCAGAGGCGTTGCCACTGCGACTGGTTGATTTCCACTGGTTTCTGCTTCTCGTCGCCTATGGTGGCCACTAGGAGTATCTTGCTGTCCTTGGTCTTGAAGGCATTGACCTTGTTGATCATGTCAAGCGACTCCTGGGGTGCTTCACTACGGAAGAGGTTGACCTCCTTCTCGGGATGGGCAGCCACCACGGAATAGTATTTCTGCGCAAACTGGGTGCGGAAGTCATTGATATGGGCTTCGTCATGGTCGTTCTTCATCATGTCGAAGTACATGCTGACATCCTCCTTTGAAGGATGTACGGCAAAGGTGCGGTCGTTCTCAGGCTTGGCGGCCAGCGTCCACTTGCCACCATCGTCCTTCAACATGGTGATCTGCGTGAAGCGTTCCGGCACCTTGTCCAGCGGGAACTGCGATGCCCAAGCCTGTTGGCGCTTCTCGGAGGGCTTCTCGATGAGTTTGATCTTCTCACCATTCTCGGCCTTCTTGATCATGCCCACCGTGCGGTTGACATCCTGCAAGATGCTTTTGCCTATATCAGGATTGTCCTTGATTTGGGCAATGATGGCCGGCAACTGCTCCATGGTGGCAGGGCGCAGCTTTGCGGGCAGTCCCAACTCCAGCATCTTATGGGCGGAAGCGAGTTCCACCACCAGCATCTCATGCTGCTGATGTTCCTGGCAGGGTTGCTTCATGCCTTCCAGTTGCATACCCTCACGTCCGAGACGCTGGGGAGTGCCGGTGACATGGACAACCTGACGTGACACCTCCTGCACATAGTCGGCATAGGAAGGAAAATCCTTCTGGGCAGGGATATGGAGCGTGTCCTTCTTGAAGTCATAATGGGCAATGCCCGTGGCATCCTTGCGGATAGGCACGAGGTTGTCCTTCATGCTCTGGATGTACTGGTTGACATCCATACGGAGCTGTTTGTCGGCATTGGGGTTCTCGGTTCGGGCTTCTTTGCCACCGAACTGCTCCACCTGCTTGCCATACTCCTCCTTGTGGACATGGGCCATGGTCGTCTGGTCTATATTAAATATGGTATAGACATCCTCACGGGGATTGACCTTGTATTTCTCCTTGTCCGCATCAGGGAGGGCATTGTACTCTGTGCGGCTGATCTTCTCGTCGGCATTGTCCTTGTTGACATACTGATTGAGGTTCGTCCACACGAATGGCACACCTTTCTGACCCTTCATCACAGCCTCGTTGCGGTTGTGGGTCTCGTTGTACATGGTGTAGCCGTTGGTCTTGAACTCGCCCTGGTCACTGTGCATCGCCATAATCAAGGCGTTGGCGGGAGTGACGCGCATGGGCTTGTCGTAAAAATGGGGAGCCAGCTTTTGGGTGTTGTTCAGGAGAACGCCTCCATTCTGACTCGCTCTTTCAAGGGCGGCGACAAGAATCTCAGCCTGTCGCTCTGCGCCCGATTTCTTGGGAATAGTTTCTTCTGCCATAATATCGTATCATTTAATGGTGAAAAATAAGGGAATGAAAAATGTTAGTTCGTTATCGTATGCCTCGGCTCTGCTCACGCTCCTGGCTCTGCTCATACCGTTCGGATGAAGCAACTGACCGTTGCTGTTCGGTATTCATCTGGTCGGCACGGGCAAGGATGCGGTTGGCGATGGTGTTGAGCGTCAGCGCTCCTTCGTTATAGGCTTCTATCACAGTCTGCGGCAGGTTGACAATGCGGGGAACGCGGTCAATATCCATCAGCAGAACATTGCCTTCAATCTGCGGGTTCGTGATGCGCTTGTCCAGTTCCTCGTC
>SFXD01000044.1 GCA_004559785.1 bacterium | reverse complement strand
TGTTCTATAAATTCGACCGAGACACTTGCAGAATACTTTATGTCAGATTCATGGCTTTAATGAAGGAGCGATGCGGGCATCGTAACTGAATTAAAACCACGAAGATGGCGTGAAGGCTCTGCATAGTGACCGGAAATGAAATTTGCAGGACTGGCTGCGATTCTCGAATTTATAGAACATCCCTTAAATCAGTTCAGGCAAGAACGAACTCAGTATGAGAACTGCAAGCCCAAGAACCAAGACGGCTATGGTGCTTGGCTTACATCCCTTCCATTCCTTGAGTATTATGCCCCATAGATTGCTGAATGTCACGTTCAGAGCCATCAATATGCAGAATGCGTATGTCGTGAGGGAAGGACTCGAAGTGAGGAATCCCTTTCCGAGACTCAGTCCGAAGAACTGGCTGTACCACAAGGCTCCTGCCAGCAGGCAGAAAAGAAGGTTGTTGCCCCACACGTTACGCTTGCCATAGTCGGACCATGTATTGTTCTTGCTGTTCTGATAGAAGCAATAGACGGCATTGGTGCAGAAGCCTCCGAGAGTGACGAGGAAGGTGGCAGGCAGGGTGGCATACATCTCGTTCACCCCTTCGAATCGCAACTCGCTTCCGGCAGCCAGTCCGATGTTGAAGCATGCGCTCATGAACCCTGCCAGGAGCGCAACGGTAATGCCCTTGCCGAAATTGAAGTCCTTGACGGCTTCCCTTTTCTCTTCCTCGCTAAGCAGGCTGCTCTTCATGCTTCCTGCCACACCTATGACGGCTATTCCCACCAAGGTAACGATGACTCCAATCACGACGCTGGTAGTTAGTTCTGACATGCGTCCAGTGAAGACGGGAGCCAGTATCGTACCCAATCCGGCGCAGGTTCCCAGAGCGATGCTCTGCCCCAATGCAACTCCCAAGTATCTCATGCTAAGTCCGAACGTCAATCCTCCAACGCCCCACAGGGCACCATACATCATAGTCATTGCAGCATCCTTGGGACTCATGCAGATTAGTTCGAAAAGCCCATGTCCCTCGGGAACCGCCAACTGGGCACCAATCAGGGGTAGCACGAGCCAAGCAAACGTGCCCTGCACGATCCAGAAACTCTCCCAGCTCCAAGACTTGACCTTGTTGATTGGAACGTAGCTGCTCGACTGGCAGAATGCGCCAGCAGCTATTATCAGAAGTCCTATTACTATCTCCATACAAATATATGTGCTTGATTAATTGTCCTTGTCAAACTATGTTCATTAGGCGGGGCATCGCCCCATGCCCGACCGGGCAAGTATGGGGCGTGCGTCCAACTGCATCTTCTTCCACTTTACCTCTTGCTGGTGACTTCCGCCTCGTAGGCATCAATCTCCTTGGTGAAATCCACGCCCACCGGTACGTCGTTGCGTAGGCAGAATTCATCGTATACAGCCTGCCAAGGCATGGCCTTCTGCTCCTCGATGAGTGCAAGCACCTTATATCCTTCCCCTGCCAGCTCTGCGCGCGAGATGAGTTCCCTCGGTTCGAGCAAAGCCCTAAGCATGCACTTCTGTGCACTGCGCGAACCAATGACGTAGGCTCCGATACGGTTTATGCTGCCATCGAAGAAGTCGAGTCCATAGTGTACCCTGTCGAGAGCCCCTGCCCTTACTATTTCTAAGAAGAGATCCTGCGTAGGGTCGTCCATGATGGTCACGTGGTCGCTGTCCCATCGTATCGGGCGGCTCACGTGCAGCATCAATTCGGGAATGAACTCGAGCAATGCGCTCACCTTGTCCCCGGGAACCTCCGTGGGATGGTAGTGTCCGGTGTCTATGGTGACAATCTTGTTGTTCTTGGCTGCGTATGCGGTGTAGAAATCGTGGCTGCCCACGGTGAAGCTCTCCAGTCCTATGCCGAACACCTTGCCTTCGATGCAGTCCTTCATCATGGGCTGTTCCTTGGCGAAGATCTCGTCGAGCGACTCCTTGAGGAGGTGCCGGTAGAGCATGTGGTTGACGCTCTGGTCCTTGCATCCATCATGTACCCAGAGGTTCATGATGCATGGGTCGCCCTGCGCCTCACCCATGGCGTTGGCAATCTCGCGGCACCTTTTCGTATGTTCCACCCAGAATCCGCGTATTCCCTCATCGGGATTGGCAAGGGAAAGGCTGCCGCTCTTGGGGTGTGAGAAGCTGCTGCTGTTGAAGTCGAGCTTAGTGTCGTTCTCCCTTGCCCACTCTATCCAGCTCTGGAAATACTCCACCGTGACTTCGTCGCGATCTACCACCTTGCCCTGAAAGTCACCGTAAATCTCATGCAGGTTAAGCCTATGGTTGCCTGGTATCAGGCTCTTTGCCTTAAGGATGTCCTGCCTTAGTTCGTCTATGTTACGTGCTGCACCAGGGAAGTCGCCCGTACTCTGTATTCCTCCGCTCATGGCTCCGGCCTGTACCTCGAATCCATGCACGTCGTCTGCCTGCCAACAATGCAGACTCAGGTGGAAGTCCTGCAACTGTCGAAGTACGGATTCCGTATCAACTCCATACTCAGCATATCGCTGTTTTGCCACCTCATAAGCTTGTCTTACCAATGTTTCCTTCATAATGTTGTTTAATGAATAAGATTAATCTATTGTTTGTTTTCTGTATTTGCCGTTACCTTAATGTGTTGCCTGACGCATGATGCCGACATACCGGGAATGTGGGAATGTGGTATCGCATCTGTGCGTGCCGTCTGTCTATGCCTTGGAAGCCCTAAGCTGTACCTCCAGGAATCTCTCGTAGGCACTATCCCATGCGCCGTTGTCCTGTGGCAGGTATGTGCCGAGTTCTATACTATCCGCCACGACGGCCCTCATGTCCCTTATGTTGTCTACAAGCCCAACCGCCTTGGCTTGCATCATGATATTGCCAATGGCAGTTCCCTCCACTGGTCCTGTCACTACAGGAATTCCTAAGCTGTCCGCCGTCATCTGCATCAGATGCCTATTGTATGTGCCTCCGCCGATTACGTGCAACCTTTCTATTGGGAATGCCGCCAGCTCCCTGAGGTATCCCAGCACCTGCCTGTATCTGAGGGCGAGGCTCTCGAAGATGCACCTTGCCGTCTGCCTGTAGTCCTGCGGCACGGGCTGTCCTGTCTCGATGCAGTATTCACGTATTGCCTCTACCATGCTGGTGGGATTGGCAAAGCGTGGGTCGTCGGGGTCTATCATGCTGCGGAAGGGCTCTGCAAGCATTGCATCGTCGTTAATACGGTTCACGTCTGCCGGAGCATCAGTCCACTCTTGCCTGCACCTTTCCAGAAGCCACATTCCGCAGATATTCTTCAGGAAGCGTGTCGTTCCCTCTATTCCACCCTCGTTTGTGAAGTTGTAGGCATAACTCTTCTCGTTCACAATGGCATCCTTTGTCTCAATGCCGAGTAGGCTCCATGTCCCACAACTAAGATAAGCGTAGTTGGGGTCGAGAGCGGGAACGGCTGCCACGGCAGAACCTGTATCATGTCCAGCCACCGCCACAACCGGCACTGGTCCGAGCCCAGTCATCCTCTGCACCTCCTCGGACAATGTGCCCACCACATCTCCTGGGTTGACGTATCTCCCGAAGCGGCTCTCGTCCAGCCCCATGGGAGCCAGCAACCTCTGATCTATGCGTCCGGTATTGGGGTTCATCAATTGCCCCGTACTCAATATGGTGTATTCGCAAACCTTCTCTCCTGTCAGCAAGTAGGTCAAGGCATCAGGCACGAAGAGTATCTTGTCTGCCGCCTGCAGGGCGGAGTCTCCGTCCCTGTGCATGGCGTACAACTGGAAGAGGGTGTTAAAGTTCATGAACTGGATTCCCGTCCTCTGGTACACCTCGTCCTTGGGAACATGCCGGAAATAGTCGTCCATCACGCCCTCGGTATGTGGGTCGCGGTAGGAATAAGGGTTACGCAAGAGCCCTCCGTCCTTGCCCACGCAGACTATGTCCACTCCCCAGGTATCTATGCCTATGCTGGAGATATGCTCTCCCTCGTCGGCCACCTTCTTCAGTCCGCGCACTATTTCGTCGTACAGGGCATAGATGTCCCAATAGAAATGTCCACGTGCCTGTATGATACGGTTAGGGAACCGGGTCAGTTCACGCTGCACCAGCCTACCTTCATGGATGCTGCCCAGTATGGTGCGTCCACTGGTGGCTCCCAAGTCTACGGCAAAGAAGTTTGTCTTTTCCATCTTTTCTGTGTTTTCTGCCATATTATAGAATTAAGATTGTGTAACATCGTGTCAAAATCCAAGCAAAATTAAATGTTTTCGTTTAATAAAGCAAACCTTTTGGAATATTATTTATAAAAAATGAATAAATTTGTGCCAGTTAACAATCAAGACCGCCTCAACCCGATGCAACCGATGGAGCAGCGAGCGCAGAGCCAAACCTGTTTGAGCTATGCCGAGTCGCGACAGAGGAAGGCGGAAGCCAATTCGCAAGGGGACAAAAGGCAGAGAAAACCAAGTAGCACGAACATGAAACGCAATTTCACACTCACGCTCCTGACAGCAGCCATTACATGCCTCTCCTCCACTTGCATGGTTGCCGCAAAGACACGCATTCCACAATCCACGCCACACCTTCCCCACATGGTGTTCAGCGGATGGCAGGACGGATTCCATTGCCAAGGCATAGCCTACGACAGCATACATGGATGCTTCTACATGTCATTCACCACGAGCCTCGTCAAGGTCGGGATGGACGGCAGGCAACTCGGTTCCGTCAAGGGCATTACCGGCCACCTTGGCTGCATATCGTTGAACCCGGACGACGGCAGGCTCTACGCCTCGCTCGAATACAAGCACGATGACATAGGCCGGGGCATAATGCAAGGCACGGGCAGTAGCAACGACAGCCGCACGGGTTTCTACGTTGCCATCTTCGACGTGGAGCGCATCACTTCCATGGACATGGATGCCAGCGCCTCGGGCGTTATGACCACGGTATACATCCGCGAGGCTGTCGACGACTACCAAGCCATGGCTCCCTCTCCCGACGGGTCACGCCTGCCCCACAGGTACGGCTGCTCGGGAATTGACGGACTTGCCTTTGCCCCGAAATGGGGCAAGAAGGACGGGCGCAACATGCTATACGTGGCTTACGGTATCTACGGTGACACCCTGCGAGTGGACAACGACATGCAGGTAATCCTCTGCTACGACATTGGCAAGTGGAAGAGATACGAGACACCACTCTCTCCCCAGAACCTACACGACAATGGACCAAAGCATCCTACGGGCAAATACTTCGTACATACCGGCACAACGGAATGGGGCATACAGAACCTATGCTACGACCCTGCCAACGACATGATGCTGGCAGCTGTCTATCGCGGCAAGAAGCGCGGCAGGAAGAATTTCAGCCTCTACGCACTTGACCATTCCACGCGCCCACTGGGCAGTTTCCTACAACTCTTGCCATTGGGAGAGGTCGACGAGTCCATCGGTACAAGGGGATGGCATTTCCCACTGGGCAGCACGGGCATAACGTCCGTGGGCAACGGGCTGTTCTACGTCTCGAGTCCGCAGCGCAAGGACGGCAGGGAATCCACCACCCTCATCCTGCACAGGTGGACGGGTGACGAGAGGCAGCCTCTCGTGCCTGTCACTCCTTGATGTTAGGAGGCAGCTTTTGCCACGGATTTCCTTCAATAGGATGTGGGGGCTTCTTTTAATGGCAATGTCAAGATTTCGGATTCTTTTGAGCCTCCTCAATGCCTCCTCAATGAGTCCTCAATGCCTCCTCATCGCCTATTCGCAGCAATTGTAAAGTTTTTTCCCATCGAGTCTGAACTGGGAGTAAGGGTGCAAGGAAAGGTATATGGTTTAGGACTAATCCTTCAGACAGCCGATAGGCAACACATACACCCCATCCTTCCTTTGGTATGCGTATTGCCCTACTGCCGTGATTACAGCCATAAAGGATGGCAAGGGCATCTTGCTTTGGTCTATGACATTTGCAAGAGCCAGCATATTGGCGGCTCCCTCATTAATGCGCTCCTCACCACCAATCTTTACCTCAAGCAAGGCATAGGTGCCGTTACGGCGATGAAGCACCGTGTCACATTCCAAACCGCTGCTGTCCCTATAGATGATATGGTTGCTGTACCCCACTCATAGTTTTGTAGTTTTAATCACCATCTTCAAATACAATTTGCTATCAAGAAAGATGTTTATTGCATCATAATGATAGTTGGTTTTTGACCATTTCTTGACTCAATCTAGAGTGCACACTTTGCCTGTTTTGTGCAATTTCTCACTGAATATTTCGTTCAATCTCGCTCAATTCCATTCATAGATTCTATGGTCGGACGACCAAGCACCCTATGGTCGGACGACCATAGGTGGTAAGGACGGACGAGTATAGACCCAATGACGTCCGACTGTAGAACTAATAGCGTCCGACCATAGAATCAGAGGTCGTCAAAAAGGCTCTTTTTGCCCCTAAAAGTGCCTTTTTTACAGGTTCAGAAAATCGCGTATTTGCAAGCGAGTCAGAGGTCGGTTACATTTATTGCGTTATTTTGGAGGTCTGCATTTATCAAAATGTAAGCCATATTTGTATTTTTGCTGACAAACCGACAGACACTTACGGACGAAAATCCATCATAAAAATGTGAAATAGCTAAATAAATAGGTGGCAGATGTCTAAGAGCAACAATGGCTGATTATCGTCATGAGGAATGGATGGACAATGCCCTTGTGAATTAAGTGATGATAATAATATGAGTTCGATGGCATAATAGAACTCTTGTGATTCCGCGGAAATTATGACGTGTGGGATCAATCCTGAACCGGTAAGCTGTCAGCAGGTGACATGACCTGCCTGGCAGCGATACTGTCAACAGGCTTGCGTACCACCTGAGGCTCAGCCAGACTTGCCTCTATCTGCTCCAACTGAGCATGCACGGACTTTAGCGAACGCTTTGCCTCTTCCTTGTCGCCAGAGGACAGAGATTCTTCAAGGGCAGTGACTTCACGGACAAGGACGCTTGGAGTATCCCTCTCAAGCGTTGCGACGGATGTTATTACGAGGGAGTCCTCTGCGGCAACCTCTCCTTGGCCGTTCCTGATGCAGGATGTTGACAACAGGGGAAGCAACATAGAGACTACGACCTTAACAACTCTCCATCTATCCATAACATCACAAAATATCGGTTGCTTAATCTCACATGCTAATTGTTTTCAACATCACTCAGAGGATGCGACGGCTTGTCGGTGAGCCTTGTCAGACGTAGACAATCAAGGTGGGCACAGTTGAAGTCAAGGTTCATGTTCTCGGTCCTGTCCGTAAAGGACAGCGTCACGATATGCCTGCCAGCCGTCAGGTGAACGGTGTGCTTGTTGGAATAGCCCCAGTTCTCCCACTCGTCACTGCCACGCTGAGGGAACACCACAGCAGCCACCTTGCGTCCCACCCTCATGAGCCTCGTTGCGCACTTGTTGGCGGTGTTGACGGGTCCGGCTCCGTTGCTGTACCTCCAGTCGACGCTGTAATCTCCTTCCTCCTGAATGTCGACAGGTATGGTAACGCAGATGTTCTTGTTGCGGGTGAGGTCAAGGTAGTTGCCGTCGGGATCGCCAAAGTCCTTGGCTGCTATCACGATGGGGTCGTAATAGTCTATTGGTTCGCTTATGTATCCCTCAGTACCATCTTCCGCCACACCCCTGACGGCATATTCTCCGTTCTCGGTCATGACGTAAGACCTCTCCTTTGTACGACTGACAACCTGCCCATTGCAAAGCACCTGATATGAAGCACTGCCTTCGGTCTGGTCCCATGTCAGGATTCGGTCTTCCCTCTTGACGGTGGGAGTGACTGGCAGATAAGCATTGTCGAGCATGGTGAAGTCCATCTTCTCCATACTATTGTCCGACAAGGTTATGTCTATGGTATGAGTACCCTTTAGGGAACCGTCTATGAAGGCATCCGACCTTGTTCCGTCAAGCAGGAATTCCTTTATCATATTACCATACCCGTGAATGCTGATGTCGAGCGTGGCATTGCGATAGCGGAAATTGGAAAGTCGGCGGTTGCCCTTGAGTGGCTTGGGCACAAAGGGACGGAAGGTCATCTTGTCTGCCTCGTAGGTAATGCCAAAATATATGTGGGGGACTATTGCAGCCTGAGCGGCTACGCTCCACAACTGGCGCGGCGAGTTGAGCTTGGTCTGTTGGTAGTCACCAGTTGAAATCTCATAGTTCTCCTCGTTGCTCAGCCACAGGGCAGCACCCCTGTATAATGCGCCTATGCTGTGAAGGACACCTGCCTCGTTGCCGGCGGCTGCACAGGCTCGCATCCAGTATCCCTGCACGAAGGGCCATGTGGCATCGTTGTGGTAGGGGTATTGGTCTTTGAGGTTGGGATAGATGCACGGGGTACCGAAGGGTTCGCTTACTACATGCGATGAGACGGTACGCGCCCGAGCCTCATCTGCCACGCCAGAGAGCACGCAGAGGGCATTGCCCATGGCATCGCACTGCTTGCTCAGTATGGGATAGCGCCTGCCGTATAGGTAGATGGCATAGTAACCCTTGTCACTCAGCCAGAGCCTTTCGTTGATGCCAGACTTGAGTTCTTCGGCATGGCTGTTCCACCAAGCCTTTTCGTCATCAAGCCCTTTCTCGCCGCAGATGTCCGCCAGCGCCTTGACTGCCATGTAGTGAACGGCATTGTTGACGGTAGCCTCGCTACTGTATATGTCGGCAGGCTCCATCCATTGAGGATATTCCTGCTCGCGCCAGTCCATATAACTGGTCTCGCCCCTCATGAGGCAGTTCGACTTGTCGTATGCCACCACAAGGTCGTCCATGATGGTGTTGCTGATGATGGGATATATGTAGTCGAGCCATTTGCGGTCGCCCGTCACCTTGTACACCTCCCATGCAGCCACTGCCCAGATAGTGCGGTCGGTGCTGCATGGCCAAGCCCCACCCGTACCGGTGTCCTGCACTATGCGGTTGTTGCGCGTGACCTTTGCCCTAAGGCTCTTCATGGCAACCTCAGGGTGCAACTGAGCCAGGGAATGGATGATGCTGTAACTGACATCCCGCGTCCACACTCCACCCCACGCTATGCCCGTACGGAAGGTACTGTCCGGTTCGATGGCAAGCACGCTCTCCTCCAGTGCCATGTTGTAGAGGGCATTGTCGAGTACGTTGTCGCTCTGGTAGTGTGGCAGATGGCTGACGTCCTTCGACAGGGTCCACTTGCGCCTGTCTATTTCCTTGGGGTTAAGGTCGTTCCATACCTCCATGCGAGGGGGTATGGGTTCGTAGTTGCTTACTACCGTCTTTGCATCAAGAGCCTTGCCGGCAAACTTACCCTGAATTACGGAATTACCCTTCACCTGGTAAGCCTTGTTCTTGTAAATGACCTGTGCCTGGCATTGTCCGCCTAAGGAAAGGACCGCACTTAGCATGAGAAATGTGAAGATATGTTTTTGCATAATCATGATGTATTTCAGCACAAAGTTACCAAGATTTGTTCAAAGGGCAAAGCATCACGCTTCTTTTTTTCATCTTTATTGCACCTTGCACCTCAGAATGTCGCGGAATATGGCACGCGCCCTATCTATGTCCTCCTTGCCTAACGGCTCAGTGCCTTCCAGTGGATATGCAAGTCCCAACTGTGAGTATTTGTAAATGCCCATAGTATGGTAAGGTAGCAGTTCCACCCTCTCCACCACGCTGTATTGGGCTATGTGCCTTGCCACGGCGGTGAGTTGCTCGCACGAGTCTGTCATGCCCGGCACTACCACGTGCCGTATCCAAGTAGGCTTGCCCGTTTGCTGAAGGTAGTCGAGGAAGGCCTGGCACTGGGTTCTGTCCTGACCCGTATACGACCTGTGCATCGTGTCGTCCACGGTCTTTATGTCGAGCATTACGAGGTCGGTATGCTCCAGCGTACGTGCCACGTCGGGTGCAGGCGCAAGCGTTGCGGCGTTGCCAAAGATGATGCCGCTGGTGTCGAGTGCCGTATGAAGGCCTTCAGCGTGGCATAGGTCAAAATACTCTGCGGCAAAGGCTGCCTGCATCAATGGCTCGCCACCTGTCAGCGTAACGCCTCCCTTACGTATGAAGGACTTGTATCTCAGAGCCTCGTCAAGCAACTGGCGGGCTGTCCACTCGTACTGCACTGGGGCGTGAAGGTCCCATGTGTCGGGATTGTGGCAGAACTGGCATCTCATAGGGCAGCCCTGGAGAAAGGCTACAAACCTAATCCCAGGGCCGTCTACGGTGCCGAACGATTCAACGGAATGAATGCGTCCTGTCATGTCGGTGTATGTGTATTACAGGGAGTGGTTGATCGTACGCGAGAGTACGTCGAGCTGCTGCTCCCTTGTCAGTTTCACGAAGTTTACGGCATATCCGCTGACACGTATGGTTAGCTGCGGATATTTCTCGGGATGCTCCATTGCATCTACGAGCAGGTCGCGGTCGAAGACATTGACGTTCAGGTGGTGTCCTCCGTCCGGGGTGAAGTATCCGTCCATCAGTCCTACGAGGTTGTCTATCTGTGTGTCGTCCTCCTTGCCGAGCGTTGCGGGGCTGATGGCAAAGGTATAGGATATGCCATCGTGGCTGTGGTGGAACGGCAACTTGGCTACCGAAGACAATGCTGCTACTGCACCCTTCACGTCGCGCCCGTTCATAGGGTTGGCTCCTGGGGCAAAGGGTACGCCCTTGGCACGTCCGTCCGGAGTGGCACCCGTATTCTTGCCATATACCACATTTGAGGTGATGGTGAGCAGGGACTGTGTTGGTATGCCGTTGCGGTAGGTCTCATGCTGGCGGAGGAACTCCATGAACTTCTCCGTTATCATCAGGGCCAGCTGGTCGGTCTTGTCATAGTTGTTGCCAAACGGCGTGTACTCGCCAAGCTGCTCGAAGCCCGTTGCAATGCCCCTATCGTCACGTATGACGCGGACCTTGCCATACTTGATGGCAGCCAGAGAGTCGGTCACGATGCTCAACCCTGCTATGCCGGTTGCACGGGTACGTATCACGTCGCCGTCGATGAGGGACATCTGGTATGCCTCGTAGTCGTACTTGTCGTGCATGTAGTGGATTATCTTCAGGGCATTGACATAGGTCTTTGCAAGCCAGCGCATCATGTTCTCGAACTTATACATCACCTCGTCGTAATCCAGGTACTCGCTCGTGATGGGAGCGAAGTCGGGACCTATCTGCTCGCCGCTTATCTCGTCGCGACCGCCGTTGATGGCATACAGCAGGCACTTGGCAAGATTGGCACGTGCTCCGAAGAACTGCATCTGCTTGCCAATCTTCATGGGGCTGACGCAGCATGCTATGCCGTAGTCGTCTCCATAGTCGGGACGCATGAGGTCGTCGTTCTCATACTGTATGGCAGAGGTCTTGATGGACATCTTGGCACAGAACTGCTTCCATGCCTCTGGCAGCTTCTGAGCCCACAGCACGGTGAGATTTGGCTCGGGTGCGGGACCCAGGTTCTCCAACGTCTGCAGCATACGGAAGCAGGTCTTGGTTACCAAGGTACGTCCGTCTACACCCATACCGCCAAGTGACTCTGTCACCCAAACGGGGTCGCCGGAGAATAGGTCGTTGTACTCAGGAGTGCGGAGGAAACGCACGATGCGGAGCTTGATTACCATCTGGTCTATCAGTTCCTGCGCCTCCTGCTCGGTGAGCTTGCCCTCGCGAATGTCCTTCTCGATGAAGATGTCGAGGAACGTGCTGACACGGCCTATGGACATGGCGGCACCGTCCTGGTCCTTGACGGCACCGAGGTATGCGAAGTAGACCCACTGCACAGCCTCGCGGGCATTCTGTGCCGGACGAGTTACGTCGAATCCGTAGTTGGCGCACATCTTGACGAAGGCCTTCAGGGCATTTATCTGCTCGGTGGTCTCCTCACGGCGGCGGATGCACTCCTCTGTCATCTCCTGTATGTCGAGACGGTCGAGGAAACGCTTCCTCTCCTCTATCAGGTTGTCCACGCCATATAGTGCCACACGACGATAGTCGCCTATGATCCTGCCACGTCCGTATGCGTCGGGCAGGCCTGTGATGATGTGGGCATGGCGCGCATTGCGTATGTCCTTGTTGTATGCCGAGAAGACTCCCTCGTTGTGGGTCTTGCGATACTTGGTGTATATCTCCTTCGTCATAGGGTCGAGCTCGTACCCGTAAGCCTTGAGGGCTGTCTCCACCATGCGGATACCTCCCTTGGGGAAGATGCCGCGCTTGAGTGGGGCATCGGTCTGCAGGCCCACTATAACCTCGTTCTCCTTGTCGATGTAGCCTGCCCCGTAGGTGTCAAGAGACTGCGGCTTGCTGGTCTCTGCGTCATACACGCCCTTCTCACGCTCGGTAACGAACATCTCGGACAGTTTCTCCCATATCTTCTTGGTCTTCTCCGTCGGACCAGTCAGGAATGAACCGTCACCCTCGTATGGGGTATAGTTGTGCTGGATAAAGTCTCGTACGTTGATCTCGCGCTTCCACATGTAGCCTGCGAAACCCTCTGTGTGATTGGATAATTTCATAGGGACTCTCTTTGTTAATTGTTATACCTTATATTATTTATATGAGGTCGGCGGTGCGACATTCATCATTCTGGCTACAAAGGTACTGCTTTGCCGCTGATTATGCAAGCAAAGGGACGGATGGTTTGTTCATAATGACACTGAAATGCGATTTATTTGACATAACTCAATTATTTTTTGTATCTTTGCACCCAATATGGACAGAATTACAGACAAGGTGAGAGCCACGCTCAAGAGCCAAGATACCGAGGGACGGTTCGAGTTGTACTTCACCAGGACTCCAGGCTACCTGTGGGCATTGTTCTTCAAGGCACTGCACGTACACCCCATTGCTGTCACGCTGATGAGCATCGTCATAGGGGCTGCCAGCGGGTGGTGCTTCTACAGCGAGGACATCCGGCTCACCCTGCTCGGCATCCTGCTGCTGACATGGGCAAACTGGTACGACTGCGCCGACGGGCAACTGGCTCGCATGACGGGACAGAAGACGCTGATAGGGAGAATCCTCGACGGGTTTGCCGGCGACGTGTGGTTCTTCTGCATTTACCTTGCCATCACACTGCGACTAACCGACCAGTGGGGACCTGCCATCTGGGTGCTTGCCGCATGGGCAGGGCTAAGATGCCATAGCCGACAGTGCGCCATAGCCGACTACTATCGCAACATACACCTGCTCTTCCTGCTCGGCAAGGGGAAGTCGGAACTGGACACGAGCCAGCAACTCTCTGCCGAATACGCATCGATGGCTTGGTGCAGCAAGCAGTGGTTCCACAAACTGTATCTGTTCTTCTACATCAGATACACACGCGGACAGGAGAGGCTGACTCCTTGTTTCCAACGCCTATACTCCGCCATACAGGAAAGATGGGCAGGCGACTTGCCCGAGAGACTGAGGCAGGACTTCCGCCGCGACAGCCTTCCACTGATGCCCGTCACCAACATCCTGACCTTCGACACCCGCGTGGCAGTGCTGTACGCAAGCCTGCTGGCAGGAATGCCTTGGATATACTTCGTGTTCGAAGCCACTGTGCTCGAACTGCTCCGATACCGCATGACACGCACACACGAGGCGTTCTGCGCCAAATACACAAACGAACTGGACACATACCTATGAGGACAAACAGACACATAGCACTGCTGCTGGCAGCAGGAAAGTCGTCGAGGATGGCTACGAACCGACCCAAGCAATACCTTGAGGTGGACGGCGAGAGTATCCTGCTGCATACCATGAGGGCATTCCAGAGGCACCACCTCATACACGACATTTATGTGGCTTGCTCTCACGAGTGGGAGGTGACCGTAAGGGACGAGGCTCTGAAAGGGGGAATAGACAAGTTCAGGGACACCATCATAGGAGGCGAGACTGCCTTCTGCACTATCTGCAACGGCATTAACGACATACTTGCCCGGGACTACGACCCCGAGGACATCCTGCTGGTGCACGATGCAGTGAGACCCCTCGTCTCGCAGGACATCATCAGCCGGAACATTGCCGTCTGCCTGACGCATGGCAACGCCATCACTGCCATAGGTAGCCACGAGGCTTTCATCGTTAGCAAGGACGGCCGCACTTCCGAGGGCTTCATGCCACGCGAGGGCTTGTTCAGGGCACAGACCCCACATACCTTCCACCTCAGTACAATCCGAAAGATTGCGGACTCCATAAAGGCACAGCATATCGAGCACTCGCAATCGCTGTTCACCATCGCCAACGAAGTGGGCATACCACCACTGCACATAGCACAGGGGGACATGACGAACTTCAAGATTACATACCCATCGGACATCCTCATCTTCCAGGCTCTGAAGAATCTGGAATGAGATAACCGCATGCAACGCAACAATCACCTCGAAAATGGAGCTCCGCTTTGCTCGAAAACGGTAGTACCCCCCCCCAATTACATAGAAAGCATTTTATTCTTCAAGAAAATTTGCAGGAATGCGTATTATTTCCTACATTTGCACATGGATTTACTTAATAAGGAACAATAACACCAATAAAAACAGCTTTTTTATGAAACAAATCAATTACATCAGGCAAATCATCGCAATGCTTGCGCTGGCAGCATTGCCTGGTAGTGCATTAGCACACATGTTCGTCGACAACGGCATCTACTATTCCCTGAACGGAGATGGGAGCACCGTGAGGGTCACCTTCAGCGGAGCCACCTACAACGAGAAAAGCGACGAGTACGAGGGCAAGATCACCATCCCCTCGGAAGTGACATACGACGGGCAGAAATATAGCGTGACGGAAATCGGAGCAAGCGCATTCCGCGACTGCTCGAAGGTGACTTCGGTCAGCATACCCGGGACCGTGGTCAGGATTGGCCCGAACGCATTCATGAACTGCAAGTCCATTACGTCGATGACAATTCCAAACTCCGTGACATCCATCGGAGAGAGCGCATTCGAGAATTGCCAGAAGATGGAGTTCGCCTCCCTCTCCAATGCCATCACACTGATTGACAACAGTTTGTTCAACGGTTGCAGTCAGTTGGCTTCGATAACCATCCCCTCTGACGTAAGGGAAATCGGAGCAAGCGCATTCCAGTCTTGCAGCAGGCTGGAGAGCATCACCCTACCCGCTGCCGTGGAAATTGTGGGGCGCGATGCCTTTGCCTATTGCAGCATACTGGAACAGATTACCTTACAGGGGCAGGTAGAACAGTTCTACGAATCCGTATTCAACGGCACAAACCCCTCCAGGGTTGTCGTGCCAAGCATTGATACTTGGGCAAGAATCAAGTTCACCAATGCGGACAGCAACCCTCTCGCACGAGGCGCTCACCTCTATGTTGGTTCGAAGGAAGTGACGGACATGACCATACCGCAAGGCATCACACGCATTGAGAACTATGCCTTCCGGGGATTCAAGTGGTTGAAGTCCGTCAAGTTTGACCCTTCGGTGAAGGAGATTGGCTACAGCGCATTCGAAGGCTGCACGGCACTTGCCTCCTTGGACATCCCCAACGGGGTGGAGGTCATCGAAGGCAACGCCTTCTACGGTTGTACGGGAATGAAGACGCTGACCATGGCAAACAGCATTACGAGCATAGGCAACAATGCCTTCAGAAGTTGCACAGCCCTGGCATCCGTCGCCTTGCCTGGCGGCTTGACATCAATCAATTCTGATGCCTTCCGAGATTGCAGCGGACTCGTTTCCGTGGAAATACCCAACAGCATTACCTCCATAGGCGGCTACGCATTCAGCGGTTGTGGCAGCCTGAAGACGCTAAGCATACCCAACAGCGTGACCACCATAGGCGACAACGCATTCAGCGGTTGCAGCAGCCTGAAGACGCTCAGCATACCCAACAGCGTGACCACCATAGGCGGCAGCGCATTCAGCGGTTGCACATCGGTAACGAAGGTTAGTCTGGGCAACTCATTGAAGACTATAGGAGGCTCCGCCTTCAGCGGATGCACCGCTCTGACAAGCGTGGAGGTTCCAAGCATCGAGGCATGGTGCCAAATTAATTTTTATAGCGACAACTCAACCCCCCTTTACTATGCGCACCACCTGTACATAAACGGAACGGAAGTGACCAACCTCGTCATACCAGAAACGGTATACGAACTCAACGAATACACCTTCGTCAATTGTACTGGGCTCAGTTCCGTCACCCTGCCAAGCACCATACTGAAGGTGCCATACATGACTTTCGCAGGATGCAGCAACCTGAAGACCGCGAAACTGCCAAATTCCATTACCTTCATAGATGACTATGCGTTCCAAGGATGCGAGCAGCTGACATCCTTCACCATACCAAGTTCGGTGAAGAAAATGGGTAATGGAATCTTTAAAAACTGCAGCAGGCTGAAGGAAGTTGCCATCGGTAGTTCGGTAACGGAAGTTGGCTACTACGCTTTCCAAGGATGCGAAAGGCTGGAGACAGTGAAGTGCCTTGGCAAGAATCCTCCTTCATGCTACATCTACGGAGGAATATTCGATGGCGTAAGGCTCGACCTCTGCACGCTGATTGTCCCCACAGGCTACAGGGACGCATACGCAGATGCCAACGTTTGGAAGGACTTCGGCACCATCGAGGAGGAGATATTCGACGAGGAGGACACCGACCTCGAACGCTTCGACAACGTGCTCTACGTAGAGCCTGCCACAGCCCTCTCCGGGACAACCACCAGCCTCTCGCTGATGATGGACAACGCCATCGAGATTGTTGGTTTCCAGTGCGACTTCTATGCTCCGGAGGGAACCACAGTGCCTACGGATGCCTACGGAATACACCAGATAGACCTGAGCACAGAACGTACCACATACAACAAGACCAACCTCTTCGAGACAGGTACGCAGCCCGATGGATCAATCCGCATATTGTGCGGCTCGTCAAGCAACTCTCCGTTCAGCGGCAAGAGTGGCGAGGTGGCTACCATCAACCTCATACTGCCCAACGACCTGGCAGAGGGTGAGCATCCACTCGTGATACGCAACATCGTTCTCTCGGATGCCAACGGCAAGACACACAGCGTGTCGTGCATACGCACCACACTTACCATAGAGAAGACCAAACTGGGCGATGCCAACGGAGACGGCTTCGTCAACATCGGCGACTATACCAGCATAGCCAACAAAATCATGGGCAAGGAGCAAGACAACTTCGTCAAGTCTGCCGCCGACGCCAACGGCGATGGCTCGATAGACGTGGGAGACCTGGCTGCCGTAGTGAAAATCATCATGAGCGGCACTGCACCGGCTGCCGCCAGACCTAAGGCCAACGCCGCAAGGCGAGCAACGGACGTTTCAGACATGGAGAACGTGATATACGCTCCCGACTCGGAAGTAAGGTTGGACGGCTCCGCCGTATTGTCGGTAAAGATGAAGAACAACATCAGTTCGCCAGGATTCCAGTTCGACCTGGAGATTCCTGAAGGGTTCGAGGTGCCTGTGGACGAGAACGGAATATACCAGATAGAACTGAGCACCGAGCGTACCACGCCACGCTATACGAACTTCTTCGCAACCGCACTACAGGAAGACGGTTCCATCAGGGTTCTATGCAGTTCCACGAAGAGCATCCCCTTCGAGGGCAACGACGGAGAGGTATGCAAAGTAACGCTCAGAGCTATCGGCGACACGCCCGACGGCGGTTATACCGTAGTGATGAAGAACATCGTCATCACCGACTGCGACGGCAACACCTTCAAGACCGACCAGACAACATCTACCGTATGCCTTGACATGGAAACTGGCATCGCAGACATCAAGACCACCGACAGTATGGAAGGCTGCATAATCCACACCACAGACGGACAATTGCACAGCCGCCTGCAAAAGGGCATCAACATTGTGACATATCCCAACGGGGTTACCAAGACCATCTTGGCAAGATAAAGCCCCCACACATGGGAGATTGAATTGGGAGTGGGATGTAACGATAGCGTTGCATCCCACTTTCCATTTTGCAATACTCATACCCTGAATACCCCAGACAATCCTTACGATCAATCCCCCAAACCCTGGGCAATCCAGAATCCCCCAGGACACCCAAGACAATCCGACCCACCAGACAATCCGACAACCATTCCGTCTACCATAGGGTCATACCTCATGAAAGACCGTCTATCAGCAGCCATCTTAGGCAATCATTTCACCTTTGACAACAATGAGATATTAGTTGCTAAAGTAGAATAAGCATATATCCCCGAGCGAGGCAAGTAACGTAAGCTCGACGGATATCAACCAACTTGGAAGAAGCAAGGATATAATGTCAAAGGAAATAGTAAGATATCTTCGTACCAGACAAGGTTATTAACCTTATCGCCAATGCAGTCAATATACATTGCTGGTGCAGCATAATGTCCTGCCACATGCATACAAGT
>SFXD01000043.1 GCA_004559785.1 bacterium | reverse complement strand
CTTCGGCTTCCTCTCTCACGACTCGGGATAGCCCAAGAAGGTCTTGGTATCTCCCCTCGCTGCTCGCTCGGTTGCCTTCGGCTTCCTCTCTCACGACTCGGGATAGCCCAAGAAGGTCTTGGTATCTCCCCTCGCTGCTCGCTCGGTTGCCTTCCCATCCTGCCAGGTAAGTCTCCCTGAAAGTCTCCCTAAACAGGGAGATTTAGAGGGTCTGTCTATTTACTCCAAATTTGCTTTTCCTGTTTCCTTGACTTCGTCTATTACTTTGAGAAGGTATTGCCCGTACTGGTTCTTCAGCATCGGCTGCGCCAATTCGCGCAAACGTCCTTCCGTAATCCAGCCTTGACGATAGGCGATGCCTTCAAGGCAGGCGACCTTCAGGCCTTGACGTTTCTCAAGCACCTCGATATAGGTCGAAGCCTCGCTCAGAGAGTCGTGCGTCCCTGTATCCAACCAAGCGAAACCCCTCCCCAGGGTCTGCACCATCAGTTCTCCGTCCTGGAGGAACTGCTGGTTGACGGTGGTTATCTCGTATTCGCCCCTTGCAGAGGGCCTGATGCTGGATGCTACATCCACCACCTTGTTTGGATAGAAGTAGAGTCCCACTACCGCATAGTTGCTCTTTGGCTTTGCAGGTTTCTCCTCTATGCTGAGGCAGTTGCCCTCACGGTCGAACTCCGCCACGCCATAACGCTCGGGGTCGCTGACCCAGTAGCCGAAGACCGTTGCCTTCCCCTCTTCCTCGGCGGTGCGCACTGCCTCACGAAGCATAGCCGTGAAGCCATTGCCCTGGAAGATGTTGTCGCCAAGGACGAGGCATACGCTATCCCTGCCGATGAAGTCCCTGCCTATGGTGAACGCCTGCGCCAGCCCGTCGGGACTTGGCTGCTCGGCATACGAGAACTCCACCCCATAGTCGCTGCCGTCCCCCAGCAGCCTGCGGAAGGCAGGGAGGTCGTACGGAGTGGATATTATGAGGATTTCTCTGATGCCTGCGAGCATCAACACGCTGATGGGGTAGTACACCATCGGCTTGTCGTATATGGGCATGAGCTGCTTGCTGATGCCTTTCGTGATGGGGTAGAGGCGTGTGCCGCTGCCTCCTGCCAATACAATACCTTTCATGTGCTTCTATCTTTTAGTGGTTAGTACCTAATGTTGTGCAGGCATTCCCTTAGTGAGTCCACCCAATAGGGAATGTCGAGATGGAAGGTCTGCTTCACCTTGGTCTTGTCCAGTACGCTGTATGCGGGTCGTATCACCTTGGAGGGGAACTCGTTGCTGTGGCATGGCTGTATGTCGCAGACGTGCGAATCCGCCTTGCTGGCCCCACCCTGTTCGAGCGAGATGGATTGTATCGTCCTCGTAAAGTCGTACCAACTGGTGACACCCTCGTTGGAGTAGTGGTAGATGCCGCTATATGCCGAAGGCTGCATGCCGTGTCCATTGGAGCTGACAGCCTCTAAGATGCGGACGATAGCCTTGGCAAGGTCGAGGGCGTACGTCGGAGTGCCGCATTGGTCGAAGACAACCTTGAGTTGCGCCCTCGTGGAGGTCAGGTCGAGCATGGTCTTGACGAAGTTCCTGCCAAACTCGCTGTACAGCCATGCGGTACGCAGGATGACGTAGCCTCCCTGCCGTGAGCCGGGAGCTGACCTCTCATCGCTCATTGCTCGTTGCTCATCTCTCAATGCTCGTTGCTCATCTCTCATTGCTCGTTGCTCATCGCTCATCGCTCGTTGCTCATCGCTCATTGCCGCCATTATATTTTGCTCTCCATGCAACTTGGTCTCTCCGTACACCCCGGTGGGAGTGCCCTTCTGTTCCTCCCTGCAGGGCGTGTTGTATGGGTCGCCTCCGAAGACATAGTCGGTGGAGATGTGTACGAGCCAACCGCCTACAGACCTCATTGCCTTAGCCAGGTTGAGAGGCGCGGTGGAGTTCAGCAACTCGCAAAGTTCCCTGTCATCCTCTGCCTTGTCTACATTGGTGTAGGCGGCACAGTTGACGCAGGCATCTATGGAGTGCCCTGCCACGAACCTGCATACTGCCTCTTCGTTGGTAATGTCGAGGATGGAGGTGGAGGTGTCGACACCGGTGCCTGCCATCCTGGCGAGCATGGTCCTTGCCTCTTCGGAGGCTTGGCACACATCCGTGAAGGTGAATTTCATCCCTGCCTGCCTTACGCTGGGCAGTGAGGCTACTATCCTCATCTCGTTGCCCAACTGGCCGTTTGCTCCTGTAACGAGTATGTTCATATCTCTTTCGGTCTTGTTCTTATTGTAGTTGGCATTCGGGGTAAAGGTCCATGCCGATGGAAAAAGGCGAATCGAAGTCGCGAAGGCATTTGTGCTGTGTGTCCTTCACGCTCAGTATGGCCCGGTCGGTGGGTATCGTCCATTCGATGCCAAGGCTGTCGTCCTGGATGGAGATGCCTCCTTCTGCCTGTGGGGCATAGAAGTTGTCGCACTTGTATTGGAATACGGCAGTCTCCGAAAGTACGGCAAACCCATGTGCGAATCCTCTCGGGACAAAGAACTGGAGGCCTTGGGCAATTGGCTTTGAGCCTTGCGCCTTGAGCCTTTCATTATACCCCTCAAGTATCCGCGCGCCTTCCTCGTCGAGGCCGGTCAGGAGGCATGAGACGTGCCTTCCGTACGTGGGCGAACCCTTGCGAATGTCTACTGCCACGTCGAGTACTGCTCCCTTTACGCAACGCACGAGCTTGCTCTGCGTATAAGGCATACGCTGGAAGTGCAGCCCTCGCATCACGCCATAGGTGCTCATGCTCTCGTTGTCCTGTACGAAACGCACGGGACGTACCTTCGCATCGAATTCTCTCTGGGAGAAACTCTCGAAGAAGTATCCCCTCTCATCCCTGAATACCTTGGGACTGATGACCACCACTCCGTCTATCGCTGTCTTTATTACTTCCATATAGAAACCTTTACTCGTCAAGTCAATGATACAAAGGTACGGTTTTTTATCCAAACAAATTCCTTTTGCAGTGAAAAAAGTGTGAATGAGGGAAGAATGTTCCAATAATGATGCAAAAACGGCGAAGCGCATGCGCCAAACTCCATCCTTAATTCGTGCCACTAATCCAATATTCGCTGTTTGCATTCCATTGCCATTGATGGTGTAACGCAAGAGTTTTGCAAATGATATGCATTTGCGTAAGTTGAATCGGGTAATAATCGGCTTGGAGCTAACCTATAGAATGCCACTGTAAAGAATGTTTACCGAAAGGAGGAATGCTCCCTGGGGGCTTTTCAAGCTGCCATACGTGGCGTGGATTTTTCCCTCCCGAGGAAAAAATATTTCCCTCACGTGAAAAAAATAATTCCCTCCCGAGGGAAATCGTACCCTTTAGGGAATGGAGTTTGGGCTGCGTCACGACATGTAAACATTTTTCACTGCAAGTACATTCGCTTTCCTTGCATTCGGCCGAGACTTCTGGCATGTCCATCTCCATGGCGGTGGTAGGGAGTTGAGCTTCGCTCGAAGGTACTCCCGCTTGGAAATACTCAAAAGCATTTGGTATTTCCCTCGCTTATTCGTACCTTTGACTATTCGTCGAAGGTACTCACGCTCGGAAATACTCAAAAGCATTTGGTATTTCCCTCGCTTATTCGTACCTTTGCACCTGATATGGAGGAAGAAGGAAAGGTAGTACGGGAAGGAGACGGCACAGGGGCATATAGCCACGAGAGAGCAGGGGAGTTGTATGCTGACTTGCTGCATGCGGCATCGCTGTTGCCGGACACCGCTGCATACTACAGGCGGATGGGCACGCTGTATTCGCACATCCTGAGCGAGAATACATCGATGGGGAGGGTAACCATGGTAGGAGCATTCGCAAAGACCGACTACCTTCTGCATGAGGGGCATGCCGGCCGTAGGCTGATACGGAGCGTGAACGACATGAGAGTACGCCTCTCCGGACACGGCACGACGGCAGCCGAGCACCTTGCAGACGAGGAAACATGCTTGGAAGACCTCAAGGCAATGGCAATGTTCATCAGCCTCATATACCATGCCCCAATACCCGCTTCCGTCCGGCTACGTTTCCCTGCGGAGGCAAGGAGACGACGGAGAGGCAGGGCAATGGGAGACTGCATCCGGATGATCGTGAAGGGGTGGGACGAAAGGTACGTGACGGGTATCACGGAGAATGACGGAGCCAAGGAGGTCAGGTTGTGCTATGTGCCGGAAGAGGCTACCAAGTCCGATAATTGGTCGCACCTGCACCCCCTGCTGTCGGAAGGAACCCAGCTAAACCTCGTGCATCCGGTGATGAGGGACGGACTGGTGTATGCCGACCTGATAATCTACGAGCCCGACTACCTGGTGGACATATCGCAGGTGGCGGCATGCATGGAGGACTACGGGGATTCTCCGCTCGTATACCTCCTGCGCCAGCTGGAGCCTGCACCCCAGACAGAGGCAATACTGCTGGGTAACCTTGCAAGTCAGATGCTGGACGAGGAAGGCGACGCCTACAGGCGTGGAGACAAAGCCCTGCATTCCTACCAAGAGACGGTCACGGAGTTCTTCCGCCGCAATCCGCTGTCCGTACTGACAACTCCACTCAGCAGAGAGTTCCATGAAAAAGCCATGGCGCAGCAGAGGCACATACGCATGGCAATCCGGGAAGACCTGCCACGTACGGTCAGCACGTTCGACCCCAAGAAGGTGATGGTGGAGCCGTCCTTCCTCTCGCAGATGCTGGGATTGCAGGGACGAATGGACTTCCTGCAACTGGACCATCGCCTCGTCATCGAGCAGAAATCGGGCAACGGCGAGTTTGTGCCGGGCGACCCCGAGAAGGACGTTCCCAAGATAAGGCGCACGCACTACGCACAGTTGCTGCTATACATGGCGGTGCTGAGGTACAACTACAGGGAGCAGTACGAGAGGAACAACCGTGAGATGCAGGCGTTCCTGCTCTATTCCAAGTATCCCAACCCCTTGCAGGGACTCGGTGCGGCACCCGAACTGCTCATGCACTCGATACGCCTGAGGAACCAGCTGGTGTGGCATCAGCTGCGACTGGCCGAGGGAGGCTATGACATCCTCGGGCGAATCACGCCGCAGACCCTAAACAAGAACAATAGCCAGAGCCTGCTATGGAAGCAATACAAGCTGCCTCAGATTGCCGCCCTGCTCGACAGCGTACGCAATGCCACGCCCCTCGAACAGGCCTACTACTTCAGGATGCTCGCATTCGTAAGCAAGGAGCATGTCCTGGCAAAGCTGGGTAACAAGACGAAGGAGAACAGTGGCTTTGCCAGCATCTGGCTCGACAGCCTACAGGACAAGCTGGCTGCCGGCAACATCTTCTGCAACCTGCAACTGGCTTCCCCCACACAGGGAGAGGAGGGCAGGGTGGATTCCGTCACGCTAAGCTTCGGGGAGGATGTCGACCGGGAGACGTCCAACTTCCGCCCGGGAGACATCGTGATATTGTACTCCTATCCGAGGGATTCCGTGCCCGATGCGACGAAGAGCATGGTCTTCAGGTGTAGCGTGATGGCTATTGCCTCCGACACCATGACGCTCTCGCTGCGCAAGTCGCAGATAGACGCATACGTCTTCCTTCGACATGCGGACAGGCCATGGGCCGTGGAGCATGACTTCTACGAATCGTCCTCCACCATGCTGATTAAGGGGATACACTCCTTCCTGTCAGCTCCGGAGGAGCGCAAGTCGCTCTTCCTTGCCCAAAGGCATCCCTATGTGGACACGACCCTCGAACCCTTGGGAGAATACGGAGACTTCAACACCCTGGCACGCAGGGCACTACAGGCAAGGGAACTGTTCCTTGTCATAGGTCCGCCAGGGACGGGCAAGACCTCGTTCGGCATGCTATACACCCTGGAGGAGGAACTGAGGCACCGCTCTGCCAACGTCCTGGTACTGGCCTACACCAACAGGGCGGTGGACGAGATATGTGGCAAGCTGGAGGACAGGGTCGACTACATACGCATTGGCAATGCCCTGGCTTGCCCCTCAAAGTACAAGCCACATCTGCTGGAGGAGAGGGTGAAGACCCTGCGAGGGAAAGACGAACTGGAGGCGATGGTGATGTCGGCAAGGGTATTCGTAGGCACCGTGACTGCCATGAACGGCAGCCTTGCCCTGTTCCGTAAGAAGCAGTTCTCGCTGGCCATCATAGACGAAGCCTCGCAGATACTGGAACCACACCTGATAGCCCTTTTCAGTGCTATGCATGGAGACATGCCAGCCATAGGGAGGTTCGTCATGATAGGCGACCACAAGCAACTGCCAGCCGTGGTGGGGCAGCGTGAGGACGAGTCGGTAGTAAACGACCCCTTGCTGCGTGAGATAGGGCTGACCGACTGCCGGCTCTCGCTCTTCGAACGATTGCTGTCACGATACTCCGAAGACCCGTCCGTCACCTACATGCTGCACAGGCAGGGACGCATGCACAGGGACATAGCGGACTTCCCCGACAGGATGTTCTACGGCGGCAAGCTCGACGTGGTTCCCCTGCCGCATCAGGTGGCAATGCTTCCGCAGCAGGTGGCACATGCGGGACACCTGGCACGGCTCATGCTGACGAGACGAGTGCTTTTCCTCCCAAGCCCCATGCCCAAGGACAGCCCTTCGGACAAGGTGAACCTGGAGGAGGCAGGAATGATAGCCGACCTGGCATGCGCCATCTATGAAGTGGAAGGAGCAGGCTTTGACCCACGTGCCACCATAGGAGTCATCGTCCCTTATCGCAACCAGATAGCTGCCGTGCGCCTTGCCATAGCCAGGAAGGGAATACCCTTGCTCGGCGACATCTCGGTAGATACGGTGGAACGCTACCAGGGCAGCCAGCGCAAGTACATCATATATGGCTTCACCGTGCAACGTCGCTATCAGTTGAAATTCCTCACGAGTGGGTCGTTCGTGGAGAACGGAGCCTTGATAGACAGGCGGCTGAACGTGGCGATGACCAGGGCGCAGGAGCATCTCATAATGATAGGAAACCCAGAGGTGCTGTGTGCCCACCCTCTGTACAGGCAACTCTATACCACGTTTGCAGGCTCACCCGACAGAAAGGCCTGAACGTTGGCTGCGGCGATGTCCAGCAGACGCTTCCTTGCAGCCTGCGACGCCCATGCTATGTGTGGCGTAATGTAGCAGTTGCGTGCGCCTATCAGTGGGCTGCCGTGCCGTGGCGGCTCTTCCTCCAGTACGTCTACCCCTGCCGCATGGATGCGTCCCTCGTTTAGTGCTTCAGCCAGGGCTTGCTCGTCGACGAGAGGTCCGCGTCCCGTATTGATTAGTATTGCCGAGGGTTTCATCAGCGACAGCCTCCGGGCATCTACTATGTGGTGTGTCTCCGGGGTAAGTGGGCAATGCAGGCTTAACACGTCCGACGACGAGAACAGCTCTTCGTAACTCTCCGACTTGGCAATGCCAAGGGCGCGTAGGCTTGCGGCATCCTTGCTACTGACGGCTACGACCTTCATCCCCATTGCCTGTGCCATCCGTGCCGTTGCCATGCCCGTATGCCCCAGCCCGACTATGCCGAAGGTAAGCCCGTCCAATTCCGTAACGGGTTCCTTCCAGTAGCAGAAGTCGCTGCATCCTTCCCATTCCCCATCCCTTACGGAGCGTGCGTGCAAGTCGATGTGGTTGGTGATGTTCAGCAGGTGCGCCATCACCATCTGCGCCACGGACATGGTGCTGTAGGCAGGGATGTTGGTGACGACAACGCCACGCTTATGGGCGGCATCCACGTCCACTACGTTGTAGCCCGTGGCCGTTACGCCTATGTATCTGAGGGCGGGCAGGGCATTCAGGATGCCTTCCGTTATCAGCACCTTGTTCGTGAGCAGTATCTCCGCTCCCGCAGCCCTGCCTAACAACTCTTCCGGGGCGGTTCTGTCATATACGACGAGTTCTCCGAGACTCTCGAGCCCTTCCCAGCTCAGGTCTCCGGGGTTGGCTGCATAGCCATCCAAAACTACGATCTTCATGTTCCTGATAAATGATGATAAATATGTATCTGCCGTTATCGCTTGATTACCTGCCAGAAAATATAGAAGACCAGGATGGTAAGCACGATGCTCGCCAATCCTGGGTTGCGGGGTAGGACAAACTCGTAGGCAAGGATGATGCCGAGGATTTTGAGGAGGCGTTGCTTCTCTGGCGTATAGGCATTCCACCATCTACGCATGGCAGACTTTGCCTGTTCCAGCCTGCTGTCCGAGGGGTTGGTGCCCACGTACTCGAACCTGTCCGTAGTCTCGCCTTTCCCATAGACAAGGAAATAGCGTCTCAGGGTACGCACCCTGCCATACTCTTGGGTGCGGAGGCCTATCCAGCAGAGGAGGTGTCCTCCCTTCATGCGGAGCCTCTTGCTGCCCGACATCGTCACCGGCAGGACGCTCTCGCGGTTGCCGGTATGCACTACGAGTTCCTGGTTGGCACCTCCGGAGTTGTCCCATTGCACCTCGATTACGCTGCCAGCCTTGACGATACGTTTGTCTATACTGAGTTTCATATCTCCCGTTCCCTATTCCTGCTTGGCGTTGATGCCCGTGTACTCCTGCTGCACCTGCCTGTAGCTCTGGAGGTTGCCTATGTCGTACCTGCGTCCGGGCATCTCCATGGCATGTACCGTGACCTGAGTGCATAGCCAGGCGATATAGCTGCCGGGGGCATCGGTGCCGCAGCCTGATTCTATGCCCTTGGCTACGAGACGGGCATCCTCGCGCGTATAATAATAGAAAGGTGGACAGCACCAGTGGGTCTCGGGCGTAGGCGACTTCTCGGTCATTCGCAGGACACGGTCGCCTTCGTCTACGGTGACTACTCCGCATTTCAGCAGACGCTCGGTGTCTTTCTCGTAGAAGCGCATGATGCAGGACGTGCCTTTCTCACGTGCATAGCGTACGAAGGACTGTAGGCTGAAGTCGAGAAGGTTGTCGCCTGCAATGACTAGCATGTCGTCGTCCAGGCCGAGGGTGTCGATGGCATACTGTATGTCGCGTACGGCACCTAAGCGGGTCTCGTTGGAATCCGTGCCGTCGTCCACTATGGTAACCTTCTGGCTTCGTGTACTCGCCCATTCGTTGAAGTGTGGGGCAAACTTGTGGTTGCTGATTACCACGTATTCGTCCACCTCGCGGCTACCGTCGATGTCGTCGATGAGCCAGTCGAGTATTGCCTTGTCGCCGACCTTCAGCAAGGGCTTGGGGAAGTTCTCGGTAAGAGGGTATAGTCGCGTGGCGTACCCTGCCGCCAGTATAATACATTTCATGTCTGTCTATAAAATAATGTTATACCTTGCATTCCCGTTACTCGTCGAGCTGCATCACTCCGTCGGCACTGGAACAGATATGTATGCTGAACTTGTCCTTGAGCAGGGGGAATGCCTTGATGTATTCCTCGGTGACTTTCCGCTTGATGCTCTCCTTGAAGGAGGGGTCTATCAGTGCCATGCAACATCCCTTGAAGCCCGCCCCGGAGAAACGTCCGCCATAGATGCCGTCCGTATGGGTCATGATGTCGTACAGGGTCTTTAGCTCGGGGGAGCCCGTCTCCCAGTTGTTGATGCTGCTCCATCCGCTCTCGGTGCTTAGCCTGCCGTACTCCTCGATGTCGCCTCTCCTCCATGCCTCTGCGCCGCGCACCACGCGGTCGAACTCTGTATACCAGTGCTCGGCACGCTTCATCCAGTTGACGGGCAGGCGGTCCTTGTATTGCTCGTATACCTCGCGTGGGACGTATCTTAGGTTGGCCTCGCGGAACTTGCCGTACTCCATCCCAGAGTATGCCATGAGGGCGTATGCAGCCGAGCGCGACTCGTCGACCCTCATGTTGAACTTGCTTCCTGCCAGCGTCCTTTCCACTCCGCTGAAGAAGATGGCTATCTCATACGGCTTCATGTCCGGACTCGTCGGTATCAACTCGTATTGGTCGTCGAGGGTGTCAAGGTACAGTAGGTGTCCCTTGCGTGAGTACACCTCGCAGCTCTGGTCGAGCTTCCCGCTGTTTACGCCTACGTATTCGTTCTCTGCCAGGACGGAAATGCGTATCAGTTCCTGTGGGTCGGGGTGGATTAGGTTGATGTGGCACAGGGCCTTGAGGTATACGAGTGCCACGGCAGCCGAGGAGGAGAGCCCCCCGATGGGAAGGCTTCCTTCTATTACGCCACTCATGCCATACGTCAGGGGATATTTCTCCCCCAGCTTCATGGTCGCACCGCGCAGGTAGTCGGCCCAGTCGTCGCACTTGTGCCTTGGCACGTCACGCACATGGAACTGTGCGCGTTTGTCAAACTGCATCGAGCATAGCTCCACTACGCCGTTCAGCTTTGGGCTGTAGGCAATGTGTATGCCCTTGTCGATGGCAAGCCCCGTTATCTTGCCCAGGTTCCCGTCGGAATGTGCTCCGATGGGGCATACCCTGTAGGGGCAGAAGGCAAGTGCCTCGGGGTCACGCTTGTAGATCTCTTGGAATTTCTCTTGGCAACGCATATTCTTGTCGTTATGGGTGAATAGTAATAATTTATAGTTGTTCTGTTGGTCAATGTCTCCGCTGTGCTTTTATTTCCCTACGCTCCGCTGTGGCTGCATGTTCTCTGCGAACCTGAACGTATATGTCTTTCCCTCGCCGTTGACGGGCGTGCTTACTTTGATGGTCTGGCTCTCCCCTGGCAGCAGGGTTATGAAGTTGTCGGAGTAGCGTGTCCTGTGCACGGCCTTGCCCTCGCTGTCCGTGAGCAAGAGTTGGCAGAAGAATGCTATTCGCTTGCCGCTGTTGCGTATGCTGACTTCCCATTGGTGCATCCCGTCGCTGTCAGCAAGCTGCTTCACCTTTACGCCGGGCTTGGCTGCGGGCATCTCGGCGAGAGGCTCGAACCCTGACGTGCATGGACCCGTTACCGTGGCCTTGCCCTCGTATTTGTCTGTCGAACGCCAGTATATGTTGCGTGAAAGCACCTTGCCTTGGCTGTCAGTCGCCGTCAGGGCGATGAAATGTACCTGCGAGATTCCTTCGGAGAAACGTACCTGGACGATGTCGTTGGCAACGCCGTCGGCAGGGACGTCCGTCTTGGCAGAGAAGGTGTCGAGCAACTTGCTGCCCATGTCGTACACCTTGGCCGTTACCTTGACCCCGCTAAGCGGCTGCAGGTAGTCGTTGTATACGGACACGGTGTTGGTGAGATAGTCGTACTGCACGTGTATCGGCTCCAGGGCGTGCATCGTATGGTAGAGGGATGCCGTTGGCTCAAGCATCCAGTCCCACATGCGGGCGCATACCTGCCAGTTGGGACAGTTGTGGTACCAGAAGAGCAGGCCCGAGCACCATCTGTCGCCATACCCTAACTTGTTCTCGTTCCAGACCTCCCAGATGCTCTTGCTGTTGACGGCACCCACCATCTGGCCTCTGCGTGCGAACTCCTCGATGTTTGACGATTTGCCGTACTTGTCCGTCATCTCGGTATACAGCGTCGACATCAGGTGGAATCCATTGCCGTCCATGTAATCCCAGGTTGCCTTGTTGATAGGCCATAGGTCCTCCTCGGGCATAATCTCGCGGAGGCTCTCGACGATGGGCAGGGTGGGGGCTCCGTATTCTGGGTTGAACCCGTCTACGCGGCTGCCCCTGTCTGAAGCCGTGTTCTCGTAGTGCCTCATTGGGTTGACCTGCTTGTATGGGCTGCCGTCGTGTACGCCGTCGCATTCCGACTGCATCTGGTAGGGGCGTGTGCCGTCGAGGCTGTTGATGAGTTGTTCGGCTCCCGTGACGCAGGTGCTCTCGTTGCTGCTTACGTAGATGACGATGCTCGGATGGTTGCGTATACGCTTCACCGTGCTCTCCACATTGGCCAGGTACAGGGCTTCGTCCATCGGGTGGCGCGTGTCGCCTGTCATCCAGAATTCCTGCCATACCATGATGCCATATTCGTCGCACAGCTCGTAGAACCTGTCGCTCTCTGCAATGCCGCCGCCCCATAGGCGTAGCAGGTTGATGCCACTCTGGTCGGTGTAGGCAAGTTCGGTCTCCATGCGAGAGTCGTCGGTGCGGAGCATAGCCTCTGGAATCCAGTTGCTGCCACGCACGAACATCTTTCGTCCGTTTACGACAAGCATCTTCGACTTGTCCGGGGTCTCGCGGCTTGCCACCACCTCGCGGATGCCGAAGCGTGTCTGTATGCTGTCCGACAATTGGTTGGATAGGTTGGTCAGTGTCAGCTGCAGGGTGTACATGTTCTGCTCTCCCTTGTTCTTTGGCCACCAAAGGCGTGGGTTGTTGATGTTGAGTTGCGGGAAGTCCTCCGGGGTGAAGGTTATGGTCTGGTGCTCACCTCTGATGAGCTTCACCTTCTTCTCTAAGGTGATGTTTGCCTCTGGAATCCTTCCCCTTACGATGCACTCGAAGGTCTTGGTGTTTGGGTTGAACACCTCGACGCTTGCCGTTAGTGCGGCCTTGTCGTAGTTGGGATGGCTCAGCGCAGACTTCACCATGGGGTGACGTAGCTGGACGTTGCCCGTGGAATACAGCCTCACGCTGCGCCATATTCCCGTATTGCGGTCGCGTACTCCATCCTCGAAGGTGAAGTCCCATCCCACGGTCATGAGTTGGGTGACGTTCTGTCCAATCCATCCGTCGCCACCGTTGTGCCACTCTCCGGCTGCGCCCCAGTTCTTGGGCATGCTGGTGCCTGGCACGTCAACAGGATATACGCGTATGGCAAGTGCTGCCTTCTCCCCGGCCTTGACCCTGTCGGTGATGTCGTAGCTTTGGCTGTTGAACATACCTGACATGTTGCCGATGAGGTGTCCGTTCACCCAGACTTCGGCCCTGTAGTTTATTCCCTCGGGCTCCAGCCAGATGCGCCTGCCCTTGTATTCGCTTGGTACGTCGAACTCCGTTCGGAACCAATACGTGTAGAATTCCCTGCCCGCATTTGCAAGGTCGGGAATGAGGTTGTTGCTAAGTTTGTTGTTTTGCCCAAAGTAGGGTTCGGGGTACACGCCTTGCCTTACGAGGTTTGTCAGCACCGTTGCCGGAACGGCAGCCCGTGCCCACGTCTTGCAGTCGAAGCCGACCGACGAAATCTCCGTGCCTGTGGCATGGGTGTCAGAGGACTTCATCATGCTCCAGTCGACGGGACCTCCATGTAGTTCCTTCGAATCCAGTCTGATGAGATGCCTTTCTGCTGCCTGTGCCAGGGTTGATGCCAGCATCGTGGCAAGCATCAATGCAATGGCGAGTGTGTGTCGTTTGTGGTTCATTTTGGTAAATATTTGTTTCAAATTAAGTTAATATTTTCTGCAAAAGTAGCGATAAATATCATTACTTGCAAAACTATGCCAACAAATATTCTTCTTCATGATAAATTTTGCAAACCTGCTCCTGCAGAAATATCCCGTTGCCAGCGTTCTTCCTCTCCCCCAGTGCTGCCTGCCTGACTAACCGGAGGTGCCTTCCGTCATTGTTGGATAAATCCGACCTTTTCTCGCCATGGCATAGCTCAAGTAAACTTGGCTCTGCTCATCTGGCTTAACGAAAACGTTCCTTTATGAATGTGCGCGCCCCTTCTATCATGGTGTCGACGCCTGCCTTTGCCGCCTCTGTGTCGAGTGGGCAGTAGATGTCGGGGGCTATTCCAAACTCGATGTGCTGCATCTCGGCATCGAAGCTTGGGCATGCACTGAACCTTACGCTCCATCCTATAGGTATCTCGCTGCTGAACGGCATTCCCGAGCCTCCGCCAGTCTGGTCGCCCATGATGGTGACGAGGGGGAACTGGCTCATGTTGCGGACGAAAGTATTGGCTGCGCTGAAGCACGAGCGGTTTGTCAGCACTACGCAAGGCTTTTGCCACCTGATGCCCTTGCTTGGCTCGATGTACTCCGCCATTGGGGTGGAAAAGTCATCGTGTCCCTTACCTGTCTTGTGCGAAGTGTAGCCAACGAGAGTCTTCTGGTTGGTGAATCTCCTGCAGAGATGCTCTGCATTGGTAAGGTCCCCTCCGGGGTTGCTCCTGATGTCGAGTATCATTCCGTCGCACAGGCGCAAGGTATAGAGCATGTCGTCGAGATTGCCGTCGCCCGTGGCGTTGGAGAAACTCTCGTATACTACGTATGCTACATTGTCTTCCAGTATCCTGTATTCCAGCCCTCCTGCAATGTGGTAGTCCTTGCCGAGGTAAGCGTCACGCACCTCTTGGTCGAAGTTGAGGGGATAGTCGTACTTCCAGCTCCAGTTCCTGCCCATGTCGATGCTTGCAAAGAGGTTGACGTGCCCGTCCCTTAGTTCCGCGAGCATGTTGCACAGCACCTCAAAGAGCTGCGCCTTCGACATCTGTGGGTTCAGCTGCGCCAGGTATTTCTGCCTTATGTCGCTCCACTTGAAACCCAGCTCCGTTTCCTTGTAGGTCACGAAGCAATAGTGCTGGTCGATTATTTCCCACAGGGCGTTGAGGTTCGTCTCGGGCGTGTCGTCGTAAGAGTCCTCACCTTGCTGGCATCCAAAGGCGAGTGAAAGGAAAAAGGCTCCGAGGATGAATGCAAACACGTTTCTCATAGACCGTTGTCCTCCTTTCTTTCCTTTCGTTTCAGCACCTTGAAATACCTGACATAGCCCAGCATGAACGAATGGCTGAAATCGTGGGTGCTGATGCCGTTGACGTTGCTCTGCCTCACGTCGCACAGATAGCCCAGGCGCATTGTGGTCCTGCTGAATACGAGGTCCATCATAAGCAGGCTCCTTATCGAGAAGGCGTTGCCTGGGTGGGCGAAGCACACGTTGTGGTCGCGGTTGCCGATATACAGTTCATAGTAGCTCTGTCCGTACTGTGGCGAGAACATGCAGCCCAGCAATGGCACGTCGGCCTGGTATCTCAGGGCGAGAGGGAAACGCCTTATGCGGAATGCGTATGCCGCAGCCACCGATGCTGCAATGTCGGCACTGACCCTGCCTTGTGCGGGATTGTTGCCGTTGCGGTTGTTGTAGAGAAACCCCAGGTCGGTGCCTACCTGTGCGCCGGCCTTTAGCCGGAGTCCCTTGGCAGGTGTCCAGTTCCAGTGCCAGGCAGCGTCGTATGCTATCCTTCCGCCCCACATCTCAGCCGTCCGCGCAGGGTTCTCTGTCCTGGTAGCCGCTGCCTGCATCATGCTTTGGAACGAGATTCTGCCGCCAGCCATCCGGGTCATTCGCTCCCTGCCCGTCAATACGGATGCCTGCCACCCATCGTATTCCATGGGCGAAAGGTAGGTGTCCATCTGGTTGCTGCCGCCAAAGCCGAAGAGGAGGAACGTGGCTCCCTCCCTTCCCTCCTGTGCCCACATGGCGTTGGGTAGCAGCAGGGCTATCATTATGACTAACCTATAGGTCATCGAATAGGTGCAATTGTCCATTCAGCTCGTCTTCTATGTCTTGCTGGCTTCGCCTTCCTCCTCCTTGCTCGGGATAGCTGGAGCGAGCTCCGCTCTCCTCTTGCTCATTCGTCGGTTGACTTCGTCTTCCTCCTCCTTGCTCGGGATAGCTGGAGCGAGCTCCGCTCTCCTCTTGCTCATTCGTCGGTTGGCTTCGTCTTCCTCCTCCTTCAGGACTCGTGGCAGAGCCTGCATCTGTCTCGTCCTGTAGCGGTGAGCCGGGAGTGGCGAGCGGTGAGTCTTGAGCTGTGTCGGGGAAGCGTGTGGGCTCCAGTTCCTCCACCTTTGCAATGTTCAATGTGGTGATTCTCTTTCCCTTCGCCCTGAAGCTCTTTACGCCCACGAACTCCTCGGCATCCACCTCCATAGGCTCGCGGAATTCGTCGTTGCCTCCCATGGTGACGAGCAGTCTGGGGAATGGGGTGTCTGTCAGCAGCAGCAACTCGTTGTTGGGATTCTCTCCTATGATGTTTTGATGTCGGGCGGAGACCTCCATCCTGAATCGCTTGAGGTATAGGAATCCGCTTTGGTCTTGGTCGAACAGCACAGCCGTCCATACCTTGTCGGGGTCGAATTTCTCTATGCGGACTACGGTGTCCTCGTAGTGGTTGTTTGTATCGAAGTTGGTGGTGTAGAACTCCCCTCCGGGCAGCAGGATGAGGATGCGGTCGTCGCTGTTGAACTCGCCCAGGTACGTTCCTTGCTCGTCATAGTTGAGCCTCTTCACGTCGTAGTCGAACCACACCTTTCTTCCTCCCAGCGTGCTTCCTCCGTGGCTTTTCAGCGAGATTCTGGTCACCTCCAGTTTCGTCAGTCGGTTTCCTATGCTCTGCCTGCCCTTGATGGCAATCTCGGAGAAGTCCTTGTCGAAGAACACCTTGTTCAGCTTGGGATTTGGCTTTAGGGTAACCTTTATCACCTCTGCCTCGCCGTTGGGGTTGGCTGTGAAATAGAGTATCCTGCTGCCTGCCAAGCCCTGTGTCACGTCGTATTCGCGGTCGCGCGTGATGCTCGTGACGTTGAACCTCTTGATGAAACATGCCCCGTCCTTTCCGCTTCGGTAGACGACGTTGTATGTGGTGCGCGTGTCGCTCTTGCGGAAGATGGCTATGTGTATTATCTCCGCTTTCTTCTTCTCGGCCTTGCTGCGTTCCGTCTCGCCTACGAAGAGCTTGTCCGCAATATGCACCACCTTGTACGTTCCGTCCCTGTAGAATAGTATCACGTCGTCGATGTCCGAGCAGTTGCATACGAACTCGTCCTTCTTCAGCCCAGTGCCGATGAAGCCTTCCTCGCGGTTGATGTAGAGTTTCTCGTTTGCCTCCACCACCTTGGCAGCCGAGATGGTGTCGAAACTGCGAATCTCCGTCAGTCGTGGATGCTGCGCCCTATACTTCTCCTTGATGAACCTGAACCAGTCGCAGGTGACTTCCACCATGTTGGCAAGCTCCTTGTCTATCTGCTTGATTTCGCCCTTGATGCGTGCGATGTTTTCCTCTGCCTTCTCCTTGTTGAACTTCAGGATGCGTGCCATCTTGATTTCCATCAGCCGCAGTATGTCGTCTTTCGTAACCTCCCTCACCATCTTTGGGTACCATGGGGTGAGTCTCTCGTCTATCCATTTGCAGGCGGCATCCATGTCCTTGGCATTCTCGAACTGCTTGTCCTTGTATATCCTCTCCTCGATGAAGATTTGCTCAAGGGAGGCGAAATGCAATGCTTCGAGCAGTTCGCCCTTGCGGATCATGCGCTCCTTGCGAAGCAGTTCGAGCGTGTTGTCCACGTTGTTTCGCAGCACGTCGCTCACTGTCAGGAAGCAAGGCTTGCCGTCGGATATCACGCAGCAGTTGGGAGAGATGCTTATCTCGCAGTCGGTGCAGGCATACAGGGCGTCTATGGTCTTGTCGCTGCTTGCCCCTGGCGTGAGGTGTATCAGTATCTCTGCCTTGTCGGACGTGAGGTCTTCTACGTTGCGAATCTTGATCTTGCCACGTTCGTTCGCCTTCAGTATGCTCTCGATGAAGGTGCTTGGCTTGCTTGCCGTACCCGTAGTCTTGCCGTATGGTATCTGGGTGATGGCAAGTGTCTTGCTGTCTCGCTTCTCTATCCTTGCCCTTACCCTTACGCTGCCGCCTCTTTGCCCGTCGTTATACTTGCTGACGTCGATGCTGCCTCCCGTGGGGAAGTCGGGGTAGAGCTGGAACTCCTCGCCATGCAGGTATTGTATCGCCGCATCGCATATCTCCCCGAGGTTGTGCGGCAGTATCTTGCAGTTGAGCCCTACGGCGATGCCCTCTGCTCCCTGTGCTAACAGCAGGGGGAACTTCACGGGCAGGGCTACCGGCTCCTTGTTCCTTCCGTCGTATGAGAGTTTCCATTCCGTAGTCTTGGGATTGAAGACAACGTCCAGTGCAAACTTGCTGAGCCTTGCCTCGATGTACCTTGCCGCTGCGGCATCGTCGCCCGTGATGATGTTGCCCCAGTTGCCCTGGCAGTCTACCAGAAGGTCTTTCTGTCCCAGTTGGACGAGGGCATCCTTGATGCTTGCATCTCCATGTGGGTGAAACTGCATGGTGTGGCCCACGATATTGGCTACCTTGTTGTACCTGCCGTCATCCATGCGCTTCATGGAGTGGAGTATGCGTCGCTGTACTGGCTTGAAGCCATCCACTATGTGCGGCACGGCTCGTTCCAGTATGACGTACGAGGCATATTCGAGGAACCAGTTCTGGTACATTTTGTTAAGGTGATGGGTAATGCCATCCTGCATAGTAACGTTGTCAGTCATTATTATATATTATGCTGCAAAATATGAAAATCATCCGACAAAATTACAAAAAAATGTGTTATCAGCAAATTAAGTGATGATGAAAAAACAACATGTTACGATAAAGGGGAGTTCTGTTATTTCGAATGAGACTCTTGCAGAATACTTTATGTCAGATTCCTTGCCTTAATGAAGGAGTTATGCGGGCATCGTGACCTGAGAGGGAATTTGCAGGGCTGGCTGCGGTTCTCGGATTTATAGAACAGCCCTTAATTT
>SFXD01000129.1 GCA_004559785.1 bacterium | reverse complement strand
CTTCCTAACGGGCATCACCAAGTTCTCGCAGCTGAGCATCTTCAGCGAGCTGAACAACCTGAAGAACATCTCCATGCTGCCAGAGTATGCCGCCGTATGCGGCATCACCAAGGAGGAGATGCTCAGCCAGATGCCCGGCTACATTGAGTCCATGGGCAATGCCAACGAATGGACGGCAGAGGAGACAATAGAGAGATTGACAAGGCAGTACGACGGCTACCACTTCACTTCGCCCTCGCCCGACATCTTCAACCCGTTCAGCCTGCTGAATGCCTTTCAGGACAGGCAGCTGGACAGCTACTGGTTTGCATCAGGAACGCCCACGTACCTCATCGAGATGCTGCGCAAGTTCGACGTAGTGCCGTCGGACATATCATCTACGGAGGCACTTACCTCTGCCTTCGATGCCCCGACGGAGGGTATGGAGTCCATAACTCCCTTGCTATATCAGAGCGACTACGTCACCATCAAGGGGTACGACAAGCTTTCGAGGCTCTATACGCTGGACATTCCCAACTGCGAGATATCCGTGGGTCTCATGGAGAGCCTGCTGCCAAACTACGTGCATGCGAGATGGGAGAGTGGAATGACGACGATTGCACGCATGTATCGTTCTCTCTACTACGAGGACATCGACGGGATGATGCGCCTGTTGCAGGAATACCTGCTGACAGTGCCTTATTGCAATGATGCGAATTCGGAAGGGCACTACCAGCAGATGCTATATGTAATATTCTCGCTGATGGGACGTTATGTGGACGTTGAGGTTCATACGGCCACTGGGCGTGTGGACATGGTGATGCAGACGAGGAAGGCACTCTACTTGTTTGAGTTGAAACTGAACAAGAGTGCCGAGGCAGCCATGAGGCAGATAGACCTAAAGGACTATGCCTCCAAGTTATCTTTGATGACTTCTGGCTACACTCAGGATAGTTCAAATAAACTTGACTCTCCTTCGTTTGCACAGAAGTTTACCCTCTGCGGCTTGCCGATAGTGAAGGTGGGAATCAACTTCGACACGGACAGGCGCACGATATCGGATTGGAAGGTTGAGTGAGATTGAGACGGCTCATTGCCGCATTATATAAAGATGTATGGAGCAAATATTTCACGTGGTTTTGTTTGGCAGTTTCCTCCATTTGCCGTATCTTTGGGACAAAAAGCGTGAAGGACATGGAAATGGCACATGGCACAGACACTACGCCACAATCCATCCAAAGTTGGATGTCCATGGTTAGCATTCTTTAACTAAACGATGAACTTTTTGCTTAAAAATTTCTTGTAGGAGACGATGCTTTTCTCTAAATTTGCAACGAAAACATGAAAACCAAACAAATAATAACTGAATCATGAAACGGTCAATCAAGATTATCATGCTTGCTGCAGCGATATGTTGCATCGCTTCTGCCCATGCACAGACCATTGTGAAGGTGAAGAAGACGGGTACCCTGGAGCAGATGGTCGGGGAACTGAGGCTTGACACTTGCAGTTACCTTGCCATAGAGGGCAAGCTGAACTCTGCTGACATACGGGTGCTGCGCCAGATGGCAGGCTATGAGGAGAAAGGTGGGAGTACAGGCAACTTGCTCATGCTTGACCTACGCAAGGCAAAGTTTGCAAGTGACGATGAGCCCTTCATGGAACTTGATGCGAGCAAGGAGAAGCTTGCTGGGGTAATCCAGCCTTACAAGGCGAATGAGTCTTCAACGTGGATTCCGTCATTGAATTATTTGAGCAGCAGACTTGGAAAGCCTATTCGTTCAAGGTCAAGTCTTGGCGACGGTGGCATTTTCGGTCGTGTATACGGGTCACGCAGAGTAATAGCCTACAAGCCCATCTATTACTTGAACCACACATTGGATGTGCCATTGCAGGTTATTACCACCATAAAGTTACAGAATGACAGAGAATCCTCCGCCGAGAGCGAATCCGTTTTCTATGCCAAGAATGGCATTGGCGACAGCCTGTGGAAAGCCATACGCAAGAAGGGGTTGGAAAGATGCAAGGGACATGTGCTGGAGAGGCGCGAGGATGGCAGTTGCTGGCTGAAGGTGAGTAGCAGGAAAGGGCAATTCTCCCCGGTCACGTTCTACAAATGTCAGCGGTTGCGTGTCGTGGCTCTTCCCAGGAAGATCAAGTTTGCGCCGGATGTCTATGACGAAGGCAACCAGATATTATACTTCATTGGCTCGAACTTGTACCTGTGGGATCGCAAGGAGATTGCGCATGACGTGCAGGAGCAACTACGGAAGCAAAGTGGCTGGAGCGAGTGAGAGTTTGTGTGCTCAAAATCAAATCAGGTGAAAGGACGGAAACAAGCAAGATTAGGCTGTGAATTATCGTGCCTTTCCGCCCTACTTGCCGAGGAGGTCGTGCAGACGATAAGGGGTAAGGTGAACTACGGGGAGCAAAGGCACTGCATTTTAGACGAAGAATATACCGGCGTGGCAAAGTATGTGCCTGGTTTGGCTAATATAGAAATCGTTAATGACTTATGACCATCGTGACTAATGACTAAAATAGCGTACAGGTGCCGTTGCCGTGCAAGTCCACTCGTCGTTTGGTCACTATGGTCAATAGTCATTAGCCATTAAGCAAAATGTGATGCGTACGGTAGGAATATTATCTGAATTTTATGCATCAGATGAATTTAGATGAACTTTTTGAACGAACAAAATTTGGAGCATTTATAGAATCCGTATATTTTTGCGCCATTATTCCCATTATAGAAATGGGAATGCTGAAACAAAAAGCGGTTGGAAGAATCATTTACAGACAATATAAGAGATGAAAAAGAAATTCGCCCTCGCCACCCTTGCCGTGGCAGCAGCATCCAATCTGGGTAACATGGCTTACGGCAACTGCAAGGCAATCCTACAGGCATCGGCCATGTTCGCCTTGCTATCAGTGGGCATCATGCTTGTTTCGTGTCGGCAGGATGTGTCCCTGCAGGAGTCGTTCCCGACGGAAACCATGTGCGATGGTGGGGTTGACGCTGTAGATGCTGGAGACCTCGTGTCGGTGGAGGGCATGTCATGCAACGACTCCGTGCTTGTGGTGCTGGATTTCCATGGAGGGTACAGCTATTCCCTGTTCGACCTGCATACCGGCAGGCACGTTAGGCGACTGGGCAGGGTAGGTAACGGCAATGGGGAGATACCGTTGGGCTGCAATGGAAGCGTTCATGATGGATGCATGTACGCCTTCCACGACATGACCGGACGTGTGGTGAGGTATCCCTTAGACACCTTTGGCGAGGGAGGCATCTGCGAGGAAGTCTGCAAGTATGGCATAGAAGAAGGTTTGCTGGCTATGTTGCTGCCATGTGGCGACCATACCTTCCTTGGCATGGGTACATACAAGGATCGGTACCACTATGTGCTGTTCGACGACAGCAGCAAAGTTCTTGACTATGGTGTCGAGGTATACAATGCTGGTCAGGAATCCTTCGATAGGTATTGCCGATTCCTATCCAACCAAGGTTGCATGGTTAGGCATCCGTCGATGCCTTGGTTCGCATCTGCCATATATTACTCTGGGAACATCGACTTCCTAAGGGTCTGCGATGGTGGGATAGACGTTGTAGAGTCCTACAGGTATGGCAATCCCGACTACGTGGCTGAGGTGGTGGGAGGAATGAGTCAGGTGGT
>SFXD01000042.1 GCA_004559785.1 bacterium | reverse complement strand
TATGATTGACATTTGATACAAAAAGTCCATATATGGTATTAGTTAGACATTATTATTAATTGTAAAGGTATGAAAAAGATTGAAGCAATCATCCGAAAGACAAAGTTTGAGGAGGTTAAGGAGGCTTTGCTGAACTCCAACATCGACTGGTTTGAGTACCATCCCGTACACGGCATCGGACAGAGCCGGCAGGAACGCGTCTACCGAGGCGTACAGTACAGCACGGACGTGATAGAGAGGATGAAAATCTCCATCGTATGCAGGGAGATGTTCGTAGAGCCCACCGTGAAGGTCATCATGCAGGTAGCGCACACGGGAGAGGTAGGCGACGGACGCATCTTCGTGTCGGACATGATAGACGTATGGTCCATCCGTACGGGCGAGAACGGCGACGTCGTCCTGAGAGACAAGAAATAAGGTAAAGAGAGAGATTGGTAAAAAGGTTATTTATTAGAACGAAACAAGATTCTACGCGTTATGATTACTTTGGACATTGTGGCTCCCGTCGTCGAGGAGTCAAAGGATTATGTGAACGGACTGGACACGCTGTGGGTGCTTCTTGGAGCCATGCTCGTCTTCTGGATGCAACCGGGCTTTGCATTGGTAGAGGCAGGACTCACGCAGTCGAAGAACACAGCCAACATATTGATGAAGAACTTCGTGGACTTCATGTTCGGCAGCGTGCTTTACTGGATACTTGGTTTCAGCATCATGTACGGAGCCGGCAACGCCCTGTTCGGATGGGAAGGATTCGGCTTCATCGGCTCTGACAGCAACGTCCCCGCCGAGTGTACCTTCATCTTCCAGACGGTGTTCGCCGCCACCACGGCGACTATCGTGTCAGGTGCCATGGCAGAGCGCACCAAGTTCTCCATGTACGTATTGTATTCCGTACTGATTTCTGCCTTCGTCTACCCATTCGAAGGACATTGGTCCTGGGGCGGCGGCTGGCTCTCGGAACTCGGCTTCCATGATTTCGCCGGCTCTACGGTGGTACACCTCTGCGGCGGAGCCCTCGCCCTGGCAGGCGCCATCGTCCTTGGCCCACGCATCGGCAAGTATGACAAGAACGGCAAGTCACGCGCCATACCCGGACACAACCTTGCGCTATGCGCCCTTGGCGTATTCTGCCTCTGGCTCGGATGGTTCGGGTTCAACCCCTGCTCTACCGTCGCAGCCACGGGCTATGCCAACGCCGTAAGCATGTCGCACGTATTCGTCACCACCAACATGGCGGCAGCCACGGGAGGCATTGCAGCCCTTGCATACACATGGATAGTGGACGGCAAGCCATCACTCTCAATGCTGTGCAATGGCGTACTGGCAGGACTTGTGGGCATCACGGCAGGATGCGACTGCGTGGACATCTGGGCAGCAGCACTAATAGGCATCATCGTCTCGGTGGTAATGTGCTTCTCCGTTAGCTTCATCGACAAGACCCTCAAGGTTGACGACCCCGTAGGTGCCGTTTCCGTACATGGCGTTGGAGGCATCCTCGGAACCATCCTGACCGGAGTGTTCTGCAACACGGAGGCATACGGAGTGGAATGCAGCGTAGGGGTACAGGCACTTGGGGCATGTGCGGTGGCCGTGTTTGCATTCGTTGCAGGACTCATCCTGTTCAGCGCAATCAAGCATACACATGGTCTGCGTTGTGACAAACGCATCGAGGAAGAAGGTCTCGACATCTACGAGCACGGAGAGGCTTGCTACAACTAACTATAGAAAGCAAACGGATTTATAAATTTCAACAGTACATTTTGATTATGAAGACAACGAAATATATGATTGCAGCCCTGACAGTAGTCATGGCAAGAACAGCCAAGGCAGAGAGTGAGATAGAAGGCACATTGGGAGCAGACCTCGTCAGCCAGTACATCTGGCGTGGTACCGACTGCGGTAGTGCGGCCATACAGCCCACGTTGGGCTTGGCGTGGAAGGGGCTGTCCCTCACCGCATGGGGAAGCGTGGGCATCACGTCAGCCTCTGATACGCGGGAATTGGACTTGACGGTAGGCTACAGCGCAGGAGGCTTCAACGTTGGCGTTACCGACTTCTGGTTCAGCAGCGGCAACGATGCTGCGGCAGGCAGGTACTTCATCTACAAGAACAGCAAGACCAACCACATGTTCGAGGGCAACGTTGGCTACGACTTCGGACCTCTGTCCATACAGTGGTTCACCATGTTCGCCGGATGCGACTACAAGGCAAACGGAAAGCGTGCCTACTCCTCGTACTTCGAGATTTCCGCACCGTTCAAGCTCGCAAAGTGCGACTGGACAGCCACCGTCGGTGCCGTGCCATACGCATGTAGCGGTATCTATGGCTATGCCAACAAGTTTGCGGTGACAAATGTCACGCTCAAGGCTACCAAGGAGTTCAACATCAAGGACAAGGTTGACCTTCCCGTATATGCCGCCCTTACCGCCAACCCCAAGGAGCAGCACATGTACCTTACGTTCGGCTTTGCCGTGAAGCCCAGGCTATAAAGCCGGACATATATTCAGAGAAACATACAAATACTATCAACCCCGGGGGCTTGCCTTGAGAAAGGCGGGCTCCCTCTTTTTGTCTATGCCTTGCACCTTGGGATTGGCCCCACGGAGCGAAGCCTACGTTGCAACCCCCATCTCGATTATTCCCTCCTGCACACGTCACATGGCTCAAGGGGGAAAGGCACGTTTCCAAACAAAAATACCATCAAAACAAGATTTTTATGCCATTTTGTTTGTCAAAGCAAATAATTATATATACTTTTGCAAGCGATTTTCCAATAATCGTAGAATTATGACAACAAAAAACTTGTTTAGGCATCACCTTCATAACGAACGACAAATAAACTTATAGGATTATGTGCGGTATAGTATCAATATTCAACATCAAGCAGCAGACAGCAGGCTTGCGGGAAAAAGCCCTGCGCATGAGCCAGAAGATTCGCCATCGCGGACCAGACTGGAGCGGCATATATTGTGGCAAGAGTGCGATACTGGCTCACGAGAGGCTGAGCATCGTAGACCCCGAGAGCGGCAAGCAACCCCTGTTCTCGCCTGACGGCAAGCAGATCCTTGCCGTAAACGGAGAGATATACAACCACCAGGAAATACGGCGACAATATGCCGACAGATTCCGTTTCCAGACGGGCAGCGACTGCGAGGTAATACTGGCATTGTACAAGGAGAAGGGACCCGACTTCATCGAAGACCTCAACGGAATATTCGCCTTTGCCCTGTACGACGAGGAGAATGACGAATTCCTCATTGCCCGCGACCACATAGGCGTCATCCCCCTATACATAGGCTATGACAGCGACGGCAAGGTGTATGTGGCGAGCGAACTGAAGGCACTCGAAGGGCAATGCGAGAGGTACGAGCCATTCCTGCCAGGGCACTACTACTGGAGTCGAACCCCAGGGATGAGGAAGTGGTACCAGCGCGACTGGATGCAGTATGATGCCGTGAAGGACAACGAAGCCAGCAGCGAAGGGATAAGGCAGGCATTGAGGCAGGCTGTCAAGAGGCAGATGATGAGCGACGTGCCATACGGAGTTCTGCTCTCCGGTGGGCTCGACAGCAGCGTCATAAGTGCCATAGCCGAGAAATACGCCGAGAAGCGCATCGAGGACGACGGACGCAGCAAGGCCTGGTGGCCAAGGTTGCACTCATTTGCCGTTGGGCTGAAGGGTGCTCCCGACCTCGACAAGGCACGGCTCGTAGCCGAGCACATCGGCACGGTACACCATGAGATAAACTACACCATACAGGAAGGCCTCGATGCCATACGAGACGTAATATACTTCATAGAGACATACGACGTCACCACGGTCAGGGCATCCACCCCTATGTACCTGCTTGCCAGGGTAATCAAGTCCATGGGCATCAAGATGGTACTCTCAGGAGAGGGAGCCGACGAGATTTTCGGAGGCTATCTCTATTTCCACAAGGCACCCGACGCACGCGAATTCCACGAAGAGACCGTCAGGAAACTGGGCAAGCTCTACCAGTACGACTGCCTCCGGGCCAACAAGAGCCTCGCAGCATGGGGAGTAGAGGGGCGAGTGCCCTTCCTCGACAAGGAATTCCTCGACGTTGCCATGCGCACCAACCCCAGCGCAAAGATGTGCCCCGGCTCCACCATGGAGAAGCGCATCGTAAGGGAAGCGTTCTCTGACATGCTGCCTGAGCAGGTGGCATGGAGGCAAAAAGAACAGTTCAGCGATGGAGTGGGCTACAGCTGGATAGACACGCTCAAGAAGATTACCTCCGAGATGGTAAGCGACGAGCAAATGGAACATGCCGCAGAGCGATTCCCCGTCAACACGCCCCTGTGCAAGGAGGAATACTACTATAGGACAATCTTCGAGGAGCACTTCCCCAGCGAGAGCGCAGCACGCAGCGTACCCCACGAGGCAAGCGTAGCATGCTCCACGGAGATTGCGCTCAAGTGGGACGAGGCATGGAAGAACATGAACGACCCCAGCGGACGTGCCGTAAGGGGAGTGCACGAGAACGCCCTATGAAAGTACAGCCTGCTACTATCTCCAGCACTACAAACACTACAAACACTACACCAAGGACATGAGCAACAAGAAATGCCGCTTCACCAAGATGCATGGTGCAGGCAACGACTACATATACGTATACACACCCGACAATCCCATACCAGACCCTTCGCATGCCAGCATAGCCTGGAGCAGGCAGCACTTCGGCATCGGCAGCGACGGACTCATACTGATAGGCAACAGCCCTGTCCCCGAAGCGGACTTCAGCATGAGAATGTTCAACAACGACGGCACGGAAGGCATGATGTGCGGCAACGGGGTAAGATGTGTGGGGAAATACGTCTTCGACCATGGGTTGACCACCAACACCCGCGTAGCCATCGATACCCTGTCTGGCATCAAGACCATAGACCTACATGTAGGGGAAGACGGCAAGGTTCACAGCGCAACCGTGGACATGGGAAGCCCCTTGCTGAAGAACAAGGCCCAGATGGACTCCGACGACGGAGGGATGGTGGAGGGTTCCGTGCTCGGATGGAACGGGACTTTTGTCTCCATGGGCAATCCCCACTTCGTGATATTCGTACCAGACGTAATGGAGATTGACATCGAACGCGAGGGGCGCAGGCTGGAGCATGCACCCATCTTCCCCGAGAGGTGCAACATAGAGTTCGCAACCATACGCCCAGACGGCACCATACGCATGAGGGTATGGGAACGTGGCAGCGGCATTACCCTGGCTTGTGGCACGGGAGCGTGCGCCACGGCCGTAGCCGCCAACGTTTGCAGGCTCAGGGGAAGATGCAGCGAAGTGGAGATGGACGGAGGCATCCTCAAGATAGAGTGGAACGAGTTAAACGGGCATGTATACATGACAGGACCTGCCACTACCGTGTTCGAAGGCGAGATTGAATTGCCCTGACCTCCACTTGGGCACGGCAAGCGACATTTTCAGGTGTCACAATCCCTAAGACATTAGCACAATTTACAATCCCAACAGCATTGACGACTATGATTAATGAAAATTTCCTCAAGTTATCCAACAACTACCTTTTCTCCGACATTGCACGCAAGGTAAGGGCTTACAAAGAGCAGAATCCCGACATGAGAGTCATCAGCCTTGGCATAGGCGACGTCACTCAACCATTGCCACAAGCCTGCATAAAGGCCATGCACGATGCCGTAGACGAGATGGCAAGTGCAGCCACGTTCCGTGGATACGGACCTGAGCAGGGATACGAGTTCCTAAGGCAAGCCATTGTCGACAACGACCTCAGACCTCGCGGCATAGGCATCGAGGCCGACGAGATATTCATCAGCGACGGAGCCAAGAGCGACTGCGGCAACATCTGCGACATACTCGGGCTGGATTGCACCTTAGGGCTTACCGACCCCGTATATCCCGTATACGTGGACAGCAACGTGATGTGCGGACGAGCCGGAACAATGACGGACAAGGGGTGGTCGCGCATAACATATTTCCCCGTTTCGAGGGAGAACGGATTCGTGCCGCAACGGCCCGACAAGCATATCGACATAATTTACCTGTGTTACCCAAACAACCCCACTGGTACCGTCATCACCACCCAGCAACTGGCGGAATGGGTGGAGTACGCCAGACGCGAAGGTAGCATCATCCTGTACGATGCAGCATACGAGGCATACATACGGCACGAAGAAATACCCCACTCCATATACGAGATAGACGGAGCGCAGGAGGTGGCAATAGAGTTCCACAGCTATAGCAAGACGGCCGGGTTCACAGGCGTACGATGTGGATATACCATCGTACCCAAGGCATTATGCTTCACAGCCTCCGACGGCAAGACTTCCGTTTCCCTCCACTCCCTGTGGAACAGGAGGCAATGTACTAAGTTCAACGGTACATCCTACATTACCCAGAGAGCTGCGGAAGCCATATATACGGCGGAAGGGAAGGAGCAGGTGCGCAACACCATCGACTACTACATGGACAACGCCGCATACATGCACGCCCACCTGTCCGCTCTCGGATACGAGGTTTACGGAGGTACCGACGCCCCATATATCTGGCTACGCACCCCGCATGGCATAGGCAGCTGGGGATTCTTTGAACGACTTCTCCACGAACTGAGCCTCGTCACCACGCCAGGAGTGGGATTCGGTCCGAGCGGAGAGGGGTATGTCAGGCTTACGGCGTTCGGCAACCACGAGGACTGCCGCGAGGCAATGGAGAGATTTGCCAGACTGTAGACAACTTCAAGCTTCATACCACAAGACATGGAACAATTGAAACACGAATGCGGAGTTGCCATGATAAGGCTGCTCAAGCCAATGGAATACTACGAGGAGAAGTACGGCACCAAGCTCTACGGCTTGAACAAGCTATACCTGCTGATGGAGAAGCAGCACAACCGCGGACAGGAAGGTGCCGGGATAGCCTGCGTCAAGCTGCAGGCACAGCCTGGGGACGACTACATGTTCCGGGAAAGGGCAGTCGGCACCTCCGCCATAACGGAAATATTCAATGCCATAAGCGAAAAGACAGAGATGAGCCACTTCGTGGGCGAACTGTACATGGGTCACCTACGCTACTCCACCACGGGACGTAGCGGACTCGACTACATACACCCATTCCTGAGACGCAACAACTGGAGAGCCAAGAACCTCGCACTCTGCGGAAACTTCAACCTGACCAACGTGGACGAAGTCTTCCAGAGCATAGTGGCAAAGGGGCAGCACCCCAGGAGGTACGCCGACACGCACATCATGCTGGAACAGGTAGGCCACCGCCTCGACAGGGAAGTGGAGAGGCTCTACTCGAAGTTCCTGGACGAAGGGCTGGAAGGATTGCCCCTGACACACGCCATCGAGGATTCCATGGACATCGGACAAGTGCTTCGCACCTCTAGCCCGCTATGGGACGGAGGGTACGTGATGTGCGGCATCACGGGAAGCGGAGAGATGTTCTCCATACGCGACCCTTGGGGCATACGTACGGCATTCTGGTACCAGGACGAGGAGATACTCGTGCTTGCCAGCGAGCGACCCGTCATACAGACAACGCTCAACGTCGAAGCCAGCTACATACACGAACTGGAACCTGGACAAGCACTCATCGTCAGGAAGTCGGGCGACATGAGACTCCTGCAGGTAAATGCCGCAAGGGAGAAGAGGGCTTGCTCCTTCGAGAGAATCTACTTCAGCCGTGGAAGCGACAAGGACATCTACCAGGAAAGGAAGGAATTGGGAAGACGGCTCGTAGGTCAGATTCTGCCAGCCGTCGACCATGACATTGTACACACGGTATTCTCGTACATTCCCAACACGTCAGAAGTAGCCTACTACGGACTGCTGGAAGGCATGGACAGTTATCTCAACGAGCTGAAGTCCAAGCAAATCATTCCTCTCAGCACCAGGGTCAGAAGCGAAAAGGTTGCCATCAAGGACATAAAGCTGCGCACCTTCATCACGGAAGGCAACAGCCGCGACGACCTTGCCGCACACGTATACGACATCACCTATGGCAGTCTTGAGCCTTACACGGACAGTCTCGTCATTATAGACGACAGCATCGTCAGGGGCACTACGCTACGACAGAGCATCATACGCATACTCGACCGCCTGCACCCACGCAAGACCATCATAGTTTCTTCGGCTCCGCAGATTCGCTATCCCGACTACTACGGCATAGACATGTCCAGCATGGACCAATTCATTGCCTTCAAGGCTGCCGTAGCCCTGCTTGGGGAACGAGGATTGGGAAGCATCATCGACGACGTCTACGAGTCATGCAAGGACGATAGCCTCACGGATAATCCCGTCAAGGACATCTACGCCCCATTCTCCGACGAGGAGATTTCCGACAAGATTGCAGAATTGCTGACACCCCCGGATGTCAAGACAGAAGTACGTATCATCTTCCAGACCATCGACGGGCTGCATGCAGCCTGTCCCAACCATCTTGGCGACTGGTATTTCACCGGAGACTACCCCACCCCGGGAGGCTTGAGGATGCTGAAGCGAGCCTTCATCGACTACTACGAGAACCATCTTGCCCATTGATTCCCGGATTGGTATCTATACACAGGCTGCACGGCGAGGGAGCAATAGCCTCATCCGGTGGATGCGCCAAAAGAGGGTTTCGAGGGTAGGCAAAAAGAGAACAGAAGTGGGAGGCAAGCACACCGAAAATAGGTGCTTGCCTCCCACGACATTATATCAGAGCCGATGTCTTAGTTGTTTTCGGGACGCAACTTGCGAACCACCTCTGCCGTACGCCACATCTCGCTGTCGTGCAGGGCAGCCAGTTCCTTCTCCAGTCCTGCACGATAGTCAGGCTTGGAATTTGCATCGATGGAAATCTGAGCCTCGTTGCCACTCTTTACGCTGGCGTAGAGTTTCTCTACCACTGGCTTGCAGGCATCGTGGAAGGGACCCATCCAGTCGAGGGCTCCACGCTGTGCCGTAGTCGAACAGTTGGCATACATCCAATCCATGCCCTTCTGTGCGAAGAGAGGCATCAGCGACTGGGTAAGCTCCTCTACGGTCTCGTTGAAAGCCTCGGAAGGAGTATGTCCGTTCTCGCGCAGCACCTCGTACTGTGCCAGCAGCAAGCCCTGGATGGCACCCATCAGAGAGCCACGCTCACCCGTCAGGTCAGACGTAGCCTCACGCTGGAAAGTTGTCTCGAACAGGTAGCCTGAACCGATACCGATGCCAAGTGCCAGTGTACGGTCGAGAGCCTTGCCTGTAGCGTCCTGGTATACAGCGTATGAAGAGTTCAGTCCACGACCCTCAAGGAACATCGTCCTGAGAGATGTGCCAGAGCCCTTGGGTGCTACCATGATTACGTCGATGTCCTTCTGAGGCACGCAGCCTGTACGGTCGTTCCACGTAATGGCGAATCCGTGTGAGAAATACAGTGCCTTGCCAGGGGTGAGATACTGCTTGAGTGTAGGCCATACGCTCATGACGGCAGCATCAGACAGAAGGCACATTACGATAGTACCCTTCTGGGCGGCCTCCTCGATGGAGAAGAGAGTCTCTCCAGGAACCCATCCGTCGCCTATTGCCTTCTCGTAGGTCTTGCCCTGACGCTGTCCTACTATGACGTTGAAGCCATTGTCCCTCAGGTTGCAGGCCTGTCCGGGTCCCTGTACACCATATCCTATGACGGCTATGGTCTCGTCCTTGAGTATTTCACGTGCTTTCTCCAGAGGGAACTCCTCACGGGTCATCACTTCCTCGATGACTCCGCCAAAATTCATTTTTGCCATTGTGTGATTCTTTTTTACCTTGATATATTTGATGTTATCTTATTCCTTATGTAAATTGAGTGCAAAGTTACAAATTATAATTGAAATACATACTATTCAAAACAAATTTTTGCCTGACAAACCACTTCTCTTTCATTTTTTCTCACTTCCACTCCAATTTCGTTGTCATTTATTACCTGTGTATAGAATGACAATCGGTCGCCCAGATACGACTCTGCCTTGTATGCTATCTCTAACCTGCGTACCATCTGCCTTTCGTACCTCTCACGAGGGAACAGATCGAGAATGTGCTCTATGTACTTGATGCTGTTGATATGCCCATTGATGTCCACGTCGCTATAATATGTATCTAATGTACGCGCGAGGCGTGCCTCACGAAAGACAAGTCGTCCATGCCCTTGGATGGGACAGACATTCTCTTCAGGCTCCACCACATAGCGTAGGATATCGCCATCATATAGCGAGAGCAGGTCGCATGGCTTGCGTGTATCCATGTCAATCATAGCCCATACGCTACGCGCATAGCCACAAGGCGTGCCATCTGGACGCAAGATGGAAAAGTTGCGGTTCGTGAAGAGCCTCATCACGCTCTCCACCCACGTGCGTATCTCGATGTCCTCATATTGCCTGGGCATCTCCTCAATCTCTATGCACAGGCGACTCAGCACCCAGGTGTAATGGTTCTCGTTCAGGGCTCCTATGCCCCACCCTCGCCTCTGGCTGTGATTGCCGGCGGCGTTCAGCAGATGGTTGCCAAGCACCCCTGGAAATATCCTCCCGTTAAAATCCACGTGGAACGGTTCCACATGGACGGGATACGAATCTATCTTCTCTATCTTCTGCATCATTTCTCGTTGGCCCTTTCCTGCAGGTAGAGGTCGAGTCGCTCCACCTTGCTCTTGGTGACGGCAATGCGTCCCGAGCGCACGAACTGCAACACTACCCCAAGTTCGTTCAGACGCTCGAAGAGTTGCAGTATATCCTCTGTCATGCCCTTCTTCTCGATGATGCTGTACGTAGGATTCACCTCCACAATGCGTGCGCCATGCATCCTGACGATGCGGCTGACGTCTGGATTCTCCAGCATCATCGTGGTGTTCACCTTCAGCAGGCAAGCCTCGAGGATGAAAATCTCATCGTCGGTGAAATAGTCTGCCTTTAGCACGTCTATCTTCTTCTCTATCTGCTTGGTCAGCATCACGGCCATGTCCTCCGTGGTATAGCATGTAATGGTATACTTATGTACACCTGGCGTTGAGCTTGCACACACGTTGAGGCTCTCAATGTTGACCTGCCGCCTTGTGAATACCGCGGTAATCTGGTTGAGGATACCCGCAAAGTTCTCGGAATAGATTATCATTGTATACAGGGTGAGTCCATCATAGGTAAGCCTTGCCCCATTGCCTGACATCTTGGGTACGGCCACGCTGTATGCGTCATTCAACTCGCTCCTTGTATCCTTCTCGTTTTTCTTTTCCATCTTGTCGTTCTTGTTATCACATTTTCCGCAAGTGCTGCAATTGCCGCACTCGCAATATGCCTGAGAATAATCCATCTCTTGCTTTCTCCCTACGACACTACTACTCTACCTCCAGCAGCATCTCGTCCACGTTTGCTCCGGGAGGTGTCATGGGCAGTACGTTGTCCTCCTCCTTCACGGCACATTGCAGCAGGAATGGTCCGTCCGTATCGAGCATCTCGCGGATGGCTTCGTCGAGGTCTGCACGCTCCACTACCGTACGGCAAGGTATCCCATATCCGTCGCATATCTTCTCGTAGTCGGGATTTAGCATTGGCGTAAAGGAATACCTCTTGTTGAAGAACATATACTGCCACTGGCGCACGTTGCCAAGGAAGTTGTTGTTCAGCAAGATGATTTTTACTGGCGAGCCCTGCTCCATGATGGTACCCAGTTCCTGTATGGTCATCTGCAATCCGCCGTCACCACAGAACATGCATACCGTACGGTCTGGGGCTCCGAACGTAGCTCCTATGGCAGCAGGAAGCCCGAATCCCATCGTACCGCATCCGCCGCTTGTAACCACGCTGCGCCCTTCGGTAAACTTGAAGTACCGGCATCCAAACATTTGGTTCTGCCCGACGTCAGTCACGAGTATCGCCTTGTTATGGCTCGCCTCGCTCACCTTGCGTACGACCTCTCCCATCAGCAGCGGACCCTGCTCCGGGTGTATGGCAGGCTCTATCACCTTGTGAGCCTCTTTCTCGGCGTATGGTGCAAATCCGGCTATCCAACTGTCGTGCCGAGCCTCGTCGAGGCGTTCCGTTACGGCAGCCAATGTCTGTCGGCAGTCTCCCACCACGGCCAGGTCTGCACGTACGTTCTTGTTTATCTCGCTTGGGTCTATGTCGAAGTGTATTACCTTAGCCTGTCGGGCATACGTCTGCAGGTTGCCCGTCACACGGTCGTCAAACCTCATGCCGATGGCAATTAGCAGGTCACATTGGTTGGTCATGACGTTAGGTCCAAGGTTGCCATGCATGCCAAGCATTCCCATGTTGAGGGGATGGTCGGATGGTATGGCAGAGAGTCCAAGCAGGGTCGTGCCACATGGTATCTGCGCCTTCTCGAGGAACTGCTTCAGTTGGGTATGTGCGTTTCCCAATTCCACACCCTGTCCGACAAGTGCGAACGGCTTCACGCTATTGTTTATCATCCTTGCAGCCTGATGCACCACCTCGTCTGAGGGTATGCTTACGGGCTTGTAGCTGCGTATGAAGTTTACATCCTCTGGGCTGTAGCTAACCGAACCCGTCTGTGCGTTCTTTGCAAAGTCGAGCACCACGGGGCCTGGCCTACCGCTGCGCGCTATGTAGAAGGCCCTGCTCACGGCCCAGGCTATGTCCTCGGCACGCCTTATCTGGTAGTTCCACTTGCTTATGGGTTGGGTCACGCCTATTACGTCCACCTCCTGGAAGGCATCCGTACCCAGCATGGCAGCACCTACCTGTCCACATATCACTACCAGCGGAGTGGAGTCGATCATGGCGTCAGCCACGCCGGTTATGGTGTTCATCGCACCGGGTCCGCTTGTAACTATGCAGCACCCTACCTTGCCACTCACACGGGCATATCCCTGTGCAGCATGCACCGCTCCCTGCTCGTGCCTTACCAGTACATGGTGTATGGTGTCCCTATGGTCGTAGAGGGCGTCGTAGGTTGGCATGATTGCTCCGCCGGGGTAACCGAACAGCACCTCTACTCCCTCATGCTCCAAGGCACGCATCATTGCCTCGGCACCGGAAATCTTCTCGTTCATCGTTGTTCAAGTATGCTTTATTGTCACATCGGCCTATGGTTGCCACACACAGGTGCCACCGCTTGCCGACATGTATTTGGGTTTTCAATTAAGGTCTGGCATCATTCTATGATTCGCACCCCTCCCTTGTCGGCACTTGCCACGCTCTGGGCATATGCCCTAAGGGCCTTGCTCACGACACGCTTGCGGTTGAGTGGACGCTGTGGCCGGTCCGCCAGTTCCTCGTCGGAGAGTCGTACGTTTATGCTGCGTGAAGGAATGTCTATCTCGATGATGTCTCCATCCACTATCTTTCCGATGTTGCCTCCACTGGCAGCCTCTGGGCTAATGTGTCCTATGGAAAGCCCGCTGGTACCGCCGCTGAAGCGTCCGTCAGTAATGAGTGCGCACTCCTTGCCCATGTGCATGCTCTTGATGTATGACGTTGGGTACAGCATCTCCTGCATGCCAGGACCGCCCTTGGGACCCTCGTGGGTGATGACCACGCAATCTCCCTTCTTTACCTTGCCGCCGAGTATTCCCTCGCAGGCATCCTCCTGCGAATCGAACACCACGGCAGGTCCCTCGAAATGCCACAGCTCTGGAGCTACGCCGGCCGTCTTCACCACGCAGCCGTCCTGTGCTATGTTGCCAAAGAGTACTGCCATGCCCCCATCCTTGGTATAGGCATGTTCGATGTCGCGGATGCATCCATTTGCCCTGTCCGTGTCAAGGGCTTCCCAGCGAGTGTCCTGCGAGCCCATCCGTGTCGAGAACTTCCTGCCAGGTGCCGAGTGGTAAATTCTGTCTGCCTCACTCTGCATGAAGTCGTAGTCCTCCGGGCAATAACCTGCCTCCAGCCCTATCTCTGTTGGCTGGATGCCTGTAATGCTGTAGCCCAGTATGTCGTCGGCAAGGGTGTGTCCGTTCACCCTGCGGCAACTGGTATCGAGCAAGCCGCCCTTTGCCAGCTCACCCATGATGCCGAGAATGCCACCTGCACGGTTCTCCTCCTGTATGCTGTACTTTTGCCAGTTAGGCGACAGCTTGCAAAGGAATGGCACCTTGCGCGACAAGGCATCGATGTCCGACATGCGGAAGTCTACCTCAGCCTCCTGTGCCACGGCCAGCAGGTGCAGGACGGTATTGGTGGAAGCACCCATGGCGATGTCGAGGGTCATGGCATTGAGGAAAGCCTGCCTTGTGGCTATGGAACGTGGCAGGACAGATTCGTCACCATCCTCATAGTACGCAAAAGCGTTCCTTACTATCAGTTTGGCAGCATCCTTGAAGAGTTGGATGCGATTTGCATGGGTGGCAAGAATGGAGCCGTTCCCCGGCAGGGAAAGTCCCAGAGCCTCGGTAAGAGAGTTCATCGAGTTTGCCGTGAACATTCCCGAGCAGGCACCGCACCCCGGGCATGCGCTATGCTCCACGACTTCCAGTTCCTCGTCGCTCACGGTAGGGTCTCCACCCTTTATCATGGCCGTTATCAAGTCGGCATTCTCTCCATTCACCAGCCCAGCCTCCATGGGACCTCCGCTGACGAATACGGCAGGTATGTTCAGTCGCATGGCAGCCATCAGCATGCCGGGCGTCACCTTGTCGCAGTTGGATATGCACACCATGGCATCTGCCTTGTGGGCATTGACCATGTATTCCACGGAGTCGGCAATGATGTCCCTTGAGGGAAGGCTGTATAGCATCCCGTCATGTCCCATGGCTATGCCGTCGTCCACGGCTATCGTGTTGAATTCTGCCGCATAGCAGCCGAGTTTCTCAATCTCCGCCTTTACCGTCTGTCCTATTTCATGTAGGTGCGTATGTCCCGGCACAAACTGCGTAAACGAGTTCACCACGGCAATAATAGGCTTGCCGAATTGCTCTCTCTTCATTCCGTTTGCCACCCACAGGGCACGTGCGCCTGCCATGCGCCTGCCTTCGGTACAGACGGAACTCCTTAACTGATGTCTCATACTTTATGGTACGTAATATGGATTATCTTTTTTTACCTTAACACAATATCCTAAAATTGGCTGCAAAAGTAACAATTTACTTGGATTTATGCAACAAAAGATACATTATTTATTGCCAACCGTCGGAAATGCGACCAGGATGGCACTGTCCTTTACGGCTTGAGTCCAATCTTGAGGTTGAGCTTTATGTAGTATGCCCCGTTCTCACGCTCCAGCAATCCATACTTGGCATCTTCGGGCAAGGCCTTTTCGAGCCTGGCATGGGAATAGAGCCAGTCGCTGAACGTCTGCTCGTCACCTCGTGAATACATAACGATTCCTCCCCTTGCGTCAACCACGAGGTAACCGCCTACCGCACCCTGCCTGCCCGTATACTGCTTGGCAGGGCGCATTCCCCATGCAGAGGCAAGGAGCAGCTGGCGGACCTTGTGCTCGTAGAAGCCATGCTTGCGTATCAGTTCATCCTTCACCTTCAGGGGATTGCGTTCCTCGAGCATCTCCACTAAGGGCTGCATGCGCGCCACCCCGTCAAGGTGCAGTGCCATCAGCATCGAGGCCACGATGCGTGGGAGGTTGGTGTCTATCATCAGCAGGTTGCTCCGGAACACCCTGTCAGCCACGTCGCTATACTTCAGTATGCCTCCCATGCTCTGCACGTACAGTATCCTGCGTGCTACCTCTGCAATGTTTGTTGGGTCTTCCACCCAGTTTATCTTGTGTACGGCCGGCGAGCTGAACCTTATGCCTGTCTGCTCAAACTTGATGTTTGCGCTGCGTCCTCCATCCAGCAATGGAGTCGTACCGCACAGCAAGCTCTGGATTCGCACCCCGATGAAGGGGACGTTGACATCGTATAGCGCAACGTGCAGGTCCGTGGTGTCGTCGGTACGTGCCTCCATGTCGTATATGCGCACGGCATCGAGGAAGCCCTCCAAGTCGGAGATGTCCACCACATCATCACTATTCCCCATCCTTTCCAGGATATACAGGGCTGCCGCGCCAAAGTCCTCGCGTGGGAATGTCTCGTCCATGCCCTCGCCTACTACCCTTACGTTCGTATCGCCTACGTAGTAAAGTCTCTGCCCGTCATGTTCCATGCGCCTAATGGCTGCAATGGGAGCCTCTGCCCCAGGCTTGCCCGTGCCGTCTCCGAAAAAGACGGTCCCACGCGACAGCAACGTGAAGAATGTGTACAGTTCGTTTGCCTCTCTGAATGTTGCTTCTATCATACTTCCTTACATTTTTCCGTGCAAAGATACGGGATTTCGAAAAAAAACCGTAACTTTGCGCCACATTTATATAGTTTACAACAAGGAAATACGCTTTTTTATGGCAGAGAACAAATACATAACGGTGGCATACAAGCTGTATGCACCCATGGAGGACAACGACCGCGAATTGATAGAAGAGGCTACTCGCGAGGTGCCATTCCAGTTCATATCGGCACTCGGAATGACCCTTGACGCTTTCGAGGCACAGATAGCGCCGCTTGAGGCAGGAATGCCTTTCGACATCACGCTCGACACGGATGAGGCATACGGTCCGTTCGTCCCCGAAGCTGTGCAGAAAGTCCCTGCCAGTGCATTCGAAATCAACGGCAAGATAGACAAGCGATACATCTACCCCGGGGCAGTGGTTCCATTGCAGAATGCCGACGGCGAGAGGTTCAACGGCACCATCACGGAGATTACGGAAAAGGAGATAACCGTAGACCTCAACCACCCCCTGGCTGGAAAGAAGCTCAACTTCGTAGGAGAAGTCATTGAAAGCCGCACGGCAACCAACAAGGAGATACAGGATGCCCTGAACAGCATGACGGGTTGCGGCGGAGGATGCGGCAGCTGCAGCGGAGGATGCGGCAGCTGCGGAGAAGGATGCGGCGATTGCGGAGAAGGGAATGGCGGATGCGGCGGATGCGGCAAATAACGCCAGAGGACAAATTCACATCTCGTCAGAGCGTGCGGTATGAGCAATAGTTTCGGCAACATCTTCGGCATCACTACCTTCGGAGAAAGCCACGGGGCAGCAGTAGGAGGCATCATTGACGGCATGCCGGCAGGTATAGAGGTCGATATGGACTTTGTACAGGCAGAACTCGACCGCCGCAGGCCAGGGCAGAGCAAGCTGACCACAGCACGCAACGAGGCCGACAAGGTGGAAATCCTCAGCGGCGTATTCGAGGGCAAGACAACGGGATGCCCCATCGGCTTCCTCGTGAGAAACACGAACCAGCATAGCCAGGACTACGAGAACATGCGCGACGTGTTCCGTCCCTCACACGCCGACTTCACCTATACTGCAAAATATGGCATACGCGACCACAGGGGAGGCGGCAGGAGCTCTGCACGCGAGACCATCAGCCGCGTCGTGGGAGGTGCGTTTGCTAAACTCGCCCTGAAGAAACTCGGAATCACCATCAACGCCTACACACAGCAGGTGGGGGACATTGCCCTCGAAGGCTCATACAAGGACTACGACCTACGGACGGCAGAGGACAACGACGTGCGTTGCCCCGATGCCGGAACGGCCGCCCGCATGGCGGAACTCATAATGGAGGTGAAGGCACAGGGAGACACCATCGGAGGCGTAATAGCCTGCGTGGTAAGGGGATGCCCCGCAGGTCTCGGGGAACCTGCTTTCGGCAAGCTCCACGCCATGCTGGGGCATGCCATGCTGAGCATCAATGCCGTAAAGGGCTTCGAGTACGGCTTGGGCTTTGCAGGGGTAACGGGCAGGGGCAGCGAGCAGAACGATGTCTTCGTGCCCTCAGCCGACGACGTCAGGGGCATTGCTTGCCAGACAAACAACAGCGGCGGCATACAAGGCGGCATCTCCAACGGGGAGGACATTTACTTCAGGGTAGCGTTCAAGCCCGTTGCAACCATCCTGATGGAACAGCAAACAGTTACCAAGGACGGGGAAGGCACAACGCTGAAGGCAAGGGGACGGCACGACCCCTGCGTGCTGCCAAGGGCTGTACCCGTCGTGGAGGCCATGACGGCAATCACCCTACTCGACGCTTACCTGATGGCAAGAGCTACACGGTCACTGTAGGGGTGTCCTACAGATTAGTTTGACGAGCCGTGAACTCATTGCTGTATGCAAGGAACTCATTGCCGCCTACATATTTCTCTTTTTCCGGACATACGGCACGAGGCGACCGTCCTTGCCCTATGAGGCATTCCGCCCACAGGTATGCTTGGTATGCTCAATAGCTATATGTCTTGCCTTCGCGCCACTCCTCCAGCAGAAGCCCGTGCTTGTCGGTACAATGCTCATATACCCTCTGCCTTACCTCGGGCGACGTGCTCACCCACCATTCCGTGCATGCGGGATATGATATGCGGACCTCCTTGCCTTCACTCTTCGACACAGCCTTCGAGGCTATCCTTTCCTTCTGGTACATGGTAAGGCTTGCCCACCATGCATCCAACGTCTCGTTGTTCATACTCTATGGTTTATTTCGTTTTCTTGCATTATCGCTATGCAAAAATACGGAAATCCTCAGACATATATGACAAGTACGGACATTTTTTTACCGTTTCATCTATTCTACAGCGTATTTTATTCGTTTTCTCGCAAATCAATCCATTACTCTCGCCACGTACATTG
>SFXD01000041.1 GCA_004559785.1 bacterium | reverse complement strand
GTTAAGCCCGCCCGCGCCGATGGTACTGCACACCCGTGGGAGAGTAGGTAGCCGCCGTCTTTTTTTTCAGGAAGCCTCTGGGAGCAATCCCGGGGGCTTCCGTCGTATAGTACGCCCCCTCGCCGCTGAGCAGGGCATGGCAGGGGGGCTTGCCCTTCCTGGAATCACCGCGAAGAGCGGAGCCTCCGGGTTTCCCTTTATTTTCCGTAACTACGGGCGTTCGTTCGCAGTTTGTTCTATGTAAGCATTTCAAAGAGCCGTTGCCGGTATGGCCATGTGCCGGCAGACGGTGCAAAGGTACGGCGGTTTTACCATTCCCGCAATATTTGTCCGGGATGCCGGGGAAGCCTTGTCCGGTGGTTACGCGAGACAGCCCATCCCGGTTAGACGGACTTTGTAACCACAAAAAAAAGCATTTCGGAGCGGCAGGTGAGGAAAATCTATTTCTCTCCCGAGGAAAATATATTTTCCTCGGGAGGAAAAAAATCACACCCCCTTTGCCCCCCTTCCCGTTACGCGGTTACATGGGTTACACAGTTACACAGGGGTGTCTTGCACTTGTGTATCTTTCCACAGAGACAAGTAACTCATTATATATATAAAATAAATTAATTTATTTTATATATATAATGCCCATAGGATTTACACGGAGAGTTAATAAGACACCCACGTGTAACCGTGTAACCGGCAAGCTGGGATTGTAGTATGTAGTCCTCCCCGGTAAAGGCTGGTCCGCTCTTACCTTAACACGGCTGCTGGCCGAATGGATATGCTCATATCCCTCATTGCCTATGCCGAATCTCCCGGGTAGCTTATCCTGTGCTTGTGCCTTATGGAGTCCGCCCGAATCTTTCGTCACGTTAAAAAACGCAAATTTGCTTGTCTTTTTGCCATATCTTTCATGAAAAAGTTGTAACTTTGCACGATATGAACTATATTTGGAATTATACAGAACCTTCAGAGGATACATTGTTCAAGTCCGAGATGTTGTGCAAGGACATGAACCTGAATCCTATAGTGGCCAGGCTCTTGGTTGAGCGGGGTGTTGATTCCATTGAAAAGGCAAGAAAGTTCTTTCGTCCTCAGTTGACAGACCTGCACGACCCATTCCTCTTTCAGGATATGGCGAAGGCAGTTGACCGCTTGAATCTGGCGTTGGGCAGGAAGGAGCGCATCCTGGTATATGGTGACTATGATGTGGATGGATGCACTGCGGTTGCCTTGGTCTATCGCTTCCTTCAGCAATACTATTCAAACATTGACTATTACGTGCCTGATCGTAACGACGAGGGGTATGGCGTGACATTCCACGGTGTAGACTATGCCTATAGGACAGGAGTCAAGCTGGTCATAGTGCTCGATTGTGGCATCAAGGCAGTCAGGGAAGTGGATTACGCCAACGAGAAGGGCATAGATTTCATCATTTGCGACCATCATGTCCCCGACAGCGAACTGCCCAAGGCCGTTGCCGTGCTGAACGCCAAGAGGGAGGACAATACGTATCCTTACCAACATCTTTGCGGTTGTGGAGTGGGCTTCAAGCTGATGCAGGCATTCGCCTACAACAATGGAATAGAATTCAGCCAGCTCATACCCTTGCTGGACCTTTGTGCGATAAGCATTGCGTCCGACATCGTACCCATCATGGGTGAGAACAGGATATTGGCTTACCATGGGCTGAGGCAGCTGAATTCCAATCCCAGTACAGGCGTAAAGGCACTCATTGACATCTGCGGCTTGACCGAGAAGGACTTGACGCTCAATGATATCATCTTCAAGCTGGGGCCTCGTATAAATGCTTCGGGCAGGATGCAGAATGGCAAGGAGTCGGTGTCGCTGCTCATAGAGAAGGACACGGACAAGGCAAGGACCATTGCTTGGCAAATCAACGAGTACAACGAGCAGCGCAAGGACTTGGACAAGTCCATTACCGAGGAGGCCAACAGGATAGTAGAGTCCTTGGTGCATGAGCACGACAGAAAGTCCATCGTGCTATATAACGAGGAATGGCATAAGGGCGTGATAGGGATAGTGGCATCAAGGCTTACCGAGATCTACTTCCGCCCGTCCGTGGTGTTGACCAGGACGGATGACATGGCAACAGGCTCCGCCCGTTCGGTGGCTGGCTTTGACGTGTACAGCGCAATTGAAAGTTGCCGCGACCTGCTGGAGAACTTCGGGGGGCATACCTATGCCGCAGGCTTGAGCATGAAGGTGGAGAATGTGCCCGAGTTCAAGAGACGGTTTGAGGAGTATGTCGAAGCCCATATCCTTCCGGAGCAGACGAGCGAAGCCATCAAGATAGATGCAAAGTTGGATTTCAAGGACATTACGCATCGTTTTTTCTCGGACATAAGGAAGTTCAATCCATTCGGTCCCGACAACCCCAAGCCCATATTCTGTACCGAGCATGTCTACGACTATGGAACGAGCAAGGTGGTGGGACGAGAGCAGGAGCACATCAAGTTGGAACTCGTCGACAACAAGAGCAAATATGTAATGAACGGTATTGCCTTCGGACAGAGTTCGCAGGCAAGGTACATTAAGACAAAGCAATCCTTCGACATTGTCTATTCCTTGCAGGAGAACACCCACAAGCGTGGTGAGATCCAATTGCAGATAGAGGACATCAAACCTTCTGGCAACACTTCGCATTCCGATTGACAGGGGCATTTTCACATTCTGGCGAGCGATATATGGATGACAGCCTTTCCTTGCTACGGAAATATTGGGGATATGACGGATTCCGGGGTATCCAGCGTGAGATAATAGAAAGCATTTCTTCCGGGAAGGATACACTGGGACTCATGCCTACGGGTGGTGGCAAGAGCCTTACGTTCCAATTGCCAGCCTTGATGATGGAAGGGACGTGTCTGGTAATCACGCCGCTCAAGGCCTTGATGAAGGATCAGGTGGAGTCCTTGGTGCGTCGTGGCATCAAGGCGGCTTACATTCATTCCGGCATGCCTCACGACAAAGCCATGGTGGCAATGGAGAATTGCATACTTGGAGCATACAAGTTCCTGTATGTGTCGCCCGAGCGTCTGGCATCCCAGTCTTTCCTTGCCAAGCTTTCCCACATGAAGGTGAGCTTCGTCACTGTCGACGAGGCACATTGCATCTGCCAGTGGGGTTATGATTTCCGCCCGTCCTACTTGCAGATAGCAACCATAAGGGACATCCTGCCAGATGCGCCATTCCTGGCATTGACCGCAACGGCTACGCCGGAAGTGGCCAGGGACATACAGCGTGTGCTGGGCTTCCGTGAAGAGAATGTCTTCAGGATGAGTTTCTTCCGTTCCAACCTTGCCTACAAGGTATGTGACGCATTCTCAAGATACGAGGGGCTGCTGCATGCCTTGCGGGAGTATCCTGGGTCGTGCATAGTATATGTCCGTAGCAGGGAGAGGAGCAAGGAGTTGGCGGACAGCCTTTCCTTTGACGGATTCTCCGCCACGTATTACCATGCGGGACTGGAACAGCAGGACAAGGACCTTCGTCAGGATGCATGGCAGAGAGGAGAGTACAGGATAATGGTGGCGACCAATGCCTTTGGCATGGGAATAGACAAGCCCGATGTCCGCCTTGTGGTGCATGTCGACGTGCCCGACTCCATCGAGGCATACTTCCAGGAGGCAGGAAGGGCAGGAAGGGATGGCAAGCCGGCTTGTTCCATCATCGTAATCGACAAGCGGGGGCTGGTGCCTATTTCCACCAAGCTGGAGCAGGCTTTTCCCTGCATCGACTACATACGCGATTCGTACGAGAAGGTATGTTGCTATCTGGGTCTTGCCGTAGGCGATGGCTTCAACGTGACACGTGAGTTCGACATTGGCAGGTTTTGCAGGACCTTCGGCTTTTTCCCCAATACGTTGAGGAATGCTCTCGCATTGTTGGACAAGGCCGGGTACATCGAGTACCACGACGAGGAGGAGGCTGTGAGCCGGTTGCACATCAGGGCTGCGAGGGATGAATTGTTCCGTAGCATCGACGACAGGTGCAGGCTGGTGGTCATGTCGCTGTTCAGGAATTACGGGGGGCTTTTCGTAGATTACGTCTATATGGACGAAAGCCTCGTAGCAAGGGATACGGGACTGAGCGCAGACGACGTCTACCATACCCTTGCCGACCTGAGTAAGGCAGGGTTGGTTTCGTACATCCCACGCAAGAGGCTGCCCCGTGTCACGTTCAGGTGCCGGAGGGTGGAGACGAGCGATGTGGTTCTGCCATACAATGTGTACAAAAGGCAGAAGGATGCCTACGAGCATCGCCTGAAGGCTATGTATAGGTATTGCTCCGAAACGCATGAATGCAGGAGCAGGATGCTGTTGCGCTATTTCGGGGAGGACTCCTCCGACCGTTGTGGCATCTGCGACCGTTGCGAGTCGCAATCCAGCGAAACCCTGTCGGAAGAGGAATACCAGGAAATAAGGGGCCGGCTGTTGGCGTTGATGCACAGGGGACCCGTGTTGGCATGGGAACTGAGGGAGGTGGAGCATTCGGAAGCCAAGCTCACGGAGGTGCTCGACATCATGCAGGCAAGGGAAGAACTCCTAATGGATGGGGCATACGTTTGCCTGAACAAGCAAAAGGATTTTAGTAATAAACAGAAATGAACTTTCTCTGATTTCCCTTAGTCATTTTCTTTGCGTCATCTTTTTGGTCCTGTCTCAGCATTTGCTCGGTCATGATGCCCGCATCGCTCCTTCATGCAAGGAAACATGACGTCCGCCGTATCCTCGGCCAATAGTCGGCTAAGGCTGATTAGCAGAATACCCCTTGACGATTTCCCTTCCATGCCATAGCCCGCTCCTTGCTTGGCCTGGCGCAGGATTGGAAACTGAGGACAAAAAAACAATGGTGCCCTCCGTGTTGCAGGGGGCACCATTGCCGTAATTGCGCAGGCGCAGGTAAAGGTCGTTGCCTGCTTCTATGTCAACGTCTCGTCATATTCCCAACTTCTTGCGAATGTCGGTGGGAATGGCGTTCTTGTTGATGACGATGTTCATTGTCTTGTAAGCGGCGTATGGCTTGCTGACATACCAGAATCCCTTGTATGGCCCGTAGTCGCCCCAGGAGTTCTTCATCATGAAGTATTCCTTTCCGTTCTGGTCCTTGGCTATGCCGTAGATCTGCATGCCATGGTCGTCGGTAGTCTCCCAATTGTCGTATGCCAGTTGCCTCATCTCAGGCGTGATGGTCTTCTCGCCGGCATTGTCGCTCTCGGAAATCTTCGTGCCGGCCTTCTCACCAGTCCAACGGCTCTGGTCGCTTCCCACGCCGGCGGTCTCCTTGGTGTCGGGCACGGTGGCAACGCACTTGTTCTTGCCCGTGCGTCGGCTGAAACCCTCCTCGCTGACATCCGCGCCCCAGGCGAAGGTCCATCCGTTCCTGACGCTCTCTTCCATTACGCGAACCAACTCCTCGAGGGGAAGGTTGTAGCTGCTTGCCCATCGCCAGTTGTCCTGTATCTCGAGTATGAAACTGCCGTAGTAAGGCTGGTGGGAATAGCTGGTCAGGCTGACGTAGTCGTTAGGGTCGAGTGAGAGGTAGTCCTTGACGAACGACTGCGGGGTATACTTCTTGCCCTTGTACTCGAACTCCGTAGGGCACTCCCCGAAGTAGTTGTCGAGCATGTGCTGGAGGTCTTTCTTCCATGCGGGATTGATTTTCTTCGCATCGCTCTTCGCAATCGCCTTCAGGTAAGCCTCCATCGGCGGGAAGAAACAGCCGAAGTTAAACAGGGAGTCCCCGTAGTTCGTCATGGGGTAGGGCATGATGCCTTCGGGAATCAGTCCGTAGTGCTCCATGCAGAAGATGGCATCGTAGAAGCTGCCGCCCTGGCTGAAGCTTGCGTCGCCATGCGTGCGGACATGCCTGTCGGCCCTGTCCGTGTATGTCTTGCTGACGAGGAATGACTCGCACAGGTCGAGGTCGTCCTTCATCTCGGGATGCTTCTTGATGACCTCGCTTTCGAGGAAAGCCAGTGATGAATAACTCCAGCACGTACCGCTGCTATTCTGGTTCTTGATGCAGGTGACGGGGTTCTCTACTACTGTAGTGAAAATGAGGGTGTCCTTAGGCAGCTCCTTTTTCTTGGTCTTGGCACCAACGGGGATTGCGGTCATCAATGCCAGTGCCGCAAAGATAATTTCTTTCTTCATCTTGTGTTACTTTATTGATTGTTGAATGTTAATTGTCGTTTGTATCTTGAGTTTGTGTGGCCTCCACCATGCGTGGGTGCATTCTATGAATTGCCCAAGAATGCCTCTACGTCGTCGATGTGGTAGGGTATCAGTTCCTTGCCCAGGAAGCGGCAGCCGTCCTTTGTGATAAGGATGTCGTCCTCGAGCCTGATGCCTCCGAAGTCCTTGTACGTCTCCAGCATGTCGAAGTTGAGGAAGTCCTTGCAATGTCCCTTGGCTTTCCAGTCATCTATCAAGGCTGGTATGAAGTAGATGCCGGGCTCGTCCGTCATCACGAAGCCCTCCTGCAGCCTCCTTCCGCATCGCAGGCAGTTGGTGCCGAACTGCTCCAGGTTGGGCCGTACCTCCTCGTCGAATCCCACGTAGGTCTGTCCCAGACCCTCCATGTCGTGTACGTCCATTCCCATCATGTGTCCCAGTCCGTGGGGCATGAACATTGCGTGTGCCCCGGCACGTACGGCCTCCTCGGTATCTCCCTTCATGAGTCCGATTTCCTTCAGCCTGTCGGTCATGAGGCGGCATACGCCGAAATGCACGTACCACCACTTCACCCCGGGCCTGGCCAGCGAGAGGGCATGGTCGTGGCACTCCTCCACTATGCTGTATATTTCCCTTTGCCTCTGGGTGAACCTTCCGCCGATTGGCGAGGTGCGGGTATTGTCGCTGCAATAGTTCTCGTTGGTTTCTGCTCCGGCGTCGCACAGCAGGAGCCTGCCCTCCTCCAAGGGGCGTGGGCTGGGGTAGCCGTGCATTATCTCCCCGTGCATGGTAACTATGCTCTGGAAGGACACCATGCAGCCGCGACTGCTGGCGATGCCGCTGATGCGTCCGCTAATCTCCTGCTCCGTGATGCCTGGCCTTGCCATCCTCATGGCCGTGGTGTGCATCTCGTATCCTATTGCACAAGCCCGTTCTATCTCGGCAATCTCGGCGTCGCTCTTCACGGCTCTCTGGTCGACCACGGCCTTTATCAGTCCTACGGATGCTGCCTCGCGTTGCTTGTGAGGGTGTATTCCCGTCAGGTCCATTAGGGCAATCATGGTGTCGTGCCTGTATGGTGGCAGGAAATGTATGCGCCTGCCAGCAGCGCTTGCCTTCGAGATGTATTCTCGCATACCAGCCATGGTCATGGTGGCGTCGGCTCCGCATTGCCTTGCCATGTCCGCCATGCTGTCTACCTGCCCGAACCACACGATGTCGTCTATGTCGATGTCGTCTCCTGCGAGGTAGTCGCGGTCATCGTCGATGTCCAGTATGCCTGCCAGTCCGTCCCTGTGCAATCCGTAGTAATAGAGGAAACTGCTGTCCTGCCGGAACTTGTACGAGTTGGCAGGATAGTTTGCTGGTGAATTGTCGTTGCCCGGGAGCAGGATGATGCCTGAACCGACGCTCCTCTTCAGCGTCCGGCGTCTTTCCTTGTAAGTTTCTTTGTCAAAAAGCATAGGCGTATGTTTTGTTATGTTATGTTCGGTTGTCTGCTTGGTATCCGCATCGGCGTCACCATCCCGTCGTAGCCCATCCGGCACCGGTATACCATTGTAGCAAGTGCAGGTCTTGGGTCATCTGTGATGTGTATTCCGGGATGAACATCGACATGCCTCCGTACTGCTCGGGGTACCTGACGTATGGCGAGATGCAAAAGTCTGCCATCCATCTGCCTGTGCCTATGGCCCGTATGGGTACTGCCATTTCGTACACCTCCATCCAGTCGAGGTACTCGGACTCGGATAGCATGTTGTACATGAGTGAACGGATGTCGTAGCAATAGGTGAAATCAGAGAAGTCAGAGTACCTTTGTATGTTGTATGTATTCGCCAAGGTGCCCTTGTCGGCGAAGTGTTCCTTTACGTAGGCGGACGTGGCAATGGCGAGCGTGTCGAGCTTGTCGCACCTTGCCGCCGACAGCAGGATCCCGGGATATGAGCTCTTGAGGAAGTACCCCTCGTAGTTGCGTACTATTCCCTCGACGTCGCCCTCTGTAAGGGGTCTTGCCAGCAGGTCGTACGGAGCCCCTATCTTGGGAATCTCGGCAGGGCTGCCAATCACCCAGCGCGTGGTGTTGCGCAGTTCGTAGGCCACCTCCACGCATTGCATGAAGCAGACGTCAAAGAAGACGTACTCCATGCGTGGCAGGTTCTCCAGCACACCTCGCAGCGTAGGGATGTTCAGGTAGTTGGTGCCGTAGGTGTTGTCCCATCCGATGGCTCTCCTCTTGGCCTTGTGCCTGAACGTCCATCCCGAGCCGTGCGCGCTGAACGTGATTCCGTATTTCCTGGCAGGGAAGTATGTGGTGATGTGCTTCAGGTTGCGCAGCATGGTCAGCGAATCGGTGCAGTCTTCGTCGTTCTCGTATGTCATCCAGACGCGCTTGCCGTGCTTGGCATCCACCTGGTATATCACGGGAGGTCGGTCCTGCCCGTATTTATCCTTCGCATAGTCGATATATATCACTACCCTGGCGTTCTCTGGTATCTGGTCTTTTCCGCTCACCAGTTCCTTTATGTCCTGTTCTGTCCAATAGTCGCCCAGTCCCTCTGCCAGCATGTAGAGTATGGCAGTGAACTCGGTGGAGTCCTGTATGGAGATTCCCTCGTCGGGCGTGGGTAGGTTTTCCTTTTCTTTGCAGGATTCCAGCCACAGAGATGCCGAAATGAATATAATAATGTGTAGAAAAAACCGTTTCATCGGTGCAAAGGTAAGAAAAAAAGTCAAGAGGAAGCGCATAGGCAAGTATGTTTTTGCAATAAAATGCAAAAAGAATCGTTATATATGTATATGCAGTGGATAAATAGGATTCGTCAGGTCAAGATCCTCCTCGTGGTGGCAGCCGTCGTGCTGAGCGTGGCCTCCCTGGTAGTGTCTCATTTCCTGGTGCGCGACCTCAAGACGGAGGAGCATCACAAGATGGAAATATGGGCAGAGGCCATGAGGTCGCTCAACAATGCGGACGGCAACACCGACCTTACCCTCGTCTGGACCGTGCTCAACGGCAACAACACGATTCCCGTAGTGGTGACTGACAGCGAGGGAGTCGTGCAGGACTACAGGAACATCGTCGTCGGCGAAAGGGACGGGCGCATCCCCGATGAGGCCATCTCCGCCAAGGCCCAGGCCATGCGCAGGGCAGGCCATTCCATACGCATCTATCTGTCCAAGACCGACTACATGGAGATATGCTACGACGACAGCCTGATGCTGCGCCGCCTTGCGTGGTGGCCTTACATCCAGCTCGGCATCGTGCTGATATTCGTGGTGGTGGCAATCTTTGCCCTGCTTAGCAGCAAGAAGGCGGAGCAGAACAAAGTGTGGGTAGGCCTGAGCAAGGAGACGGCCCACCAGTTAGGCACGCCTATCAGCAGCCTCATGGCATGGCAGGAGGTGTTATTGGAGATGTATCCCGACGACGAGCTCCTGCCGGAGATGGGCAAGGACATACAGCGGCTTCAGAGGATAGCCGAACGTTTCAGCAAGATAGGTTCCCAGCCGGAGCCTAAGCCGGAGAACCTGGTGGACGTCCTGGAGCAGGTGGTGTCGTACATCAGCCGCCGTGCCAGCAACCATGTCTGCGTCAGCCTCGACGTGCCGGGGCAGGCACTGATAGCACCCCTGAGCGCCCCGTTGTTCGAGTGGGTGATAGAGAACCTGTGCAAGAATGCCATCGATGCCATGGACGGCTCGGGCAGCATAACCATTACGGCGCGTGAGGAGACGGGGTGCATATCCGTGGAGGTGTCGGATACGGGAAAGGGGATTCCAAAGAACAGGTTCAGCACGGTATTCACCCCCGGCTATACCACCAAGAAGCGTGGATGGGGGCTTGGACTGTCGCTTGCCAAGAGAATAGTGGAGAGTTACCACAACGGGCGCATTTTCGTGAAAAACTCCGAGTTGGGGAAGGGTACCACATTCCGCGTAGAACTCAAAAAACGCTAAATAGCCAATTTTTAGAGCAAATTCTTGTGAAGGTATTTGTTTTTTTTGTAATTTTGCAGCCCGATGGAGAAACTGGATAGTTATAAGGTTGATTTGAAGGGTATGCCGTCCGATACCACGTCGTATCAATGGTGTGCGGACGATGAATTCTTCTCGGCTGTCCAGGGTTCTGAGATCAGGCAGGGTAGGCTGGATGTCTCGTTACGGGTGTGTAGGACTTCAGGAGCCTATGAACTCCGGTTCAGGCTGAAGGGTACGGTGAAGGTAACCTGCGACCGCTGTCTCGAATTGATGGATTTCCCCATAGATGCGGAGCATGGCTTGCGTGTGAAGCTTGGCGGTGAGTATTCGGACGATGGCGAACTGGTGACAGTACCCGAGACAGAAGGTGTAGTCAACGTGGCATGGAACATATACGAGTTTGCCAGGCTTGAGATACCTCTCCGTCACGTTCACCCCAGCGGAGGTTGCAACGAGACGATGTCGGGGCTGCTGCAGGCAATGACGCCCGCGGCGGGTGCGGACCAGGACGATGCTCCGACGGACCCTCGCTGGAATGAGTTGAAGAAAATATTAAACAAACAATAAAAAAGTATAAGAAAATGGCACATCCTAAAAGAAGACAGTCCAAGACAAGGACCCTCAAGAGAAGAACCCATGACAAGGCAGTAGCCCCCGCATTGGCAGTATGCCCAAATTGTGGCGAGTTCCACATCTACCACACGGTTTGTCCTGCATGCGGATACTATCGTGGCAAGGTGGCTATCGAGAAGGAAGCTTGATTGTCAGGCAAAAGCAAACAAGCCGCAATAGTCCGTGCATAGGGCTTATGCGGCTTTCTTTTTTTATTACACAAATTCTGAATCGTAAATGGGAAAGATAAATGCAGTAATAACAGGAGTCGGAGGATACGTCCCCGATTACATACTGGACAACGAGGAGATGTCTACCATCGTGGACACCTCCGACGAATGGATCATGGAGCGAATCGGAGTGAAGACGCGCCATATCCTCAAGCCCGAGCAGGGTTCCGGCGTTTCGTACATGATGACACGTGCCGTAGAGCAGCTGCTGCGCAAGACCAAGGCCGCGCCGGAAAGCATCGAGCTGGTGCTCTGCGCAACCACCACCCCCGACTACCATTTTCCGTCCACGGCGTCTATCGTCATCGGAAACTGCGGCCTGACCAACGCCTTCGGCTACGACATGGAGGCAGCCTGCGCGGGATTCCTGTATGCCTTGGAGGCCGGTGCGGCATACCTGCGCTCGGGACGCTACAAGCGAATCATCGTATGTGGAGGCGACCACATGAGCTCCATGACCAACTACCAGGACCGCAATACGTGTCCAATCTTCGGGGATGGTGCAGCCTGCGTCATGATGGAGGCCACCACCGAGGAGTACGGGCTCATGGACGGCCTGTACCACGTGGACGGCAAGGGGTACCAGCATTTGCACATGGAGGCTGGGGGAAGCGCCAAGATGCCGAGCCACGAGACTGTCGATGCGCGCGAGCACTTCGTCTACCAGGAGGGCCGCTCCGTATACAAGCATGCCGTGCTGGACATGAGCTCTGCCGTGAAGGCCATCGCCGAGCGCAACGGGCTGACCAAGGACAACATCGACTGGGTGGTGCCGCACCAGGCAAACATCAACATCGAGGTCTCGGTGGCCGGGCGCATTGGAATCAGCCAGGATCACATCATGATCAACATCGACCACATGGCAAACACGTCGGGAGGCACACTGCCTCTCTGCCTATGGGAATACGAGCCCCGGCTCAGGAAGGGCGACAAGCTGATTTTCACAGCCTTCGGCGCAGGTTTCTCTTGGGGAGCGAGCTACATGATATGGGGCTACGACGGTGCGGAGGAGGCTGCCAAGGAGCCGGCGGAATTCTACAAGGAAGGTGAAATCAGCCGCCAGGAGTGGTACGCAAGGAGACGCAATGCATAAGGCCGGATTCGTAAACATAGTGGGCAACCCCAACGTGGGAAAGAGCACGCTCATGAACCTTCTCGTGGGCGAGAGGATATCCATTGCCACGTTCAAGGCGCAGACGACTCGCCATCGGATAATGGGAATACTCAACACCCCCGAGATGCAAATATGCTTCTCCGACACCCCGGGCGTGCTTAAGCCCAACTACAAGTTGCAGGAGCAGATGCTCCAGTTCAGCGAGAGTGCCCTCCAGGACGCCGACGTGCTGCTGTATGTGACTGACATGGTGGAGAAGCCCGACAAGAACGCGGACTTCATCGCCAAGGTGCAGAAGATGACCGTGCCCGTACTGGTACTCATCAACAAGATAGACCTCTCCGACCAAAAGTCGCTGGAGCAGAAGGTGGAAGAGTGGCACCAGGTCTTCCCCGGAGCCGAGATCTGCCCCATCAGTGCCCTGCACAAGTTCAACGTGGACAATGTGCTGGCACGCATCAAGGAACTCCTGCCCGAGAGCCCTGCCTACTTCGACAAGGACCAGTGGACGGACAAGCCTGCCCGCTTCTTCGTCTCGGAGATAGTCAGGGAGAAGATTCTCCTCTACTACGACAAGGAGATACCGTACAGCACCGAGGTGGTGGTGGAGGAGTTCAAGGAGACGGAGCGCAGCATCCGCATACGCACCGTGGTTTACGTAGAGAGGGAAAGCCAGAAGGGCATCCTCATCGGGCACGGCGGAGTGGCACTGAAGCGCATGGGCAGCGAGGCGCGCAAGACGCTTGAGAAGTTCTTCGGCAAGAGCATCTACCTCGACGTGTACGTCAAGGTCGACAAGGACTGGAGGCAGAGCGACAAGGCGATGCGGTCTTACGGCTACAAGCTGGACTGAAGCCAGCGGCATTTACATAACACATTTATTTTTTTGACATGAGCAACATCGTAGCTATCGTGGGACGCCCCAACGTAGGCAAGTCCACGCTTTTCAATCGCCTTACGCAGACGCGCCATGCCATAGTCAGCGAGGAGGCAGGAACTACGCGCGACCGCCAGTATGGCAAGTGCGAATGGGGAATGCAGGAATTCTCCGTCATAGACACGGGAGGATGGGTAGTCAATTCCGACGACATCTTCGAGGAGGAGATACGTAAGCAGGTGGTGCTTGCCACCGAGGAGGCGGACGTCATACTCTTCCTCGTCGACATACACAATGGCGTGACCGACCTGGATGAGGCTGTTGCCAACATACTGCGCCGCACGCAGAAGCCCGTCATCCTCGTGTGCAACAAGATGGACAACAACGAGACCTACCTCTCGGCCGAGTTCTATTCCCTCGGGCTTGGCGACCCGTTCTGTATCTCGGCTGCCACGGGAAGCGGCACGGGCGACCTGCTGGACCTGGTGGTAAGCAAGTTCACGAAGGAAAAGTCCGACCTGCCCGACGAGGACATTCCCCGCTTTGCCGTAGTGGGCAGGCCTAACGTGGGCAAGAGTTCGCTCGTCAACGCATTCATAGGTGAGGAAAGGCACATCGTGACCGACATAGCAGGCACCACGCGCGACAGCATATACACCAGGTACGACAAGTTCGGCTTCGACTTCTACCTGGTGGACACGGCGGGCATACGCAAGAAGAACCGCGTCAGCGAGGACCTGGAGTTCTACAGCGTCATGCGCTCCATACGCAGCATAGAGAACAGCGACGTCTGCATCCTGATGATCGATGCCACGCGCGGCATAGAGAGCCAGGACCTCAACATATTCCAGCTGATACAGAGGAACCAGAAGAGCCTCGTGGTGGTGGTCAACAAGTGGGACCTCGTGGAGGAAAAGACCACCATCGTGATGAAGACCATGGAAGATGCCATACGCCAGCGCATGGCTCCGTTCACGGACTTCCCCGTCATATTCGGCTCGGCAATCACCAAGCAGAGGATATTCAAGGTGCTCGAGACGGCACGTGACGTATACCAGAACCGCCGCAGGCGCGTGTCGACCACCAAGCTCAACGAGGAGATGCTGCCCCTCATAGAGGCATACCCCCCACCATCCACGAAGGGCAAGTACATCAAGATAAAGTATTGCAGCCAGATACCCGACACGCGCGTGCCTACCTTCGTCTTCTACGCCAACCTGCCACAGTACGTCAAGGAGCCGTACCGCAGGTTCCTGGAGAACAAGATCAGGGAACGTTGGGACTTCGAGGGCACGCCCATCAACATATTCATACGCCAGAAGTAGCATGGGACGTACTACGAGTGTCATGGCATGCGCCACGCTGCTGCTGGCAATGGCGGCATCGTCGTGCGGGAAGGGCGAGCCTGCCCCGTACTCCCACGAGGCGGCCAGGCTGGCGGCGGAGGATTGCTACCGCAGCCTCGTAAACGGTGACTACGGGCGGTATATCTCGTATCTAGACGTGACGGACAGCATACCGGCCGACTACTCGGCGGAACTGGAAGATATGGCGGCGCAGTTCGCCGCACGACAGGGGGAGACCAACCCCGTCGTCGGGGTGTCGTCCCTTACGGATTCGCTTTTCGCCGACAGCACGGCGGACGTCTTCCTCGACATTCTCTTTGCCGACAGCACGCACGAGGTCGTCTGCCTGCCCATGGTGTTGCGCTCCGGCAGGTGGCTGGTTCGTTAGGGGTGGCTTCACGTTTGGCAAGGTGTCTCCCGCAATGGGATTCACCTTCTTCCTCTTCCTTCTTTCTTAAAGCATATTGACAGTACATACAATCAGGAAATATTATGAAGAGACATCTATTCCTCGCCATGCTCTTGGCATGTGCACTGCCTGCTCTCTGGGCGCAGCAGGCCTCAGGGCTGGTGCCCTTGGACTCCGCCGTCAGGCGCGGCGTCCTGCCCAACGGACTCACTTACTACATCCGTCACAACGAATGGCCCGAGAAGCGGGCCGACTTCTACATCGCCCAAAAGGTGGGCTCCATGCAGGAGGAGGACGACCAGCGCGGACTGGCCCACTTCCTCGAGCACATGTGCTTCAACGGCACCAAGCACTTCCCGGGCGACCGACTCAAGCAGTACCTCGAGCGAATCGGCGTGAAGTTCGGGCTGAACCTCAACGCATACACGTCCTACGAGGAGACTGTGTACAACATCAACAACGTCAACGTCGAGATTCCCGGGGCAGTGGACTCGTGCATGCTGATACTCCACGACTGGAGCCACGACTTGCTCCTTTCTGATACCGAGATAGACAAGGAGCGAGGTGTCATAAACGAGGAATGGCGCATGCGCCGCACGGCACAGCAGAGAATGCAAGAGGCCGCCTTCCGCGACATCTTCAAAGGATGCCGCTATGCCGAGCGCAGCCCCATAGGCACCATGGACGTGGTGATGAACTTCCCCTACGAGACACTACGCTCGTACTACCGCTCGTGGTACCGTCCCGACCTGCAGGGTATTGTCATCGTGGGGGACGTGAATGTGGATGCCGTAGAGGCAAGGCTCAGGGACATGTTCTCGGACATACCTGCAACGGATGCCGACGCACCGGTATTGGAACCTTGCGCTGTGCCGGACAACGACCAGACAATAGTCAGCATACAGAAGGACAAGGAATTTCCCATGTCGTTCATCTGCATGATGTTCAAGATGGACGCTTTGCCTCCACAACTTAGGGGGACGGCGGATGCCGTGGCACTTTCCTATGTGCGCAGAGCAATCGGTCAGATGATGGACGAACGTCTGCAGGAAATAGCACGTAAGGCGGACGCACCGTTCCTGCAGGCCAGCGTGGGGTATGGACCATACGTGCTTGCCAAGACCAAGGATGCCCTTTCCGTCAACGTGGTGTTCAGGGAAGGCGAGGCTGCAACGTCCCTTGCCGCTGTCTACCGTGAGGTGCTTCGCGCACAGCGTGGTGGCTTCACGTCTGGCGAGTACGAGAGGTTCAAGAACGAGTTCGCCTCGCAGATAGAGGCTGCCTACAACAGCCGCGACAAGGTGGAGAACACCAGTTATGTCAACGAGTATGTGCGTCACTTCATCGATGGCGATCCCGCACCCGGCATAGAATGGGAGCACACAAACCTGCCCCTACTTGCAGCCGCCATACCTTTGGAGGCCGTCAACGGCTACATGGCGCAGTCCGTAACGCCACATGGCAGGGCGATGTTCTCCTTCATGCCCGATAAGGAGGGCATACCCGTACCCACACAGGAGGAACTGCTCGCAGCCCTTCAGGAAGTGGATGGCGAGGAGATAGAAGCCCTGAAGGAAGAGGTCGACATGAGACCTTTGGTGCCCGAACTACCTGCCGGAGCGGGTGTCCGGAGCATAAAGCCCGATGTCTATGGAGCCAGCCTCATAACGCTCTCCAACGGCATCCGTGTACATGCACTGCCTACCGAGTACAGCCCCAATGAGATTTCCTTCTCGGCTGTCAGTTGGGGCGGCACGTCGCTCTACCCTGATACGGAATTTATCGTGGCCGACAACTCCATCATGGTGGGAGAAGGAGGCTGGGGAGAGTTCACTGCAACCGAACTAAAAAAGAAGCTGGCTGGCATACAGGCACAGGTGTCGCCCGGCATAGGCGAACGCACAGAATCGCTGAAAGGCTCGTGCGTCAGGAAGGACCTGGAGACAATGCTCCAACTCGCTTACCTCTGCTTTACGGCACCGCACCGTGACGACGAGGCTTTCCAGTCTGTCAGGGACCTTTACGTTCAGGTTTACCGCAATCAGGACCTCGACCCCACCACTGCCCTACAGGACAGCGTCATTAGCATCTTCTATGGCAACAACCCTCGCGCCCTGAGACTGCGTGCCGAGGACGTGGCAGCTCTTGACTACGACCGTCTTCTATCTATCTACGGTGAACGTTTCGCCAATGCCGGGGACTTTGATTTCTACCTCGTGGGTGACTTCGAGGTCGACAGCGTGGCATCCCTGTTAGACCGCTACATAGGCGCACTGCCAGTGGCGCGCGGACGCGAGAAGTACAGGGATATCTCCCTGCACATGACAAAGGGTGAAAGAACATGCATGTTCGAAAAGGAGCAGGACACGCCAAACGCTACCGTCATCTTCAAGTACCATGCTCCAGTGACCTACAACCTGCGTAACCAACTGCTAACGTCCTTCGTAGGACAGACCTTGCAGATGCTGTTCACGGAGACCGTACGCGAGGATGAAGGAGGAGCCTACGGAGTACCAGTCAGGGCAAGCATCAGCGACTATCCCGAGAAGGTTGTCACGGTTACCATCCAATTGCCCACGTCACCCGACAAAGTGGAACGGATGACGCAGGTCATATACGACGGATTGGAGAAGATGGCGATGGAAGGTCCCTCTGAAGACTACATGCAGAAGATACGCGAATACATGGCTCGCTCACATGCCGAGAACCTCAAGGACAACTCCTACTGGATGTCGCAGCTCATCAACCGTACTCGCGAGAATAAGGATTATGTAACCCCGTTCGACAAGGAATTGCAGTCGATTACAGCCGCCGACGTGCGCAAGTTCGCTTCCAGGATATTCCACAGCGGCAACCGCGTGGTGGTAGGAATGAAGACCCCGCCTGCAAAGAATTGACAGATAAGATATATAGCTCAGGGGGGACATGCTTGTTGGGCAAGCATGTCTCCCCTGTCCATTCATCTACCGCTTTCGTCCAAGTGGGTGAAATGACAATTTTGTGTAAGTCATTCAAAAGAATGGATTATACAGTCAAATGCCGGGGAAGAAAATATCGGGATGGAAGCCGTCCTTTGTAAACGCATGACAGCCTATTGACCGATTAGGGTTAAAATATTTCAAAAATCTGCAACAAACGTATACGGGTATTGGCAGGAAGGCTAATGTTCCTTATCTTTGCATCGTGGAATTGCGAGTGCGACGTTGCACTCTGTATAAAGAAAGGAGACGTTATGACAGGAATCAGGAACATCTATCGTTGTCCCATTTGCGGCAACGTGGTCGAAGTGTTGAATCCAGGAATGGGAGAATTGGTATGCTGCGGCAAGCCGATGGTGATGTTACGGGAAAACTCCACCGATGCTGCACAGGAAAAGCATGTGCCTATGGTGGAGAAAGTGGAAGGCGGATATCTGGTGAAGGTGGGAAGCACCGACCATCCGATGCTCGAGGAACACTATATCCAGTGGATAGAACTGCTGACACCTACTTCCGTGTTGAGGTGCGAGCTGAAGCCGCACGAAAAGCCTGAAGCGACATTCTTCACACATGAGGATTGCCTGTGTGCCCGAGAGTACTGCAACCTCCATGGACTGTGGAAGGGATAGCAAACGTATGAGTCAAGATACCCGCATCTTCCCGAGGTGCGGGTATTGCATGTCCTGTCTACCATCGTCAATGCACCACCCAAATTAAGATTTGCTGTAAGATAGGTCGAAAAGTGGTTTCACTGGTGAAATTTTTATTTGAGGCAAACTTTGATTTAAACAGATGACTCTTGAATCTCTCAACCATCTGACTCCCAATGTTCTAAAAAGTAACAATAAAATACAATAAAAAAAATAATATAATATATTGATAATCAGTAAATAAATGCTCAAAAAAGCTTAACCCGATTTAACGAAAAATTCTTGTTTTTGAGAGGCAAA
>SFXD01000040.1 GCA_004559785.1 bacterium | reverse complement strand
CTCTTCACCGCTTTGTGCATATCCTGCATGAGGAATGGGTCGTGCATCTGTGACATTGATGGGTGGAAGAATTGTTGCACTTCGTCCCAAGTCTCGATGCCTCGCTGCACCAGCAGTTGGCTAATGGCAGGGCAGTTGGGAAACTTAGTCGCCAGCTGGGCCTCTACTCTTTTTTGTTCGGATGTCAGGGGTAAGTAATTCCATTTACTACTTATCATTTATGTTGTTTTTTATTTTTTTTCTTTGATGTATGGCATTCTGCTCTCTCGCAGAAATATGTTTAAAAAAGGCGGAGAGTGAAGGAGAAAAAAATTCTTTATACTCCTGTGGCATTGTCCGTTTTGCCTTATCAAGCATGGCATCTGCCTTGGAGAGCGTAATGATCCGGATATCGAAGGGTTCTGGAATGAGCTTGATGAGGTTCTCCATCTTACAGAGGTTTCTCTAGTGGATCGCTTCTATTATATTTGCTCTCAGCCTGTAAGCGCGGCGACGTTCATGTACCAGAACGGTACGATTGCCGATTACAAGGATGCGAATATCAGGTTCCGCTACATATATCATAGCGAAAGCACCGGAGAGGTGCTGATCGAGTTGACGTTCGGTAAGGAAGATTATAGTTGACATACCCGCCAGCCCTTGCATGTGGGGGCGTGGTTAGATACAAGACCACTAAAGTGACATCCCCCAATCTTACCAAGTAAGAGAGGGGGATGCCGTTTAAGTAGGAACAAAAGAGTATTACTATTCCTTGTTCAACTTGTTTACCAGCGATACCATGTCCCTTCCGTCCACCACTCCGTCGCCATTTACGTCAGCCACGTCGACATTGCCTGTGGCAGGATGCTCGATGATGAAGGAGGCAAGTACGTACACGTCGAGGATATCCACCCTGCCGTCACCTGAGACATCACCCTCGGTATATGGGAATACAGGTATTTCAGGCAAGGCGATGCTGTCAAGGCGTGAAGAATTGTCGAGAGAAGTCGTCATGTATGTCGAGAGCCCCTCTATCACGGTACTTTCGCTTTGGTATGTAAATGCCGTTCCTTCGTCGTTCAGCGTATAGACATCGTTCAACGTGTGCTGGAAGGTAGTTCCGTACATATTATAAGTAGGAGAACTTACTATCATCTTGTCTGTCTCCGACTTGAACACAGTGGTATTGGCTGACGTGAACTCCAAGGTCTTGCCCAATAGCCATTTGTCGAATGCCAGGATGTATGGAGTGTTGCCCCTGAGTTCCTTGGCTGGGGCAAAGACAGGCTTGCCTTCGTCATCCGTGTATGCAAACTCGTATATCCATACATGGCTAAGCGAATCGTTGGGGATGCAAGCCTTGCCGTCTGCCATGATGGAATCAGCCTTGAACGGAAGTGTGAAGGTGCTCCATTTGCCTAAGGACTCTTCGTCCAGAGGAATACGGAATACCGCTGTGTCGGCATCAAAGGAGACGGGCGAATAGAAGGGATAGCCGTTAACAAAGGAAATGCTGTCGGCATGGCTGCCCAAAACGATGTTGCGTCCCTCAAGGCCTGTAGTGGAAACGTTGCTGTTCTCGTTGATTGCGAATATGGTATTGGGGTTCTTGTTGCCCGTGGCATAGAACTTGGAGACCTTATATCCGCCGACGTACATCCCGCAGGCAGAGGCGTTCACCTGCTGGGCAACACTCCCCCTGGTGGCTGAAAGGGTTCCGTTGTCCTTCCAGAACAGTGCACCAGGGGTAAGTTTCCATCCATGCTCCCAGAGTCCGCCTCCGGGCAATTCGCCATCCTGGCCGACATACAAAACCTGGATGCGGTAGGTCGACGTATTGTCGAGGCCTTCGAAGAGGAAGTTGGCTGGCATCGTCTTGGAAGGGGCGATGCTCATCTCCACCGTCTTGCTTGAGGAAGACCATGCCGTATTGCTGCCTGCTGCCTGTCTCCAGAGTTGCAGCTTTATCTTGCCGTTGAACTCCTTTGCGGACGTATTCCTTATGTTGCATTTGCCCGACAGGACGTTTCCGTACATGACGCCGTTAACCATATTGCTGAACAGGAAAGACGTAACCGAAAGTTTGTCTACCTCGGCATCTGCCTTAGTGACTATCTCTACGGAACCTCTGCCAACCTCTCCGCTTCCATCCGATTTGGTGCAGAACCACAGGTTGTATGTGCCTGCAGCCGAAGGCTTGAAGAAGAAGGAGACGTCTACCGTCTCGCCCTTGCGCACGGCAACAATGGAACGGCTGTCTGTGTACGCCTTGGTATCGTTCGTGCTGGCAAAGAAGCGCACTTCGCGGTAATATTCGTCGCCGTTGTTCCTGAACGTCACCTTCACCTCTTGTTCCTCGCCTGCTATCCGCTTGCCCGGGAAGACGATGGTGTCTATGCATATATCCTCCACGGGCTTGACGTAGGTAAGGGTAACTTTGTTTGATTCGTCGACGACAGCCTCGATGTATTCACGCTTGAAGTCGAGCTGAGGTCGCCATGTCTTGTTCGATGCCAGTTTGCTGGCAGGAGACAACCTGTGCGTGCCTTGCGGGAGCTTGCCGTTTACGTTGAACGTAAGCGTATGGAAGTAGTTGTTTCCAAGTCCGGTAAGCGACTGTGTGCCCCCTACGGGCGACAGGGTGCCATTCTCGTTCAGCCTTACTATGGCAGCGTTGAAGCTATTGGTAGAACCTGTCCAGTTGATATAGTTCCCCTTGATGTTCGTGCCGCTTACGGTTATGTCGTTGATGGTAAGGCATGTCGTCGACTCTACCCTGACGTTGTCCGGCAATGAAAGGTTGCAAAGTGCATTCTGCCCCATGCTGTAGCCGTCGCTACTGCTGCTGGCTCCCGTTCCGGAATTGTCGCCGGGATTGAGGATACCTATCAGGAACCATCCGTCGCTTCCTCCTCCCCATCCCCAGTTGACATGGAAGAGTTGCTCGCCGTCAAATCCGTCGAGGACGAATGCGTGGGCTCCACCGGAAGAAGAACCAGAGAACCCAACGGGGCGACCGGCTGCAATCTCGGAATACACGAGGTCGAACCACTCGTCCAGGGTGTAGTCGCCCCTTTCTGCCATATATGCGCTGTCGTCATATCCGAAATAGTTGACGAAAGCCGTAACGACATTCTTGCCGAACACCGCTCCTGACTGTGCGCCATAGCCCATCTTGACGGCAGTACCTATTATTTTCATGAGATCTGCGACGGCCGTGTCCTGCACGCCTGTCTGGTTGCCATTGTAGACGTCACACATGTTGTCCCAATCTATGGCAGTGTTACGCGGTACGGCTTTCACGGTCACTGTCTTGGTCGAGCCGTTGCTCAGGGTATAGCTGTTGGTATATGAGGGTATCATTACCTTGGTTTTAGCCGGATACCTGTAATGGTTCATCACCTGCGCCAGTGCCGTGGCAACGCAACCGCTTGCCGGCAGAGCCGTAGTGCCGTCGGACTTGTAATATTGCGGACACGTGAGGTTGTAGGGGTAGCCTTGGTTCCACTTTGTACGCATTATCATAGGAATGCTATGTCGCGTGGCGTTTGCCTTTCGGCGGGATTTTACTTTCTCTTTGTCGACCTGTACGTTGTTGTCGTCAAGATACTTTATTTGGTCGACGTACAGCTGCAGCCATGACTGCATGTTCTCAGGAATGTTGTCGGGATCGAACGAGCCGCGTTCCACATAACCCAGAATCTCCGGAGTACGGTCGTCACCTGAAACTATGACGTAACCATTGTCGGCTGAGGCATTGAAGACATAATAATATTCGCTTGTCGACCCGGGTACCGCACAGGCACGCCGCCGTTGAGGCAGCTTGGGAGATTCCCGGGCATCGATGAACTTACCCCTTGCAAGCATGTATGCCTGTGCCCTTGAGAGGGCTTGCGTCTTGTCTACCGGCTCTGCAAGCAGGAGCAACGGCGAGGACAAGAAGATGGCGAAGAATAGTGTATACAGTTTCATAAGTAAATGGTTATTTGAATTGATTTACATGCAATGAAGGCACCAATGGAGTCGGATTCTTTATCTACCCACCACTGTGTGCCTACATTACCCTTGTCTTGACAAATAACGCCTTCCACATTAGTGCGGCGTTGATAAATTGAATGCGCCCAAACCTTACATTATGCCACGCTCACGCAGGGCGACCTGCCATTTCCATGCGCTGGCAAGGACGTCTTCGAGCGGGGTGTCGGCCTTCCATCCGAGTACCTTGTTTGCCTTGTCTACGTTGCCCCAGACCTTTTCGATGTCCCCAGGGCGGCGACCTACTATCTGGTAATTGAGCTTAACCCCGGTAGCCTTCTCGAAACCGTTTATCAATTCGAGCACGCTCGTCCCCTTGCCCGTACCGATGTTGAAGACCTCTACGGGTTCCTCTGCCTTGTCCTCCATGATGCGTGTCATTGCGCAGACATGTGCCTTGGCAAGGTCTACTACATAGATATAGTCGCGTATGCAGGAACCGTCCGGAGTGTCGTAGTCGTCCCCGAAGACGCTTAGCTTCTCCCTGATGCCGATGGCTGTCTGAGTGAGGAACGGAATCAGGTTCTGCGGTACACCGTTGGGCATTTCTCCGATGATAGCTGTAGGATGTGAACCTATGGGATTGAAATACCTAAGTATTATACTCTTTATGGGAGCACCACTCTTGACGAAGTCCTGGATTATCTCCTCGTTAATCTGCTTTGTGTTTCCATAAGGGCTCTCTGCCTTCTTGATAGGCGTTTCCTCCGTAGCAGGCAATACGTCAGGCTGACCGTAAACCGTGCACGAGCTGGAGAAGATGATGCCCTTTACGTCGTACTTGGGCATAAGTTCCAGGAGGTTTACCAGCGAGATGATGTTGTTGCGATAGTATACGAGTGGGATTTGCACGCTCTCGCCCACGGCCTTGCTTGCGGCAAAGTGTATGATGCCTGATATCTTGGGATACTTGCGGAAAACCGCTTCGGTGGCTTCCTTGTCGCGAAGGTCAACCTTCTCGAAGGCTGGACGTATGCCCGTAATCTTCTCTATTCCGTCTATGACGTCTTCCTTACTGTTGCTAAGGTTGTCGACAATGACTACGTCGTAACCAGCGTTCTGCAACTCGACCGTTGTGTGACTGCCTATGAATCCTGTTCCGCCTGTCACCAGAATGGTTTCTTTCATATAATGATAATGTTATTAATATTGTTTACATTTATAATACAAAGTTGAATTCGCTCACTGCCCATTGCTCACCGCTCATTGCTCATTGCCCATTGCTCAAAGCTCCTCCCCCTAAACAGTGGGACTGAGGGGGTCTCTCACTGCTCACCGCTCATTGCTCAAAGCTCCTCCCCCTAAACAGGGGGACTGAGGGGGTCTCTCATTGCTCACCGCTCATTGCTCATTGCTCACCGCTCTTTGCCCAAGAGGTATGGGTCGTAGAAGGCTACAATCCGAAAAGGATCTTGAGCCCGTTGTCTACCCCGCTGAATCCCATGAAAGCCATTGCCAGCAAGCCTGCCGTAATGAGCGCAATGCTCATGCCTTGCAGTCCTACGGGAATGTCCATCATGGAGAGTTGTTCGCGCAACCCTGCAAAGACTATGAGGGCGAGGGCAAAGCCGATTGCCGTGCTTAGCGCATACACCACACCCGTCATCAAGTTGGGTTCCAACCCCTGAGTTGAATATGTTCCGTTGGCAACCAGGATGGCTACGCCCAGGATGCAGCAGTTGGTTGTAATCAAAGGGAGGAACACTCCCAATGCCTGATAGAGAGACGGAGCTGATTTCTTGAGGATGATTTCCACCATCTGTACCAGTGCAGCTATCACGAGGATGAAGGCTATCGTCTGGAGGTAGCCTAAGTCGAAGGCATCGAGCACATACTTCTGCAAGATGAAGGTAACGACCGTGGCAAGCGTAAGGACGAATGCCACCGCTGCACCCATGCCAAGTGCCGACTCCACTTTTTTGCTCACGCCCAGGAAGGGGCAAATGCCGAGAAACTGCGACAAGACGACATTGTTGACGAATATCGCCGTAATGAATATCAATATGTAAGCCATGTCTTATGCCTTTTTAAACTTGTTAATGATTGCTATAAGATAACCCAATGCTATGAATGCCCCTGGTGCCAGCACGAAGACAAGGGCGCCATAGTTCTCGGGGAAGACCTCAAGCGAGAATATCCTGCCCGTTCCAAGCAGTTCGCGAGTAGCTCCCAAAAGGGTAAGTCCTATCGTGAATCCTATGCCCATACCTATTCCGTCGAATATGCTGCTCACGGGTCCGTTCTTTGCCGCGAAAGCCTCGGCACGCCCAAGGATTATACAATTCACGACTATCAGGGGGATGAATAGCCCGAGGGATTCGTAGACGCTAGGGACATAAGCCTGGAGAAGCATCTGCAGTATCGTTACGAGTGAAGCTATGACCACGATGAACGATGGAATCCTTACCATGTCGGGGATAAGGTTCTTTATCATGGAAATTATGAGATTGCTGAAGACCAGTACCGCAGTCGTTGCCAGTCCCATGCTCATACCGTTGATGGCACTACTCGTGGTACCAAGCGTCGGGCACATTCCAAGAAGCAGTACGAAGGTGGGGTTCTCCTTGATGATGCCATTCATCAAAACTTTTATATTGCTCATATTTTCTTCTGGTTATATTAATATAAATGTTACTTGTGTGCAGTGGCACCGCTCACTCCGTCGGCCGAGGACTCCCCCGTTTTCTTACTCTTGAAAGCCCCGTAGGCGGCGTTTACTGCCCTCAGGAAAGAACGTGAGGTAATGGTGCTTGCCGTAATGGCATCCACGTTGCCACCGTCCTTGCTTACCGTCAAGGGCTTGTCACCGGGATTCATTCCTATGATGCACCCCTTGCCGCCCTGCTGGAACCATGTCGAGGCCTTGGCTCCCAAGCCAGGCGTCTCGTTTGTCAGTAGCACGCTGTATCCCTTTATGTCACCTTGAGCATCAAAGCCTACCATGATGGTCAGGCCTCCTCCGAAGCTTGCGTTCAAGGGGTCTATTGCCTTGATTGCCATTCCCTTGTCACCTGCATCTGAAACTATGTACGGACAATCGTTCCATACGAGCGTGTCTACCGAAAGCACCTTGACGTCGCCACCGCCCAATACTTGTGATATGGCATTTTGCTCACTCTTAATGCGCAGTTCTTCTATCGGACCCTTAGTCAGCTCATTCACCGATGCAAGGGCAGCACCTGCTACCAAGGCTATGGAGGTCAGCACTCCAGCCATGTTGTACCATGTCGACTCTAACTTTTTCATTTCTTGGTTACCTCCCCGAATCTTTTAGGTTTGCAATAAGTGTTAATCAGTGGGGTGAACGCATTCATGATGAGAATGGCAAACGACATACCCTCGGGATAGGCACCCCAATTGCGTATTAGTATCGTCAGCACTCCGATGCTTATGCCATACACCACCTGCCCCTTTGCCGTCATGGGTGAGGTGACGTAGTCGGTAGCCATGAAGCAAGCACCCAGCATGAGACCTCCGCTGCATAGCACGTGCTGAGGCATTGCATATACAGGGTCGATGGCATGCATGCCCCATGCCAATATTCCAACCGTGGCGAGTATGCTGACGGGTATGTGCCACGTAATGATTTTCCTCCAGATCATGAAGATACACCCAAGGAGCAGAAGCAATGCGCTAACTTCTCCGAGCGAGCCTCCCGTCTGTCCTATCAGCATATCGCCTGCGGATGGCAGGTCCCATAGGGCAGAGGCATCGCCGGATGTGATGGCCTTTTGCATAATGCTTAGTGGTGTAGCGGCAGTTTCTGCATCCGTATATGATGTCAGCTGATGGGGGACGGGCCATGATGTCATCTGGACGGGGAAACTGATTAGCAGGAATACGCGTCCCAGCAGGGCTGGGTTGAAGGGGTTCTGCCCAAGTCCGCCAAACGTCATCTTACCCACCCCGATGGCGAAGAGTGCACCTATTATTATAATCCATACGGGCAGGTTGCTTGGCAGGTTGAAGCCGAGCAGGAGTCCCGTTAGAACTGCGCTTCCGTCACATACCGTGCAAGCCTCACGCTTGAGGATGTATCTTGTGATGGACCATTCGAATACTACACACGAAGCTACGGATACCATAAGTACGATTGCAGCTCCAAGTCCGAAGAACCAAAGGCTTGCCGCCAGGGCAGGAAGCAAGGCTATGCATACGCCGTACATGTTTTTCCTGACGGAGTCTCCTCCGTGAACATGGGGCGAGAGTGATATTACTGGTTTCATTCTGATATTTGTATCTGATTAAATGAAAATGGGTTGATTTGATGTTATTTCTTCTGGGCCCTGCCTCGTATAATGCCCATCACGGTAGTCTTCCCCACTCTTATCATGTCAAGGAGGGGACGGTTGCTAGGACACGTGAACTGGCAACTGCCGCATTCGATGCAGCTTACCACGTCGTTCTTCTCGGCGGCTTCCCAATCCTCGTTTGCTGAAAGTTTGCTGAGCAGGTATGGCTCCAATCCCATGGGGCACGCCGAAACGCACTTGGCACACCTGATGCAGGGGCTTACCTTGCCTCTCCTCGATTCCTTGTCGGTCATGAGCAGTAAGCCGCTCGACCCCTTCGTCATGGGGACTTCGAGGCTGAGCAACGCCTTGCCCATCATGGGACCTCCGCCAATTATCTTGCCCGTATCGGCTGGCACACCTCCGCATTCGTCTATCAGTTGCCCAAACGGGGTACCAAGTCGGGCCAGTAGGTTCGAGGGCTTGCTGAGAGACTTTCCAGTTACTGTAATAATCCTTTCTACGAGGGGCTTGTCCTTCATGACGGCTTCATAAATTGCGAATGCCGTACCGACGTTCTGCACTACGGCTCCTACATTGATGGGTATTGCAGGGGGTGCAGGTACCTGCCTGCTAATGACGGCGTCTATCAGTTGCTTTTCTCCGCCCTGCGGATATTTCACCTTCAGCGGCACTACCTCTATCCCTTTGTACGAAGCCGCCTTTTCCGTCATCACCCTTATTGCATCGGGCTTGTTGTTTTCTATGCCTACGTAGCCTTTGTCCACGCCCACGGCCTTCATGATGAGCGATACTCCCACGAGGATTTCCTCTGGGTGCTCGAGCATCAATCTATGGTCGGCTGTCAGGTATGGCTCGCATTCCACGGCGTTGATGATGACGCACTCTGCCTTGCATCCCGGTGGCGGCGACAACTTGACATGGCAGGGGAATGTTGCACCTCCCATACCTACTATGCCTGCCTGCTTGATTTTCTCCACTATTGTCTTGGCATCAAGGTTGGGCTTATCTTCCAGTTTGACGAGTTTTGTAGAACGGTCGATGCTTTCTTCCCATTCGTCGCCTTCTACGTCGACGTAAATCGCCGTGCGACGCATGCCGCTGGCATCCAGGGCCGTGTCTATCTTGGCAACCTTGCCGCTGACGCTACTATGAATCGGCGCGCTGACGAATCCGCCAGCCTCTGCAAGTAGGGTTCCCACCTTCACTTCCTGTCCTTTGTCCACTACGGGCTTGGCCGGTGCTCCGATGTGCTGGAACATGCTGAACACGGCTTGCTTTGGCAAAGCTGCAGGGCGTATGGGACTCGTAGCGGACAATTTGTTTTCCGCGGGATGTACTCCGCCTATCTTAAAAGTCTTCATATATCTTCTCTCTGCTTTTCTTTTGTCATTCTGGTTTCTGTGTTTCCTCGGCTTCAGCCTTTGGTTTCCGGGGAGGGAAATTGAAGGCTACTATGGCTCCCTTGGGGCAGGCCTCTTCGCACTTGCGGCACTTCTTGCACTTGTCTTGGTCGATGTGTGCAAGGTTGTTCTCTATGGTGATGGCTTCGAACTTGTCGCAAGTCTTCACGCATTTGCCGCATCCGATGCAAGCCACCTTGCAGGCCTTGTTGGCAATGGCTCCCTTGTCCTTGTTGTTGCAGAGCACCACTACCTTCCTGCCCTTCGGTCCCTTGGGCATTACCTCGATAATACCGCGAGGACATGCCTTGGCACAGCCGCCGCAACCGCCGCAGAGTTCCTCGTCCACGACGGGCAGTCCCGTGTCTGGATCCATGGTGATAGCTCCGAGGTGGCACTTGCTCACGCAATCCCCGCAACCGAGGCATCCGTAGGCACATGCCGTCTCTCCCATGCCCGTCATGTTCTGTACGCGGCAGCTGGCAGCTCCGTCGTACTCTGCCGTACGTGGGCGGTTCTCGCAATTGCCGTTGCACCTGACCACCGCCACCATTGGGGTGATTTCGCCAACGGACAAGCCCAGTATGTCTGCCACCTGCTCCATTACCGGCTGTCCTCCTACGGGACAATGCTTGCCTTCAAGGCTGCCTTCGTCAGCAGCCTTCACACATGCTGCGGCAAACCCCGAGCAACCGGGGAAGCCACAACCTCCGCAGTTAGCCTGCGGAAGCACCGAAGACACCTGTCCAATGCGAGGGTCTTCCTTGACAGCAAACTTGCTGGATATGACGTACAGCACCACGGCGGATGCCAAGCCAATTATTCCCAACACGATTACTGCAATTAGAATTACATTCATAGGTCTTGTATTTTTATTAAGATTTCTTTCATTCTTTGTCGCAAAGCACTCTATAGGTACGTATCCGATATTCTGAACCTGAATTTCCTTCCTATCTTCTCCCTCATGAGATAAATACAGAAATAGTATGAAGACAAGGCTGCGAGCGATACCAAAGCACCTATCTCTTCACCAAAAAGAGATATGCAGATGGCAAGTGAAACTACCAGCAAAATGAGTGGAAAGATATAGCAAACAGAAACGGCATGCAACCCCTGGCGTAAGGTGGCTTCCACTACTACAGTCTGACCAACTTCCACCCGTGGTTCGTCTATTTGGACGTCAACTACCTTCTCCTTGCTTTCGCTGCCGGAGCACAGGTTATGCGCGGCACAATCCTGACATGCTGCCCCCTGCAAAATCCGCACCTTACAGATACCATTGCCTATACTCTCCACGATACCTGTATGACGTACAATATCATCTTGATTGCGTTGCATCCATTTTAGTTTCTACAAGCAAAGGTACAACATTTTTTTCTACATTAAACATTAATTACATCCAACAATAAGCGGTTTAACACTTTTTAAATGTAACGACCCCATGCCATGACACTATTATGTGTAATTTTGCAAACGGAATAATGTAATCGAAAGAAGTATGGACGTCAAAATCAAGGCCTGCTGCAAGGTAAACATAGGACTTAACATCGTGTCAAAAAGGGAAGATGGGTACCACAATCTGGAGACAGTCTTCTATCCCGTTCCGTTATACGATGACATAAGGTTGATGAGTTCCGATGCCGATGGCATTTCCATTGATGGCTATGCCCTCGACTGCGACCCCATGGACAACCTCGTAATGCGTTCCGTACGCTTGCTAAGGCAGAATGGTTATGACGTTCCGTCCGTTCACGTCATGCTCACCAAGCGCATCCCTTCTGGTGCCGGGCTTGGCGGAGGCAGCAGCGATGCCGCCCATGTGGTGAAGGCTCTCGACCGTGCTCTTTCGCTCGGCATAGATTTAGGGAAAATGGAGGACATGCTGTCCACGTTGGGTGCCGACTGTCCGTTTTTTGTCCGCTGCCAACCTGTTTATGCAGAAGGTATTGGCAATGTTTTCACTCCAATCGGCTTGAACCTTTCGGGATGGCACATACTTCTGGTTAAGCCTGACGAGCATATCTCTACCCGCGAGGCATATTCTTCCGTTACCCCCATGTCGTCGGATTCATATCTCCCCACCCTTCTGCAGTCTCCCGTGGAGACGTGGAGAGACAGGGTGAAGAACGATTTCGAACAGAGCGTCTTCCCCTTGCACCCTCGCATTGAGGAGATTCGCGATTACCTCTATGCATCCGGAGCCTCCTATGCTTGCATGAGCGGTAGCGGCAGCACCGTCTTTGGGTTATACCAAAGGCACCCTGCGGAATTGCCGGATGCCTTCGGGGATTGTTTCACATTCGTCGGAATCTTGTAAGCAGCCCTACAGACTACCACGCCCTATTCGAGTCTTAGCAGCACTTGTCTCGCATGGTTCACTTCGTCGGCTGCGTTCACGCTTTCCTCCATATTGACGGGGGCGAACCTCTTTAGTTCATTCTCCAGGGCTTCCAGTTTCTTGCCCTTCAGCTCAGAGCGCAGTATTTGTATCTTCTCATACGCCTGTATTCCCTCTACGAGGCGTTCCATCCTGATACTGCTGCCTCCGGGGTAGACGAGGAAGCAATCGCCAGCCGGCCAGGTGCGGAAACGCGAGTCGGTCAGTTGGTTTGCCACCCAGCTGTTGTAAGCCCAACGCAGGTAGCCGCTATACCCCATTGCCGCGGCATGCCATCCGAGATATGCCGACTCGGCAGGTGGCGAGAAAGTGAAAGTGTTGGGACGGACGGGTCCGCAGCAGGTATAGAAGGTAACCTTGCCTCCACGTCCAAGGTGACTGTCCAGCAAATCCTTCTCCAATGCGGGATGCGCATATTCAAAGCTTACGTCATACATCCTTTCAGCCATCTCGGGTGCGAAGTAGTTGACGGCACCCTCTACCCTATAATCCTTGTCCGCCTTGTACAGCACCTTGTATGCTGCTTCCAGCTGAGCCTTGGGTCGTTCGTCCATGGCTATGCAGGTCTTGCCGAACCATCCCTTCTGCTTCAGGTGTCGGGCAAAATCGCTTAGGAAGGGTAGCAGGTATTCCTCGTACTCAGCCGACTGAGGGTCTAATCTTACCTCACGAGAGAAGTTTGTCTGCTCGTCGAAATATTCGAACGTTGAATGCCATGGCAGAATCGTATAGCAATCTATCTGTTCCGTAATGCCGCAATCCATCATGAATCCTACCCATTTGTCGAATACTTTGTAGTCATAGCTCCAACTGCCGTCCAGTCGCCTTGTCTTGCCTATCATGCTCTCGAAGGGCACATGCGTCTGGCTGTTCCATGGATGGCGTATGACGCTACAGGTTATAACCTTCTGGCCCGCATTGGCAAGTTCCGTCATTATGGGTCGCATCAAGTCGAAGTGTTCCTTGCTCCACAGGGGGACGCCGTAGAAGTCTGCCACGGAGTAAGGGTTCTGCCACAAATCGAGGTGGAACTTCCACTGGCTTGGCAAAGGCAGGGTCCTGTTGCTCACGACAAGGGTCAGGGGCAACGCAAGCTCCTCTCCGTCTGTCCTTACCGTCATCATGCCCTTGTATCTCCCTGGTGCGGCATCCTGTGGTACGCGTATGTCTATCCACAGGGGGCGTACGGTGCGTGCCTCCACCCTCATCTCTCCTGCCGGTTGCAGCCTGTCTGCCACAAGGAAGGAGTCGAACGCTTCGGTGAGGTGCGCCCCATGCTGGGACTCTCCGTTTTTTGCGAGATAAGAGTCCGTCAGAACATACCTCACGAAATACTTGCGAATGTCTTTGGACGGAATCACGTTGCTGCCATTCTTTAGGTCGCTCATTTCTATGGTCAACCTGTCTATATTCTTGGGAGTCACCAGTACTGCCTGGGCAGAGACGCGTTCTCCCCTCCATGCATTCAGCATGATGTTATTCTCCAGCCTTGGGACGTCACCCTTTCCGTAGCGAACGTCCGTGCTGCCCCATCCCAAGCTGGCTTTCTCTACGTTCTGCCATACTTCGGCCGAGGCTGGATGAGGGTCGTTTGCCTCTACGTCATTATTCTGTGCATGTAACGAGGCTGCTGCATTGGTCATCAATGTGACAAGTGTCAGGATTCTGAATGCTTTCATTGGCGTGTTTTTTTTAATTTTAATAGTTAATGTTTTCATATACAAGTCATATACAAGGCAGATGATTTTGCCTTAAATTTTCGACAAAGATAATGACATTTCACTGCAAATGCAATAAAAACTCGCTGATTTGTTGTTTTCCCTATGTAGATTTTGGTGTTTTTGATTTTAAGTTGTGTCCTATAAACCATATTTTGGCTGATAAGGCAAGGCAATGGACAAAGCAACCTGCAAAACGCACGAAGGCTACCAGAAGGCTACCGGCACATGCCAAAACTGACAGAAGGGTGTCAATGGGGATTTCCCCACCCCCAAATAGGAAAATTCCGTCTTGGAGGCATGCTATTTGACGTAACTTTGCATCAGAAAACAATGTCAAACCTATTAAAACGTACCGATATGAAACGCTACATTATTACTTTGCTGACATCAGTCACTATCCTGACAAGTGCAAATGGCATGAGTTACAGCCGTGCAAGGGAAGAGGCTCTCTACCTGACCGACAAAATGGCTTACGAACTTAACCTCAACAGCCAGCAGTACGACGATGCGTACGAGATAAACCTGGATTATTTCCTTAGCATGAACAACGAGAGAGACCTGTATGCTGAGTACCTCTCATACCGCCTGACGGACCTGCGCTGCATCCTCCACGACTGGCAGTACAACCTGATGATGGCTTCCCACTATTTCGTACGCCCCATCCTTTGGAGGGCTGGTTGCTGGCACTTCCCCATCTATACCTACTACGGACACGGGCACTTCTACTACCACCGTCCTACCGTCTACGTCAGTTACCGAGGAGGGCACGGGCATTCGCATTACCATAATGGATTTTATGCCAGTCGCAGACCTAAGTGGAACGGAGGATTCCGAGGACATGACATGAGCCATCCTGGCAGACCCGCAGGCAGGGTCGACGGGAAGGGCTACCATTTCAGGCTTCCTAACACCTCGCATGGCAACCAGGGTTCAGCAGCAGCAGTAGGCGATGTCAGGCCAGGGCGTGGAAATGGCAATCATGCCCCTTACAATGGGCAACCCAGTGGTGGCAGGGGCAATTCCTTCGGTAGCAGCAGCAGCAGGGTCGGAAGCAGTTCTCCCTCCTCATCGAGGGGTTCGTCATCGCCAATGGTAAGGGGATCTTCCTCCTCCTCATCGAGGGGCTCGTCATCGCCAATGGTAAGGGGCACTTCCTCCTCCTCATCGAGGGGCTCGTCGTCGCCAATGGTAAGGGGCCGTTCCTCCTCCTCATCATCGAGGGGGTCTATGGGAGGCACAAGGGTGTCACGTGGCGGCACCGCTACGAGCCATGGCAAGCAGGTACATGGAGGCAGCCGCGGCTCTCGGTAAGCGCAAGGTAGGGGGCTGCAAAAAACGCCCCCACCCTACTGCTCTTCCCCCGGCTGGTCGGTTTCCCACAAACTAGTTTCCCTCATTGCCGCCAAGTCCCGAAGCAATTCAAGACGCTCCTGCGAGATTGTGCCGCGGTTGACCAACTTCCTGTTGTATTTCCACCAGTTGACCAGGTTCTTGTTCTCCTGCTTCTTTTTGCTTGGCAAATGCTTATGCTCAAGTATGTAGGCCTTCAGCTCCTCGTACTTGCTCTTCCAATTCCTTTCACGGGCGAGTCCCATAACTTTAGTATTGTATTTTGGTTTCTTGTTGATTGCCTTCCTGGGGGTGCCAGAAACACGCATTGAGTTTGGCAAAAACAGGCATTGCGTTTGGCAAAAACAGGCATTGAGTTTGGCAAAAACGCAGTTGTTATTTCTTTTGCCTGAAAAGGCCAATCACTTTGCTCCATGAATTCCATCCCTTCTTTTCTGAGATGTTGACAAACGCCACAGCTATCAAGAACGTAATGGCGCGAATTGCCGTTTCGTAATAAGTACCCGTAAACTTGTCCTCGAAGATTACGTCGCATAAGAGGCAGATACCCAGATATACGACTAACCAAAAGAGGAAATACAATTTTTTACTCATAAAATACAAAATTTTTCAATTCGGTTGTTGCTAACAGAAATGTTTCATGCTCTCTCTCTCTCTCCTATTCATCATGGGAGGCAGATGAGAGTGTAAGGGTGTGATCTATGCAGAGGGGCAATTCCTCCTGATAGTGCGTTACCATGATGAGGGTCTTGTGTTCCTGCCTGCAGAAAGCGTCTGTCACCTTGCGGACATGCCGGCGGTTGCGTTCGTCGAGACCGTGCAGCGGTTCGTCGAGAATTAGCAGTTCGGGGTCCTTGACAAAGGCTCTGGCCAGGAGGCAAAGTCGCTGCTCTCCGCTGCTGAGCCGGAGGAATGTCGTAGTCGCCAGGTGTGCAATGCCGAATGTTTCCATCCATTTCAAGCATGCTTCCCTCTGGCTTGGCTTGGGACGGACATAGAGCCCGACTGAGTCGCTGAGACCGCTGGCCACGATGTCTATGGCGGGCATGTCGCGGAGATATGCCCTGTGCATCTCGGGGCTTACGTAGCCTATATGGCGTTTTATCTCCCAGATGCTCTCCCCCGAGCCTCGCTTGTGTCCGAACAACTCCATGTCGCAGGCGTAAGCCTGTGGATTGTCGGCGCAAATCAGGCTCAGGAGGGTACTCTTGCCCGAACCGTTGTTTCCGCTTACTGCCCAGTGCTCGCCCTTGCGCACTACCCACGAGAGAGGCTGAAGTATGGTATGGGCTTCATATCGCACGCTGACGTTGTTGAAGCGCAATATGGCGTCAGTATCTTGGAGGTGCAGGGGTGTGGCTGGTGTGAAGCCGGTAGGGAGGAAAACGGGGCTTTCCTCTATCGTGCAGCAAGACTGGCGTGCAGACAAGTATTGCTGCAACGTCTGCTTGGGATGCAGCCTCAGTCCCTCGACATGCAGCACGTGGGTTATGAAATCGGGGATGTCGGCATCCCTGCTGAGGACGAGAATCAGGTGCAGGCCTATTTCTTCTGCCATCCGGGCAAGGAGGTCCCGCAGCATGGCGCGCGTAGGTGCGTCAAGTCCTATGAATGGATTGTCCATTATCAAGAGGCGGGGTGCCGTTCCCATCGCCCTTGCCAACTGGAACTTGCGCAGTTCCCCGCTGCTGAGCGATATTATGTATCGTGAGGCGAGGTGACCCAGGTGGAATAGTTCCTCAAGGCATTGCCTGAGCAGGTGCCTCCTCTCTAATTCTGTGTTTAGGTCTTTGCCATGCAGGCATTGTGCAAGCGAGGCATCGGCCTTGGCGTATGACTCCTGCAGCAACTGTCCGACCGTAGGTGTGCCCTCGTCTATGTCATGCTGGTTCCACCTCTGTTGGTAGTAGTATGTACCATCCTGTTCGCCGTACGAGTCCCTGAAGGCGATGTACTTCATGTTGTCGCTTGCCAATGGTAGCGGACTTGGCGAGAAATCGTATTCCACCTCGTTCATCAATAGTGGATAGTGCCCAGTCAGGACCTCTACGAGGCGGCTCTTTCCGGCAGCATTGTCGCCCGTTATGGCTATTTGCTCTCCGTTTCCAATCTCAAGGTCTATAGGCTCGTGCATCCTCCAGTCAGGGTGCCTCACAACGCCGTTGCTTATCCTAATCAACATCTTTACCAAACTACGCTTTTATACTATGTTCCGTATTCTTATTCGCTCACCTTATCCTTGTTCCTGTTGACATAGTCTTTCCAGCTGCGGTATTTCGTCTCCGAGTGTGGAACAGACATCTGTAGGTAATGGCAATAGGCAGCAGCCAGGGCATCCGTTGCATCAAGGAACTTCCCCATCTCTTCCTTGTCAAGATGGAGCATCCTCCTGAGCATGTCGGCTACCTGTTCCTTGCTTGCCGTACCTACCCCGGTTATCGCCATCTTGATTTTCATCGGGGCATATTCCGTAATGGGCACTTGCCGGCTGATGGCAGCTGCCATGGCAACGCCCTGTGCGCGCCCCAGCTTGAGCATGCTCTGTACGTTCTTGCCGAAGAATGGAGCCTCAATAGCGAGCTCGTCAGGCAGGTACGACTCGATAATTCCGCACACGCGCTCGAAGATGTGTCCGAGTTTGAGGTAATGGTCGGTATAACGTCTGAGGTCTATTACCCCGAGCGCAAGAACCTGGCACGAACGCGCACCAACCTTCAGTATACCATAACCCATGATGTTGGTTCCTGGGTCTATGCCCATGATGATACGTTCCGTCATTCCGCTGATACATATTCCATGAGAGTGCTGAAACCTATCACCCTACCGTCGAACATCTCTTGCAACTCCTCTGCCAGCCCCCTGCCCTGACGGACGAACCATCTGTGCAGCTCGGACGTGTCCCCGGCCTCGAATTGGAGGCTGAAGCATTCCGTTTCCTGATCGTGGTGGCTGAGTACACGCAGCAGCCTCGGGACGGACAGAGCCCCATCCTCCCCTATCCTTGGAAGCATGCTCTGGTGTACCCATATCACGAAATTGCGTGCATCGGCTACGGGCATGGTGTATGTAGTATTGTACACTATCATCATCAAAAATCGTTAAAATATATGGCAAAGTTACAAATAAATATAATAATAAAGTAAAGTTGTGTGTATTTTATCTGTCAACGAGCCTTCCTTTCATGAAAAATGTGTAATTTTGCAGCCGAAAAAAAATACAAAACAATACTTTATCAGACATGAAGAAAACATTAATCCTCTTTTTTGCTGCATCGCTCTCGTGCCTTGCCTTCGGACAGGTGCAACAGCAGAAGGTTATGACCAGTGAGGTAAGGACGGCACCTTCGAAGGCCGAGAATTTCTCTGAGATAACCTTCGATACGCTAAGGTACAACTTCGGAAAGTTCAGCAAGAAAGACCCTGTCGTGAAGTGCTCCTTCAAATTCAAGAATACTGGTACTGCCCCACTAATCATACATCAGGCATTTGCCAGTTGCGGATGTACCGTGCCTACATATACCAAGGCACCCGTCAAGGCAGGCGAGACCGGCACTAT
>SFXD01000128.1 GCA_004559785.1 bacterium | reverse complement strand
GCAGTCGCTTCAAGCCTCCGTTTCTATTCGTCATTTCCATGTCCTTCACGCTTTTCGTCCCCAAAGATACGGCAAATGGAGGAAACTGCCAAACAAAACTACGTGAAATATTTGCTCCATTTATATATAATGTAGCAATGAGCTAAGCGTTATGAGTGGTGGGAGACCCCCTCAATCCCCCTGTCGTAGGGGGAAGAAGGCTGAGAGCCCATTTCGTAAGGATTTTTAAGCTGAGATTTTCTGTAGAGATTTTGAGGAGCGTAGCGACGACCCAGTTGTTTATGATGCGATGGAATATTTTTAGTCAGATTTTAGCAGACATTTTAGTGAAGATTCAGACAAACCTCATGTAAGATAGGTATGGAAATCCTTACATAAAATCTGACTAAAAATTATTAAACGAATTTATATACAATGGTCGCTTCGCTCAAAATCTCTACAAAAATCTCAGCAGAAAATCCCTACGAAATAGGCTCACTGCTCACTTCTCACTTCTCACTTCTCACAGCTCATGTCTCTTCCCCCTAAACAGGGGGACTGAGGGGATCTTATCACCGTATTGCCTTGTAGTATTTCCTGGCTACGGCTCTGCTGACCAGGTTGAAGTGCCACCATTCCGTCTTGAGAGGCATGAAGCCGGCCTCTCTCATCACGGAACGTAGCAGGAGGCGGTTCCTGAGGGCTTCGGCTGAGATGGTGCCCTGCCTTACCAAGAGTTCCTCGTCGGTGATGTGTGCTGCCCTGCCCATGTAGTCGATATGCGTACCCATGTCGAGCGTGTCTCCCGTGGCGGCGTCGCACAGCGTGAGGTCCACGGCAAGCCCGTAGTTGTGCATCCCTCCGCCGTTCCTTGGGTTGCTGACGTAAATGCTCTTGTCCGTTCCTGCCACGGCGTTCCACATTACTTGCTGGACGGACATGGGGCGTGCAGCGTCGTATACGACGAGCGAGAGGTCGGGACGGCGTTCCCTCAGCAACGACTGTGCCCTTGCCAGTGCCTTGGCGGCCTTGGGATGGAGGTATGCCTCGCGCAGGTCAGCATACAGGATCCTGCCCGTGAAGTTGTCGCTGCGACCGTACATCAGGCTGACGCGCAGGGTGGAGTCTACGGACGTGATATCCACCAGTCCCTGCCTTTCCATGCTCTTGGCGGTCGCGCTACGGATTGCCAGTTCGCCTTGCCCGGGAGGGAGGCATGGCAGCAGGGGCAGCGATACAAATAAGAGGTATGCGAGTCGCATGTGCATAGGCAGGGTCTGCTTGCCTTAGATGGTGACCCCGAAGACGTGCTTTACCTCTTCCATCACGAAGGTGCTTTCCAGCGAGCCAAGCATGGGAAGCTGGCCCAGCACGTTGTGCAGGAACTCCTGGTAGTACTTCATGTCGGGCGCATGGATGATGAGCATATAGTCGAAGCGTCCCGAGATGTTGTAGCATTCCGTCACCTCGGGTATGTCGCGTATGGTGGCGCAGAACTCGTCCGCCAGTTCCTTGTTGATGTTCTTCAGCCTTACGCTGCAGAAAACGATGAAGCCCTTGTTCAGCTTCTCGGCGTCGAGTATGGTGACGTACTTCTTGATGTAGCCCTCCCTTTCCAGCCGTTTCACCCTCTCGTACACGGGTGTGGTGCTGAGGTGGACCTTGGCAGCGAGTTCCTTCGTGGTGAGCCTTGCGTCCTGCTGTAAGTGGCGCAGAATGGCTACGTCTGTGGCATCGAGTCTGCCAACGGAAAATTTACCTTCCATATATCCCTTGTTTGTCCCTGTTATTGTGCAAACATTCTGTGTTTGGGTGCAAAGTTAGTGATATTTTCCAAGTTTGACGCTCCTGCATTGGCTTTTTTCCCGATAGCCGTAACTTTGCATCGTCAAAAGGCAAGAAAACGGACATTAAAAACATCTAAACATTATATTATTATGGGAAAGAACAGCAAACTTCATCTTGAGACACTGGCAATCCATGTGGGGCAGGAGACCCCGGATCCGGCAACCGACGCAAGGGCAGTGCCCATCTACCAGACCACTTCGTATGTGTTCCGCAACAGCCAGCATGCTGCCGACAGGTTCGGCCTGAGGGACGCAGGCAACATATACGGCCGCCTGACCAACTCTACGCAGGGGGTGTTCGAGGACAGGATAGCCGCCCTGGAGGGTGGCGTGGCAGGCCTTGCCGTGGCAAGCGGAGCGGCCGCCGTGACATACGCCCTGCAGAATGTGTGCCAGAACGGCGACCACATCGTGGCGGCCGACAACCTGTACGGGGGCAGCTACAACCTCATAACCCATACCCTGACTACGCAGGGAGTGGACTATACCATCGTGAACGTCAACGACCTCCAGTCCCTGGAGGCTGCCATACGTCCCAATACCAAGGTGGTGTATGCAGAGACGCTGGGCAATCCCAACAGCGAGGTCACCAACCTCGACGCCATTGCCGAGGTGGCTCACCGCCATGGGGTACTCTTCATCGTCGACAACACCTTCGCCCCCATCCTGGTGCGTCCCATCGAGCATGGAGCGGACGTGGTGGTGCACAGCGCGACGAAGTTCATAGGCGGCCATGGCAGCAGCCTGGGCGGTGTGATAGTGGACGCCGGCAGGTTCGACTTCAAGTCGCATGCCGACAAGTTTCCCACCATTGCCAAGCCCGACCCCTCGTACCATGGTGCGGTCTTTGCCGACGTGGCTGGCGCGGCAGCCTTCGTCACCCGCATACGTGCCGTCATACTGAGGGACACGGGTGCTACCATCTCCCCCTTCAACGCTTGGATACTATTGCAGGGCGTGGAAAGCCTGCCGTTGCGCATCGAGCGTCATGTGGAGAATGCCCTTAGGGTGGTAAGGTATCTGCAGGGGCATCCCAAGGTGAAGAGTGTGAGCCATCCTTCCTTGGAGGGACATCCTACCCACGGGCTCTACGAGAAGTATTTCCCCAAAGGCGGAGGCAGCATCTTCACTTTTGAAATCAAGGGTACCCAGGAGGATGCGTGGAAGTTCATCGACTCACTGCAGATATTCTCGCTCCTGGCAAACGTTGCCGACGTGAAGTCGCTCGTGATACACCCATATACTACGACGCATTCACAGCTGAGCGACGAGGAGCTCCTTCAGCAGCACATCACTCCCACTACGGTGCGGCTTTCCGTCGGCATCGAGCACATCGACGACATCCTGGCTGACCTGGAGCAGGCTTTCGGGAAAATCTGACGCCAAGCGGGCCAAAGGCAAGGCAGGGAAGGGGGATGCACATAAGTCGCATCCCCCTTTGCTTAACCCTGTCATTCCCTTGCCATTCCCTTAGCACCCTGTTCACTTGCAAGGAGAAACAAACAGGATGCAAAGGGGATAATGCGGTTTCGGCACCAAGCAGGTCGTTTGACCATCATACGCAGGCAAGCGTACGATTTCACCGTGAAGCCAAAGTCCTATCTAGGTCAAAGCAAAAAAATGGGACGAAATGTTTTGTGGTTTGAAATAAACATGTTAACTTTGCAACCAGTCTTAGCCTTGCTTGAGCTATGCCTTGCAAGAAGGGGGAAGAGCCGAAGGCTCAGCAGCCCTAAGGGGCAAGAGAGGCAGGCAGGACACATACATAATGGCAAAGGCGTATCTTGCGCTTTGGTTTTGACTGTGTAGAATCTCGCAAATTCAACGGTAAGTCAAAAACAAGGCAACGGGGACGCTTCATGGGGTGTATTATATACACAGCCGTCATTGGCTTTATGCTAC
>SFXD01000039.1 GCA_004559785.1 bacterium | reverse complement strand
CAAAAAAAAAAAAAAAACAACTGCCGAAGTACCGCAGGGTCAGAGATTTGCGCCACGGGATGGCATACATGCGCCACATGCATGCCACATGCTTTTTGGGGAGGTGCGGTATAAGTAGGGTGAGGGCTGCCTCCCTCTGCTTCCCTCTTACCCTCCCGCTGGAATCCCCTACGCAGGGTAACGGAAACGAACGGCACACGAAGGGCAAATCCATGGTAATGCCCTACAGACACACAAATTTTCACCAAAACGACAACCCCTGCTGGGTCTAAACCCTGACCTCCTGTCCCCACGCCCAGCAGCAGTGCGCCACACACCTCCGGGATGCCGGCACACACACTCTCTCTGTGGGACGGGAGGAGAGAATCATGGGTAAAGTAACGGGAAACTGGCTTACGGGTGTGCATTCGGGACATGCCTGCAGCCACGAGGACATCTACACCAGGGTGGACAGGAAGACGGGGGCGTGCTACTCCGCCAAGCTCTGCAACCCCAACCAGAACTGGACCGAGAAGCAGGAACGGCAGCGCACCAACTTCAGTGCCATCACCTCTGCCATCTCGGCATGGATAAAGGAAGGCAAGGAGACGAACTCTGCCGAGTACCTGAGGGTGAAGAAGGTGTTCGACCGCCAGTCGAGGTATTCCACCATCCGCGGCATGATGTATGCCAAGGGCATGTACTACGTGGATGGCGCGGGATGCGTGACGGTGGGTATCAATGCCGGCAACGGGGGCGGTGGAGCCGCGCCTGCCAAGCGCATCCTCTCGCTGAGCGCAAGCCCCTCGGCAGGCGGCAGCGTGACGGGAGCAGGACAGTACGACGACGGGACTACCGCCACCATCGAGGCTTCTGCCAATAGCGGCTATTCCTTCGTGAGGTGGAGCGACGGCGACACGAATGCCACTCGACGGGTGGTGATGGATGCCGACAGGTCGCTGAGCGCAATGTTCAAGGACGACGCCACCGGCACCGAGGGCGACGGCGACGTATCGCTGGGGTGACAGAGCATTGAGCATTGAGCAATGAGCAGTGAGCAATGAGCATTGAGCAATGAGCAGTGAGCAATGAGCATTGAGCATTGAGCAATGAGCAGTGAGCCTATTTCGTAGGGATTTTCAGCCGAGATTTTCTGTAGAGATTTTGAGCGAAGCGACCATAATTTAAAAACATCGTTGGATTATTTTTAGTCAAATTTTTTGGCAGAGATTTTAGTGGAGGTTTCAACAAGCCTAATATAGAGGAACGTTAGAAATCCCAGCTGAAAATCCAGCTAAAATGATAAGACGAATTCTCTTTTACGAGGTCGCCGTTACGCTCCTCAAAATCTCAAATCAAAATCTCGGCTGAAAAGCTCACTGCTCATGGCTCAAAGCCAACGGCTCACCGCCCCCTAATCACTTAATCACTAATCACTAACACCTAACACTTAAAAAAAGAGTATTATGGAAGATTCCAAGAAGATTTTATGGAGAACGATTATCAACGTCGTGGTGGCAGCCCTCTCGGCAATTGCCACGGCATTGGGAGTAACGTCCTGCATGGGGCTGGGTCCCATTTGATGAAAAACCCCTCGCCCCCCTGTCGTAGGGGGGCTTTTTATGGCAATGGGCAGTGAGCCTTGAGCGGTGAGCTGTCTTACACGAGGTAAGACCATACACGTGGCAGATTTCACCATCAATAAATGTCGCCGAACAATCTCATTCGCTCGGGAGAGCTGGAGCAAGCTCCGCTCTCCACTCACTCATTGCAATTATTTGGCTTCGCCGAATTCCTCCTTGCAAGGCATAATCCATGCAAGCATGGCTTCTGCGCTTGCTTCGTTCGTCATTTCAATTATTTCAATTATTTCAGTCGAAAATGGACACGCACATTCAGCAAGATGAAAATCTCAACATGAAATCCGACTGAAAATGGTAAACGAAAAATTATATATGGTCGCTGCGCTCAAAATCTCGGCAGAAAATCCCTACGAAATAGACTCGTAGCTCATTGCTCACCACTCACAGCCCAAAGTCTTCCCCCTACGACAGGGGGACAGAGGGGAGGCTTCTCACAGCTCCACCACGGTGATTCCCGCCCCACCAAACTGTACGTGCTCGTCATGCGCCGAACGGACGGCGGGGATGGTGGAGAGGTACTGACGTATGAGGTTACGCAGTATGCCGCTGCCCGTGCCGTGCAGGATACGGACGTTTGAGGCTCCCACCAGTATGGCGTCGTCGATGAAATACGATACGGCAGTCAGTGCCTCGTCGCCCCTCATGCCACGGACGTCGATTTCCTGATGGAAGTTGAGATGCTTCTCGCGGATATGGTCGGTTGTCTGGCGACCTACCCTTGCTACGTTGGCAGGCCTTTCCGCCCATTCCGAACCGCCCTCGTCCTTGCCTGACATAGTGGTGCGGGTGGGGGTGGCGCGCTCCAGCCTTTCCACTTTGCATAAGGTGTGCATCATGCCGAAGAGGACGGTTGCCTGCTTGCCGTCCAGTGCCACGATGGTGCCTACGGCGTTCTGCCCTGCCAGCCGGACGCTGTCGCCGGGCTTCAGGGGCGATGAGCCTTGAGCCGTGGGCGATGGGGAGACCCCCTCAGTCCCCCTGTTTAGGGGGAAGCAATGGGGCGATGGGTTCTTGCCACGTTCCTTCTTGCGGTCGGCCTGCCTCTTACGTCGTTCCTCTATCTGCCGCATCTTGCGCTCGATGACTTCGTCCCCTGCGGCATCGCCATCGGTGTCCAGTTTTTGCCTGTACTCGTCCAGTTGCCGCCTGGCCATGCGGGTCTTCTCCTTCTCGGCCTGTGCCTCCTTGATTTCCCTGATGGTGTTCTCCACCACGGCATTGCTGTCCTGTATGATCTGCTCAGCCTGTGCCTTAGCCGCCAGAATTATTTCCTTGCGCTTGGCCTGCAGCTCGGCTATTTCCCTCTCGTACCGTTCCAAGGTGTCGCGCATCTGCCTCTCGCGCTGCTGGATGGTTTGCCGCTTGGCTTCCCAATACCGCTTGTCGCGTGTAATGTCGAGCAGGTACTTGTCGGCATCGACGTATTCCTTTCCCACGATGTCCGTGGCATCGGCTATCACGTCCTCGGGTATTCCTATCTTGCGTGCTATCTCCACGGCGAAGCTGCTGCCGGGGTGACCTATCTGCAGTTGGAACAGAGCCTCCATCTTCTGGCGGTCGTAGAGCATGGCACCGCCTACCACGCCGGGGGTGTTGGAGGCAAAGTTCTTAAGGTTCTGGTAGTGGGTGGTAATCACGCCAAAGGCACCCTTTCGCACGAAGCGCATGAGTACCGCCTCGGCTATGGCACCACCGATGGCAGGTTCCGTGCCCCCCCCGAACTCGTCCACGAGGAGAAGGCTGCCTGAATCTGCCGACTTCATCATGACCTTCATGCGAAGCAGGTGGCTGCTGTATGTGCTGAGGTCGTCGTCTATGCTCTGCTCGTCGCCGATGTCGATGAAGATGCCACGGAAGATGCCGCACCTGGAACTTTCGCCGACGGGTATGGGCATCCCGCATTGCAGCATGTACTGTAGCAGGCCTACCGTCTTGAGGCAGACGCTCTTTCCGCCTGCGTTGGGACCGCTTATGACGAGGATTCGCTGAGTAGCGTCAAGGCGTATGTCGAGGGGCACCACCTTCTTTCCCTGCCTGGAGAGGGCTTGCTCGAGGAGGGGGTGACGGGCGAGCGTCCAGTCGACGAGCGGCTTGTCGGCTATGTCGGGCATCACGGCACGCTGCTGTCCGGCAAGCAGGGACTTTGCCCTGACGAACTCCACGTCTGCCAGGAATTCCATGCCCCTGAGCAACTCGGGGACGTTGGGGCGGAGCATAGCGGTGAACTCCGTGAGTATCCTGCCGACCTCGCGTTTCTCCTCGGCTTCGAGTTCCCTGATCCTGTTGTTAGCCTCCACCACCTCCTGCGGTTCGATGAAGACGGTCTTGCCCGTCGCGCTCTCGTCATGTACGATGCCACGGATGCGCCTCTTCATGGCAGGCGGCACGGGAATCACGAGCCTGCCGTCGCGCATGGTGGGAGATACTCCCATCTCCACCAATCCCTCGGCCTGTGCCGACTTGAGTATGCCGCCCAGCGTGCGGCTGACCGAGCCGGCAGAATTACGCAGTTCGCTCCTTATGGCAGCCAGCTGCGCACTGGCCGTGTCGCGTATGTTGCCGTATTGGTCGAGAATCTGCTCTATCCTCCTTGCCACGGAGTGGAAGGTGAAGACCCCGTCCGCCATCCTGCTGAGCGAGGGGAAGCACGGATGGTCGTCCTCCGCCTTGCGTACGGCCTCCACCCACGAGTGGAGGGTGAGTATGGTGAGGCGCAGGGGAGGCATTTCCCTTTCCTCGAAGCGCGTGCCTTCCACCTTGATCCTGTGTATGCAGGGGCGCATGTCGTGGAAATCCTGCAAGGGCGGCTGCGGGTCGGACAGGATGCGCGCCATCTCGTCCACCTGCCTGTGCAGTTCCCTCACCTCGGCAGCCTTGCACAGGAAGCGCATTCCTCGCACCCTGTCCTCGCCCAGCGTGCTGAGGCAGAGCGACAGCAAGCGTTGGCGCACCTCGTCGAAGCCTATCTTGTGCTCGAAATTGTCAGGATAAACCATCTTTTGTCTGAAACCGGTATATTACTTAAATAAGCCATTGATTGCATTGAGGCAAGCGTCAGAGGTTCTTCGCGGGATAGAGCGTATCCCACCATGTGGGGTCGTCATGCAGCCACTTGGCAAACCATGCCATGATGGTGTCGTGCCAGCGTATGCGCTTGTTGTAGTCGAGGATGTGGTGGTTCTCCCCGTCGACGGTGACGAAGGCCGTCTCCCTGCCCAGTATCTTCAGGGCGGTGAACATCTGTATGCTCTCGTTGATGGGCACGTTGGTATCCGCTCCGCCGTGCATGAAGAGTATGGGTGTGTGCACCTTGTCGGCATTGAACAGTGGGGCGTGTCCGCTGTAGAGGTCGACGTCGTTCCAGGGGTAGGAGTCGGCAGCCGACACCGCGCTGTAGCTGTAGCCCCAGTAGCCGAACCCCCAGTAGCTGGCAGGGTTGCTGATACCGGCATGGCTCATGGCCGCGGCGAAGATGTCGGTCTTGGTTTGCAGGTACATGGTCATGAATCCGCCGTAGGAGGCTCCCATGCATCCTACCTTGTCAGCCTTGACAAAGGGGTGCTCGGTGCAGAACTGCTTGGTGCCCTGTATGATGTCGTCGGCGGTATAGTCGCCGTAAGCGCGGACGTGCCTGGAGGCAAACTCCTGTCCGAAGCCGCTGCATCCCGATGGCTGGAGCACATACACCACATACCCCATGGCTGCCCATTCCTGGTAGCAATAGTAGCTGTCGAGCATGCGTCCGACGGGCGAGCATCCACCATAATAGTATACGAGCATGGGGTATTGCTTGCTCTCGTCGAAGTATGGCGGCAGGTAGTAGCACCCATAGATGGTGTCGCCCCTCTCGGCCACGAAATTCCAGTCGTGGCACTTGCCGAGCCTGATGCCGTCGAGCCTGACGGGATTGACGTCTGCCACGAGTGTCTCCTTGTCCTTCCTGAGGTCGACTGTCCATGTACGGTCGGAATGCTCCGCCGTCTCGCCTACGTAGGAGAGCAAGGCCTTGTCGCGGGCAATGCTGAAGCCGCCGTAGACGTACGACTCGGAGGTGTGCAGCATCTGGCACCTGCCGTCCTTGGGGTCGATGCGGAAGATGTGGGCATGGTCCCTGTCCTCGGTGAGGGCATATATCTTACCGTCTGCCCTGCACCATCTCGCCTCCTGTATGCTGGGGTCGAAGTCAGCCGTGAGGCATCTCGTCTGCCTGGTGTCGAGGTCGGTGATGTAGAGCTCGTTCTCTACCATGCTGGGCGTGCGTCCCTGCGGCAGGGTGTTGCCTATGCCTGCCAGTGCCTCGGGGCTTCCGATGAGCATCACCTGCTTGGCGTCGGGCGAGAATTGTGCCGAGTGGATGAAGCCGTCTTCCCTGACAAGGGTGTCTGCCTCCAGTGTAGCGGCATCTACGAGCAGGATGGTGGTGAAATAGAAGGGACGCCTCGTAATGTCATGCCTGTGGATGGAGACAAGCAGCTTCGAGCCGTCGTCGGATGCGCTCACACTGGTGCCGTGTACGCCCAGTGCCAGTTGCCTTACGATGCCCGTACGGAAATCCATCAGCTTGATGCCCGTGCGGTTCCTCCACCCGGGTTGCCTGTCGTCGGGTTGCAGTATCTGGCGGACGGCGTTGTCGCTCTCCTTGGGACCATCGGTCGTCTCGTAGACGATAAGCCCCGTGTCGTTGGCATACAGCCTTGTCTCTCCGGGACCGTCGTACTTGCCGATGACGTCTGAGTGGCCCGTCTCTACGTCCACGCTCTCGAATACCTTCGTCCCGCGTGCGTCGGTGGTGAGGCGTATGTAGCGGTCGTCCTTGCATGCCCATTGCAGGAAGTCGGAGACGGGAATCCTGTGCCCCGTGGCAAGGTCGATTATTTCCTTGCTCCATGTGGTGTTGCCACCCTTGTGTATGGTGCGGCGGTTCTGCAGCAGGTACTTGCCGCCGCTGGACAGCGAAGTGGTGGACAGCCTCTCGCCGTGCATCAGGTCGGACAGCGTCCAGTAGCGTTGTCCCGCTGGGTTGACGGCAATGCCCTCCTGTGCCGAGTCGACGCTTATCCTCAGCGTATCGGATTCGCCCGGCTTCTGCAGCAGTTTGATGCTCACGTCGTGCCTGCCCGGGACGAGGTGGTTCTCCTCCTTCGCCTCTTCGCCATCCACGTATACCTTGTGGCGGCTCCTGCAACTGACGCTAATCTTGCATTTCGCGAAGCCAGTGTTCTCTATCGTGAAGCCAGCCAAGGTGAGCGAGGTTGCACCGGGTGCCGGTATGATGCTGTCCGTAGGTTGCCCCTGCTCCTTCCACAGGGTAAGGGAGAGAGGCGTAGAGAAGAGGACTTCCGCCGTGTCCACCTTGTTGCAACTGGCATCCAGTGAATCGGTGATGATTGGGGTCGGCATGGGGTATGGTCCTGCCACGAACAACTTGTGTACGTCGATGGAGTGCGCCTGCAACGCGATGAGGCTTGCAAGAGCCGTTAGAAAATAGTACTTCATCATTCAGATGGTCTTTTTTTATGTTATTTCTTTAATTTAGTTTATTCTGCTTTAGCAAGTGCTTCTGCCCCCTTGGGGGCACACCAGACTTCCTTTTGATATTCGATTCATTTGAACTTTCGAAAGTTGAATTAGTTTATTCTATGTTGACTATCGTTTTCCTTTATCGTATGACATGATTCCATTGGTGGAATGTATTGTTTAGGCACGACGTGGCAGCCGTGAGCCAAGGCTCAATCCCTCGTGACGTTGATGACGCCCTTCACGGTCTTCAGTTTCCTGACGAGCGACTGGAGCCTGCCCGTATCGTCGAGCATAACGGTCAGCGTGCCCGAGAAGAGCCCGTCGTGGCTGTCTATGCTAATGCTGCGCAAGAGGATGCGTTCCTCCTTGGAGATGATGCTCGTGATGTTGTTGACGATACCAAGGTCGTCGTTGCCCACCACCCGTAGCGTGATGGGGTACTGCGAGCCGCGCTTCCCGTCCCACCTTGCCTTGACGATGCGGTAGCCGAACCTCTCCCTCATCTGCGGAGCGTTTGGGCAATCCACGCGATGTATCTTGATGCCCCCGCCGTTGGTGACGAAGCCGAACACCTCGTCGCCGTATACGGGCTGGCAGCACTTAGCCATCTGGAAGTCGAGCCCCTTGAGGCTACCGTCTATGACGAGCACGTCGTCGGCAAGCTTCCTCGTCGCGGCATTGTCGTCGGATTGCATCACGTATCGGTCGGCACTCGTCGTGGCGGCAGGCTTCTCTTCCTCTCCCCTATCCCGTCGCAACTGGAGGGCATATTCCTCCAGAACATGGTTGACGTCTAACGACGAGTCGGCCAGCGCGGCATAGAAATCCGTGACTACCTTGTAGCCGAGCCTTGTGATGGTGTGCATCAGGGCTGGCTCGTCGAAGTCCAGCTTGCGGTTCTTCATCTTCCGCTCCAGTACTTCCTTTGCCATCGCCGCCTGGCGGCTCTGCATCTCCTTGATGCTCTGCCTTATCTTCGACCTTGCCTTGCCGGTGTGCACCAGCGAGAGCCAATCCTGCTTGGGGAACTGGCTGTTGCTGGTGAGTATCTCCACCTGGTCGCCGCTGTGCAGCTTCTGCCTGATGGTGACGTTCCTGCCTCCGATACGGGCACCGATGCAATGGTCGCCCACCTTGGAGTGTATGCTGTAGGCGAAGTCGAGCACCGTAGAGTCAACAGGAAGGCGGAAGAGGTCGCCCTTGGGGGTGAACACGAAGACTTCGTCCTCCACGAGGTCCATGCGGAACTGATCCATGAGCTGCAGGTCGTCGTTAGCCTCCAGTGCGCCGCGCACGTTCGAGAGCCATTCGTCGACTCCTCCCTGTCCGCCCTTGATGCCCTTGTACCTCCAGTGTGCGGCAAGTCCATGCTCTGCCACGTCGTCCATCCTCTCCGTCCTGATCTGCACCTCCACCCATTTCTGCCCGGGGCCCAGCACTGTGATGTGGAGGCTCTCGTAGCCGTTGCTCTTGGGAACCGACAGCCAGTCGCGCATGCGGCTTGGATTGCTCTGGTACATGTCCGTTACGATGCTGAACACCTGCCAGCAATCCTGCTTCTCCTTGTCAGGCTCCGAGTCGAGTATGATGCGTATGGCAAACAGGTCATACACCCCGTCGACACCTACATGCTGCTTCTTCATCTTCTGCCAGATGGAGTGTATGCTCTTGGTGCGTCCCTTAATGTGGTACCTCAGCCCTGCCTCCGACAGCTTGCGCTCGATGGGCTCTATGAAGTTGGCAACGTACTCGTCGCGTGCCTTCTTGGTCTCGTTGAGCTTGTCCTTGATGTGGTAGTATGCGTCATGCTCAAGGTACTTGAGGCTGAGGTCTTCCAGTTCGCTCTTCAGCTTGTACAACCCCAGCTTGTGAGCCAACGGGGCATATAGGTAGGCAGCTTCCATGGAAACCTGCCTGCGGGCATCGTCGTCCTGCGCATCCCTGATTTTCCTCATGACGCACACGCGGTTGGCTATCATGATGAGTATCACGCGCATGTCCTCGGCAAAGGTAACGAGCAGGCTCCGGAAGTTCTCGCTCGTCACGGCAGGGCTCTTGGTGTACAGGGATTTTACCCTGATGATTCCGTGCATGACGTGTACCACGTCGTCGCCGAAGTCCCTGCCTATATCCTCCAACGTAGCCATGCCAGTGGTTACGGCCGAGTCGAGCATCACCCCGAGTACGGCACCTCGGCTGACACCTATCTCCCTGGCCACCGTAACGGCCGTGTCGATGTCCTTGGCTATGGAGCAGAGCCCGAAGACGTCACGCTCCATCCTGCCTTCTTCCACCACCCTGCGGAGATAATTCCTTACCTTACTCTCGTCATCTGGCTGCAAAGTACCGGAAATCAGTCCTGACAGTTCACGGCGCGCATCTGCCAATCCGCGCAATTCCCCTATCGTGAACCGGCAGCCGTAGCAGGCGTTGGCAATATCTGTGCCTGAAGCCTTCGCGAGAGCATCCCCTGGCTTATCATGGTTGTCCATAATGTCTGGTTTCATGTAGCTACTCTGATTAATATTAGGCAAAGTTATGATTTTTTTTCCTTTTTCCACCGCCCTTTGAGTCTTTTTATGTAACTTTGTACGACAAAACATGACTTGCATCATGTTTTTATACGTATTTACGCAAACTAAAACTCATAGAATATATGCTTACACAGGAAGACAGAGAACAAATCAGGGAGAAGGGCATCAGCGAAGAGCAGATTGATCGCCAGTTGAAATGCTTCGAGCAAGGTTTCCCATACCTCCGGCTAAAGGAAGCGGCATCTGCCGGCAAGGGAATAGTAACCCCTACGGAGGAAGAAACCGAGGAACTTGCAGACAGGTGGAATACCTACAGGGCGGAGAGGCACAACATCACCAAGTTCGTCCCTGCCAGCGGAGCCGCCAGCAGGATGTTCAAGGACCTGTTCGCCTTCCTCGACGCTGACTACGATGTGCCGACTACCGACTTCGAGAAGAGGTTCTTCGGCAACATACACGACTTTGCATTCTACGACGCACTCAACGATGCCTGTTTCCTGAACCATGGCAAGGGCGTAGACGCACTGATGGAAGACGGAGAATACAAGCAGGTAGCAGAGAGCCTATTGTCCGACGAAGGGCTCGGCTACGGCTTTCTGCCAAAGGGATTGCTGCAGTTCCACTCGTACGACGATTGCGCCAGGACACCCGTAGAGGAGCACCTCGCCGAAGCCGCTTCGTACGCCAGCAGCCAAGGGGAGACCAACGTACACTTCACCGTTAGCGAAGCACACAGGGAATTGTTCCTGGAACTGATGGACAGGGTGCTGCCCGAGGCAGAGGATAGGTACCACATACACTACAACGTCACCATGAGCGAACAGAAGCCAAGCACCGACACCGTGGCGGTGAACATGGACAACACGCCATTCCGTACCGAGGACGGCAAACTCCTCTTCCGCCCCGGAGGACACGGTGCCTTGATAGAGAACCTGAACGACCTCGACTCGGACATCATCTTCATCAAGAACATCGACAACGTCGTCCCCGACAAGCTGAAAGCCGATACGGTAAAGTGGAAGCAAGTGATAGCAGGACTGCTCGTCAAGGTGCAGAAACAGGTGTTCTCATACCTCGAGCTGCTTGATAGCGGCAAGTACAGCCACGACGACATAGAGGAGATGATACGCTTCGTAAGGCACACACTCGGATGCGACATGCCAGGGCTGAAGGACATGGAAGATACCGAGCTATACATATTCATCAAGAATAAGCTGAACCGACCCATACGCGTCTGCGGGGTGGTAAAGAACATCGGAGAGCCTGGCGGAGGCCCCTTCGTGGCTTACAACCCCGACGGCTCCACGTCGCTCCAGATTCTGGAAAGCAGCCAGATCGACAGGGATTGCAAGGAATACGTGGAGATGTTCGAACACGGTACGCACTTCAACCCCGTGGACATAGTATGCGCCACCAAGGACTACAAGGGTAGGAAGTTCGACCTGACAAAGTACGTCGACCCCAGCACGGGATTCATATCCTACAAGAGCAAGAACGGCAGGGAACTGAAGGCCCTTGAACTGCCAGGACTGTGGAACGGAGCAATGAGCAACTGGAACACGCTGATGGTGGAGGTGCCCCTGACGACGTTCAATCCCGTCAAGACGGTCAACGACCTACTGCGCCCACAGCACCAGTGAACCTGCTCCCAATACACATACTGCCCCAATATACATTACAAAATAGATACACATCATGAAGACAGACATAGAAATCGCAAGAGAAACCAAGCTCAAGCCCATAGCCGAGATAGCAAGCCAACTGGGAATACCAGAAGAGAAGGTGGAGCCATACGGACGGTATGCAGCTAAGATAGACGAAAGCCTGACAGACGAGCAGAAGGTGAAGGAACACAAGCTGATACTGGTCACGGCTATCACGCCCACCAAGGCCGGCATAGGGAAGACTACGGTCAGCGTAGGACTCGCCCTGGGGATGAACAGGATCGGCAAGAAGACCATCGTAGCTCTCAGGGAACCATCGCTCGGGCCATGTTTCGGGATGAAGGGAGGCGCAGCCGGAGGCGGTCACGCCCAGGTACTTCCAATGGATAGGATAAACCTTCACTTCACGGGCGACTTCCATGCCGTGACATCCGCTCACAACATGATTGCCGCACTGATGGACAACTACATCTACCAGCACAGGGACGAGGGATTCGCCCTGAAGGAGGTACTGTGGAAGCGCGTACTCGACGTAAACGACCGCAACCTGCGCAGCATCGTCACGGGACTTGGAGCCAAGACCAACGGGGTATGCATGGAGAGCGGCTTCGACATCACGCCGGCAAGCGAGATAATGGCGATACTCTGCTTAGCCAAAGACCAGCAAGACCTAAGGAAGCGCATAGAGAACATCCTGCTGGGCACTACAATGGACGGAAAGCCGTTCACGGTGAAGGACATGGGAGTGGCAGGCGCAATATGCGTCCTCCTGAAGGATGCACTCCACCCCAACCTGGTACAAACCACCGAGAACACACCTGCCATAGTGCACGGAGGACCATTCGCAAACATAGCGCATGGATGCAACAGCGTGATTGCTACCAAGCTTGCCCTTACATACGCCGACTACGTCATTACCGAGGCAGGATTCGGCGCCGACCTGGGGGCAGAGAAGTTCTACGACATCAAGTGCCGCAAGTCGGGGCTGCAGCCTTCGCTGACGGTCCTCGTGGCTACGACGCAAGGCCTAAAGATGCACGGCGGTGTGCCCGTGGAGTCAATCAAGGAACCCAATGCACAAGGCCTGCTGGAGGGCATGAAGAACCTTGACAAGCACATCCGCAACATACAGGGCTTCGGACAGACGGTGGTTGTCTGCTTCAACCGCTTTGCCACCGACACCGACGAGGAAATAGAGCTATGTCGCAGCCATTGCAGCGAGATGGGAGTGGGATTCGCCGTCAACAATGCATTCAACGAGGGCGGAGCAGGTGCCGAGGAACTGGCAAGGCTCGTGGCTGACACCATCGACAGCAATCCGTCTGCACAATTGCGCCTTGCCTATTCCGACACGGACAGCATCGAGGCCAAGGCAGATGCCGTGGCACGCAAGGTGTACGGAGCCGACGGCGTGGTATTCAGCCCTGCCGCACGCAAGATGATACAGAAAATCAATGAAATGGGCATAAGCCACTACCCTATCTGCATCGCAAAGACACAATACTCCTTCTCTGCTGATGCCAAGGCATACGGGGTCCCCACTGGATTCAGCATCAACGTGAGGGACATCGTCATAAACTGCGGTGCAGAGATGATAGTGCTGGTAGCCGGAGACATCATGCGAATGCCCGGATTGCCAAAAAGCCCACAGGCAGAGCGCATAGACATAGTGGACGGAGAGATTACGGGCCTGTCGTAAAAGTTGAAGACAGTAGACGTAACCCCCTAACGAACAAGAAATGAGCAAACTCGACAACCTACACAACCCAGAGACACAAGACACGTCGTACGACCACGTACTGAGGTACACCAGCGTATTCGGAGGAGTACAGGGACTGAAGATGGCAATGGCAGTGCTTCGCAACAAGGTGACCTCAGTCCTGCTGAGCAGCGTAGGCATGGGCCTGATGTCTGTCTATAGCTCCATATCCGAGTTCATAGTCAGTAGCTGCAACTTCGGACTTCCACTGAACGCCACCCGCATTACCGGCGAACTGTTCGAGGAAGGTACCGCCGAACAGATTCGCCACTCGGTAAACCTCATGCGAACATGCACAGCATGGTCAGCCGTGCTTGCCACACTGCTTTGCACGCTCTTCTCGCCGCTGCTCAGCTACATGTTCTTCGACCACGACTGGAGACACTTCCCCGAGGTAATGCTCCTAATACCAGTCGTCGTCTGCTATCTGGTGGCAGAGTGCGAATGCTCCATCCTAAAGGGGCTGAGGCAGATACGCACCGTGGCGGTCATAGAGAGCGTGACGGCCGTACTCACCATTTTCCTCACCATCCCCTTCTATCTCGCATGGGGAATAAAGGGTGTTGTCATGGGACTCATCGCATGCGGCTTGGCTTCCGTGGTGGCTCACTTCTACTTTTCCCTGCAGCTGGTACAATATAGGATCATGCCATTCAACAAGTCCGTGCTGCACGAGGGCATACCCATCATACGCAAGGGTATACCCTACGTACTGGCGGGCATAGCCAACTCGCTCGTCGCCATGGCTATACCTGCCATCATGCTACAGACAGAAAGCCTCGAACAGGTGGGCTTCTACAGGGCTGGCTACGCACTAATGGTAGGATACACGGGAATGGCCTTCGTAGCACTCGAAGCCGACTACTTCCCGCGGTTGTCTTCCGTATGCCATGACCGTGACAGGATGAACGCCACCATGAACCAGCAGATAGACGTATGCGTCATGCTGCTCACACCGATACTAATTCTCATAGTGCTATTCATGCCATGGATAATACTCCTGCTTCATACCGAGGAATTCCTCGTAGTGAACGGGATGGCTACCATAGCCGTATTCTATGCCTTCTTCCGTTGCATCTATCTCCCTGCCGGCTACATCACCCTTGCCAAGGGCGACTCATTGCTGTTCTTCTGCATGGAGGTCTTGTTCGACGTCATATTCGTGGCAATGGTATGGGTGCTTTACAGGGCTTTCGGATTGACGGGCATAGGCATTGCCCTGTCCCTGGGAGCTCTCTACGACGTGGTTTGTGCCCTTACAGTATATGGCTTCAAGTACGGATGCAGGGTCAGGCGTAGCACTTGGCGGCTATGCCTCATCCAATTTACCTTGCTTTGCCTTGCTGCATGCTGCGCCTACGTTGCAGGTAGCTCAATTACCCTCAATAGGCTGGCTATAGGAATACCGATATTCACGCTCTCGCTCGCCTTCAGCCTTCAGATGCTGTCCGACAAATCCAAATTCCTGAAAAGAATCTTCAAAAGATGAAGGGGGCAGTATATTGATGGAGGGAAACGGGGTACTTCTATAAAACAAGTAAAAGGTAACAGGTGACAGTTACCAAAAGAAGAGACTGTCCCCCCTCCTACCCTCGGCAAATAGGCATGTTTTTGTCAGGTGGCTACCTGATGTCAGAAAGGTGAAAGCACCTTGGCTATCTTCTCCTTCAGCTCGTCCATCTTGCTACTGCGTATGGATAGGGTCATGCTGCAATCCATGTCATACGACTGCGAGACGATGGTGGCTCCCATGTCACGTACCACCTTCATCACACCATTCATGAATGGATACTCGAACCCGAAGGTATGCTCGAAGTCCACCGTTCGCTCTACTATTTTAGCATTGGCAATAGCTTCAGATGCCGCCGTACGATATGCAGAGATTAGGCCGCTCGTACCCAACTTTACGCCACCAAAATACCTGACGACGATGATGACGATGTCCGTCAGGTCGTTGCTGTTAATTTGCCCAAGGATGGGTTTCCCTGCCGTACCGCTTGGTTCGCCGTTGTCGTTGCTGCGGTATGTAAGCCTATCCGCACCCAGCATATACGCCCAGCATACGTGACGTGCGTCATAGTACTCCTTCTGGTACATTGACACGATCTGCATCGCCTCGTCGACAGTGGTTACATGATGCGCAAAAGCGAGGAACTTACTCCTCAGTTCGGAATAAGTACCCTCGCTCGCTCCATCTATGGTCCTGAACTCGTCTGTCATGTAAGCTTATGTACGACGAGTCCGCTTCTCAGTTTCGGTTCGAACCACGTAGCCTTTGGAGGCATGATGGCTCCACTGTCGGCTATGTTCATTATCTGCCTCATGCTGACGGGGTACAGCGCGAGAGCCATGCGCATTTCGCCACTGTCAACCCTACGCTTCAGTTCCCCAAGCCCACGCAATCCGCCGACGAAGTCTATTCTCTTGTCTCTCCTCAAGTCTGTTATGCCCAGTATCTCGTCGAGGATGAGACGGCTGCTGATACTGACGTCGAGGCTTCCTATGGGATCTGTCTCGTCGCACAATCCTGGCTTCAGCAGTAGGCTGTACCACCTCCCTGACATGTAGAGGCTGAATTCATGTGCCTGTGCGGGATGGTATTCCACCTCTCCCCTGTCTGCAACCACAAAGTTCTTGCCCAACTTGTCGAGGAACTCATCATCCGTCAAGCCTGCCAAGTCACGCACTACCCGATTGTAGTCGAGTACCGTAAGCTGGCTTGCAGGGAAACACACCGCCATGAAGTAGTTGTACTCCTCGTCTCCACGGTGGTTGGGATTGTTTCGTGCCTTCTCGGCTCCAACCAGGGCTGCCGCTGCGCTGCGATGATGCCCGTCGGCTATATACAGGTACGTTATGTCATCGAACGCGTCCGTGATGGTATTGATGTCTGATTCGTCGCCGACGAGCCAAAACTGGTGGCGGAATCCGTCGATGGGTGCCACGAAATCATATACCGGCTGCTGCTTGGTGATGCGCGACACGAGGCTGTCGATTACGGCGTTGTCCGGATATGCGAAGAAGACGGGTTCGAGGTTTGCATTGTTCACCCTGACGTGCCGCATACGGTCTTCCTCCTTGTCCTTGCGCGTCAGTTCATGCTTCTTGATAACTCCCGTTAAGTAGTCGTCCACTGACGCAGCAACGACCAGCCCATACTGTGTCTTGCCGTTCATTGTCTGGGCATAGATGTAGTACATGTCCTTTTCATCCTGTACCAACCATCCCTTCTCTTGAAACATGGCAAAGTTCTCCGCTGCACGCCTGTACACCCGCTCGTCTGTCTCTGCCGTGCCTTCAGGGAAGTCTATCTCTGGCTTGATGATGTGGTATAGCGACTTCTCGTTACCGGCAGCCTCCTGTCGTGCCTCCTCGGAGTCGAGCACGTCGTACGGCCTGCTCTCCACCTCCTCTACGAGTTCAACTGGGGGACGTAGTCCTTTGAAAGGTTTTACCTTAGCCATTTCTTGTCAATTATAGCGTTTGTGAATGGGTTGGCAGGGCTACTTGTTGACTTGGAACTTCGTAACCCCGTCTTCTATGTAAGATACTATCTGCCTTGCGGCGGCAATACCTGCGTTGACATTTGCTTCTGCCGTCTGTGCGCCCATCTTCTTGGGCGTGGCAAAGTATCTGCCTGCAAACTTCTCGGCATATTCCGCATCGGCATCGGGCTTGATGTCGGTCAGGTATTTGATATCGGTACGTTCCTCCATCAGGCGTGCCAATCCAGCCTCGTCAATCACCTCCTTGCGAGCCGTGTTCACCAAGATTCCTCCCTTGCCCATCTTGCCGACAAGGTCATAGCCGATGCTATGCTTGGTCTCGGGCGTGGCAGGAATGTGCAACGAAACGATGTCGCATGTCTCAAAGAGTTCCTCCTGGCTGCGTGCAGCCTCTACACCTGCCGCCTCGATGGCTTCTGCGGGGCAGAATGCATCGTAAGCCTTAACCTGCATCCCGAAACCCTTGGCAATGCGTGCCACGTTGCGACCAACGTTGCCGAAGGCGAGAATGCCGAGTTTCTTGCCCATGAGTTCGGTTCCGCTCGTTCCGTTGTAGAAATTGCGTACGCCAAAGACCAACAGGCCGAAGACCAGTTCTGCCACGCTATTGGCGTTCTGCCCCGGGGTGTTCATCGCAACGACGCCCCTTGAGGTTGCGGCTGCAAGGTCTATGTTGTCGTAGCCGGCACCTGCACGTACCACAATCTTCAAGTTGGCTGCGGCCGCCAAGACCTCAGCATCAACCTTGTCCGAACGGACTATTAATGCGTCCACGTCAGCCACTGCATCCAGCAACTGCTGCTTGTCTGTATATTTCTCCAGTAATGAAAGTTCGTAACCAGCGGCATCCGTCACGGCCCTTATCCCGTCAACGGCAACCTTGCTGAAAGGTTTTTCTGTAGCTATAAGAACTTTAGCCATAATATTTCAAATATATATATATATATCAATACTAAATATAGGTATAGGTCACAATATTGTGTATGCACTAATGCTTTGCCTCGAAGTCCTTCATGCACTCCACCAAAGCCTTGCATCCCTCTACGCTCATGGCGTTGTAGCAACTGGCACGGAAGCCACCCACGTCGCGATGTCCCTTAACGCCAACCATGCCACGCTCTGTGGCGAATGCCATGAACTCGTCCTGCAAGTCCTGATACTCAGGCTTCAGGACAAACGTCAGGTTCATTAGCGAGCGACTTCCTTCCTCTGCGGTACCTACGAAGAGTTTGTTGCGGTCAATCTCGCCGTACACTATCTCGGCACGCTCATGTGCCCGTGCTTCCATCGCCTTTACGCCACCCTGAGCCTTTATCCACTTGAGGTTCTGCATGGCACAGTAGATGGGCACCGTTGGGGGCGTGTTGAACATGCTACCCTTCTTGACGTGAGTACGATAGTCGAGCATGGTAGGTATGGGGCGCGACACCTTGCCAAGCAAGTCTTCCTTGACGATGACAAAGGTAACGCCAGCCATGGAAAGGTTCTTCTGTGCACCTCCATATATCATTCCGTATTTGCTTACGTCCACTGGTCGCGAGAGTATGTCGCTGCTCATGTCGGCTATGACAGGGATGGGCGAGTCGAGGTCCTCGCGCAACTCGGTACCATAGATTGTGTTGTTGCTGGTTATGTGCAGGTAGTCGGCATCGGCAGGGATGTCGAAGTTCCTTGGCACGTAAGTGAAATTCCTGTCCTTGCTGGAAGCCACCTCTACCACCTCTCCAAAGAGCTTTGCTTCCTTCATTGCCTTGGTTGCCCATACGCCGGTGTTCAGGTATGCAGCCTTTTTCTCAAGGAAATTGTATGGTATCATGCAAAACTCCAGACTTGCACCACCACCAAGGAATATTACGCTATAGCCCTCGGGTATGTCGAGGAGTTCCTTGAAAAGGGCTACTGCCTCGTCCACAACGGGCTGGAAATTCTTTGCTCTGTGACTTGTCTCCATCAACGAAAGACCACTTCCCTCGAATTCGAGACAAGCTGCTGCTGTCGCCTCCATCACCTCTCGGGGCAAGATGGAAGGGCCTGCATTGAAATTGTACTTTTTCATTGTTCTGTAAGTGAATGTTGTTTCATATATGTTTTACAATCATTTTTACCATACAAAATTACTTATTTTTACCCGTAATACCATATAATGTAAGGTAAATATACAAAAAATATGTATTAATGCGATAAAAAAGGGCAAAACACTTGCACAAACCAAAATAATGCAGTAATTTTGCATCGCTTTTCG
>SFXD01000127.1 GCA_004559785.1 bacterium | reverse complement strand
ATCGCGATTGTATACCGCCATCTGGAACAGGCAGGGGTAGAGCACCCCAGCCGTAAGGAAAAGGTAACCAAGGTTCATCATAAGGCTTATCTTGCCCAGTACGATGGACGGTATGAGCAACAACATTGGAATCAACAGCAGCGAGCAGCTGAAATAGTACTTGGCCTTGAGGAGGTCGTATATGCTCTCCCTGCGAGCCATCAGTCCATCTATGTAGTTACCCTCGTATGCCATGATGGTGACAAGTGTCGTCATGCCCGGGACGATGTAGTCGTAGAGGCAGATAAACGATGTCATGAATCCGTTGTCGTAGATGTCTGTCACGTCGAGCAGTAAGCTCAGCACTGTCATCGCACCCAATACCACGAGGGTCTGCATCCGCACCTGCTTGTTCCTGAATCTAAGCTTTAGCTCAAGCTTGAGATACTCTCCCACCTTGCCATACCTGTTTAGGAAGTCCATCTGCGTTGTCTTCTTCATCTCCACATCTTCCTTTCCTGCCACCTCATTGTATACCATTTTTATTTGCAGGAAATAGTTAGCCATGTATAGCGATGCTATCGCAATTGCCGTGGCAAGTATGGCTTCTAACCTCCATCTTGCAAAGGCATAGAGGAGCTCCGTGCATGGCATGTCTAACGGGTTGCTGTCAGGGACGAACATGATGGCTACGATGCCAACGTGGATTGCCATGGGCAGCAGACACCAGGCAAAATGCCTCATGCATAATGCCCTTGCAAAGAGATAGGCATAGCCGTTTGCCACGCACAGCATCCACCATCCCAACAGCCATCCGAGGAATGGCAGCCATCCCACGTGTGCCACGATGGCAATGAGCCCGAAGGGTATTAGCATGAAGAACCAGAACATGTTTCCCACGCTCAGACCCGCACGTACCAAGTATAAGTTCATCAAGAACGACCGCCTTATGGGTAACAATGCGTATGGCTTGGCTTGCTGCGCAGGTGTTTCCTGTAGGATGAACCGTACCCAGAAGTCTACCATCAGAAGAATGGGGAAATAGCCATCTAAGACGTGGAATGCAGCTACACCGTTGTACGCACCGGAAAGGCCGAATGGGAGCATTGTACCGACCATCAATAGTATAGCTGCATAGTACAGGAACATGAAGATGGCAAGTATGCGCATGAACTTGTTCTTCTCGAACATGGGATGCCGTCTGTCCTTGACTTCCTCGTTGGCTCTCAGGAGCCTATATAGTTCCAGACTTGTCATCTCGTCTGAGTATATTGCTGTTCGGCAAGGTACTTTTCAGCTTCCATTGCAGCCTTGGCTCCCGAGGCGGCAGCCACTACGGCTTGCCTGTATCGAGGGTCTGCAACATCGCCGGCCGCATACACCCCAGGGAGGGCTGTGCGTGGGGAGTCTCCATCGGTGATGATGTAGCCCTCTGGATCAACGTCTATCCATGGCTGGAACAATGCGCTGTTGGGGGTATGTCCTATGGCGAGGAAGAAGCCGTCTATAGGCAGGGAATATTCTCTTTCCCTTTCCGTTCCCTTGGCATAAACCAAACGTGCGCCCTCCACACCATGCTCCCCGAAGAGCCCGAGGGTGTTTGTCTCGTACAGCACTTCAATCCTGTCGTTGTCTTCCACTCTCTGCTGCATGATGCGGCTTGCCCTGAGGTATGGCTTCCTTACGACGAGGTAGACCTTGCTTGCCAGCCCGGAGAGGTATATGGCTTCCTCGCAAGCGGTGTCGCCTCCGCCTACCACTGCCACCGTCTTCCCCTTATAGAAGAAACCGTCGCACGTGGCACATGCGCTAACGCCCTGCCCCTGGTACTTACGCTCGTCGTCCAGTCCCAGATACTTAGCCGAGGCTCCTGTGGCAATGATTAGCGAGTCCGTCGTCCATTCCTCGCCATCGTCCGTCCAGATCCTGTATGGTCGTTCTGCGAGGTTGCATTTCACTACAGAGGTGCTTAGCATAAGTGTTCCGAACCGCTCTGCCTGCTGTCTCATTCCGTCCATCAATTCGAATCCATCAATACCTTCGGGGAATCCCGGATAGTTCTCTACTATAGTCGTGGTGGTCAGTTGCCCACCTGTCTGAATACCTTCCATCAGCGTGGGCTCCAGTCCGGCCCTGCCTGCGTATATTGCGGCAGTGTAGCCTGCAGGGCCGCTACCCACTATTAAAAGTCTTGTATGTTTCATGTTCTTTGATTATTATCTGTATATGCGCCTGTTGCTAAGTGAGCGTATGTTATCTGAGGTCGATGACCTCGACATCCCTGTATTCGGACGAGGGGAACACGAAGTCAGAGTCCGCGAGTTTCATTCCTCCCTGCAAGGACTTGATGGTGATTCTGTTCCATTCCTTTCCCTGCCTTATCCTGATACATAGGGGCATGTGGTCTGCACGTGCCACGTCTACGTAAATCTCCTGCGCTGGGTTGTCTGGCTTAGTGGCCAGCATGTGTACCTCGTACGTTGCTTGTCCCCTGAGCGTGCTTTCCTTCATGCTCAGTCGGTAGCCTTTCTTGTAATGTGATATGAAGGTATACGGGTTGATGGCAGCCATCTCCCTTTCCGTTGGATTGGTGACGTTAATCTCTCCACTTTCGTTTATCATGCTCCACTGGGTATGTCCGTCATACCACATCCTCATCTCCGGCGTTGTCAACTGCATGCTTTTGTCCCTAAGCAGCATCACGCCCTCGGTAGATGTCTGTTCCACCCCGTCGACGAAGGTTGCGGCAGCGAACTTCACCTGCACGTCCCCTGCCTTGCGTATGCTGGAGGCTGTCTTATCCAGCACCTTCATCGCGCTCTGCGCTGTGACCGCCATGGCAAACGCCAGAAGCAAGGCGATAGTAATTGGTCTTCTCATAAAATCTATTAAAAATATGTACTATATATAAAGTATGTGCTCACGAATGAATCTTTTCCAAAGGGCGTATGAAGGGTTGTCATCTTAGGTTGTTCAGCTTGTATTGCAGTTCCTCATCTCCAGTGCAGAGCACGTCCCTTGGCTTGCTGCCCCTTGCCGGACCAACAATGCCTGCCTTCTCCAGCTGGTCCATAAGCCTTCCTGCCCTGTTGTAACCAATGGAGAATTTCCTTTGTATCATGCTCGTACTGCCACACTGTTCTGTCACCACCATTCTTGCCACCTCGTCGAACATCGGGTCGAGGTGATTCAAGTCCACATCTGCCACTCCACCATCGTCGCCTCCCTCCATTGGCACCTCAGGAAGAGGGAATGGGGCGTTGTAGCTCTGCTGAGAGGCTATGAAGGAGGTTATTCTCTCCACTTCTGGCGTGTCGACGAAGGCGCATTGCACTCGCACAGGCTCGTTGCCGGCAAGGAAGAGCATGTCGCCCTTTCCTACGAGTTGGTTGGCACCGGGACGGTCGAGAATGGTTCTGCTATCTATCATTGAGCTAACCTTGAATGCCATCCTTGCCGGGAAATTCGCCTTGATAGTACCGGTAATGATGTTCGTGGTAGGTCTCTGTGTGGCGATTATCATGTGGATGCCAACGGCACGTGCGAGCTGGGCTATGCGTGCGATGGGCAGTTCTATTTCCCTGCCAGCAGTCATTATGAGGTCGCCGAACTCGTCTATTACCACCACTATGTAGGGCATGAACCTGTGTCCGTTCTGTGGGTTCAGTTGCCTGTCCCTGAATTTTTGGTTATATTCCTTGATGTTGCGCGCCCTCGCCCTTTTGAGCAGGTCATACCTTGTGTCCATCTCAAGACATATACTTTTCAGGGT
>SFXD01000126.1 GCA_004559785.1 bacterium | reverse complement strand
ATTAACGTGAGTTCGATGAAATATAAGTGTTTGAAAAAAATTTGGTGATTAGCGAAGGTTGTTGTGACTTTATAGTGCTAAAATTACGTGAGCTCGACGAATTTGAACTAACTTGAAAGAAGCAAGAAAACCTGTCTCTGACAAGAGCAATATATCTTAGTTCCCGAAAAGGTTAATAACCTTACGGCAGTAAGGTTATTAACCTTGCAGCGTTAAGGTTATTAACCTTATCGCCGATGAAGTCAACATACATTGCTGGAGCAACATAATGTCCTGCCTATTTCATACAAGTCCTGACTCATGCAAGATTCATAGAAATTACGTTCAATCGAGCGATATGTCGACTGGCGTTCCCACCATGGCATGGAATTCCTCCACGTCCGTAGGCGAGAGTCCGTTGTTGACGGCCTCATCCATCAGTTCCTCCCAAGAGGGCTGGTGCTTGAGGAACTTGCGCTTGAAGTAATCCCTACCTATATATGACAGGAAGTAGTAGTGTTCGGGGCGTGGGTCGATGGACAAGGCGGCGTTGATGTCCGTCTCCATGGCATCTATCTCCGGTCGTGAGCATAGGAAAGGCTTCCTGCCCTTGAGCCTGGATACGGCAGCATAGAAGAATGGGGTGGCATCCTCGAAGTTGTCTGCCTGTGCCTTTTCGAACGACTCAATGGCCTGGTCGTATTTCTTCAGTTTGAGGAAGCACATACCGATGGATGCGTTGACGTCGTTGTTCTCGGGATGCTCGGCAGCCGCCGAGCGATATGCCGCCATGTACTTGTTGACCTGCGGCAGCGGCATGGCAGACAAGGCACTGAACGACTTGACCATGATGTCGCTGAAGCAGTATTCGCACTTCTTGGTCTTGGTGGTAATACTGGCTCCACAGTTGGGGCATTTCATAGATATAATTTCCATTGCATTACTGTGTTATGATTCTACTTCTACGTTTGATGGAATCCACTGCGTCCTGTGCTTCGCGGATGGCAGCGGAGAAGGCCTCGGCCGTACATTTATCCGCAAGCATGTCCTGAAGGGTCTGGATGATGTTTTCCACCTCTGAATTCATGCCGGCATTGCGCACCACCGCTGGTGGTAGCGAGGATACCTTGCGAGTCAAGGTTTGTAGTTCTGCCATCACCTTGCCGTCCTTAGCCTGGCTGCGCCCGTAACGGGACACAAGAACGTTCATACTTTCCTCAAGTGATGCCACTTTGGCAGACTCCCGCTGCAATGCCTCCTGTTCCTTGGATGCCTTGTTAGTGAACCGCACGATGAGTATGCTCAGCAAGACGAACAGCACGGTATAGGCTGCCATGCCCATGTACAGGTACTTCATCTGCGGGAAATCCTTGGGAATCTGTGTGAATGCCGCCGTAAGTCCGTATTTGGATACGAGCTTGACGAGCCCGAAACGGGATGCTATCATCCACAAGCCCGCAAAATAGCAGAATATGCACGAAAATATGGTAATCTTTGGTACTGCTTTCATATTCCTACGGCATTACTGGTGGTGGAGGTGGTGGGGGCGTGGTTCCAAACAGTCCTATCAGGTCAGGCTGGCTGCCTGCAGCTGCCCATCCTGCCATGCCCTGTTTCCATACAAGTGTCTGTGGCGTAAGCGTGCCTGCCGATGCCAGCGTGCGCAGAGTGGCCTGGTCAAAGGGACCCTGCTGGGTGTTGTTGACATAGAGATAGTATGGCGTGAATGCCGTTGGAGGTGGCGGCGGAGCCTGCATGGGGTTCATGGATTGAGACATCTGCGACATTTGCTGTCCGAACATGGCACCTGCCCCCATGCCCATACCCATGCCCATGCCCATGCCCATCATGCTGCCGGCGGTGCCTTCGTTGCCTGCCGCAGTCTCCATGATGTCCAACTGGCGTTCCTGCTGGTATGTAAAGCCCTGTATTTCCCTGTTCTCGCGCTTGGTGGCTGCCTCGATACGGTTGCTGTACAGTTTCTGCACTACGGGGTCGTCCTCGTTGGGTGCCAGATGTGCAAACTGGAAGTCTTCGAGGCTTACGCCATAGGCAGCAAACCTGCCGACGAGGTTTTCCTTTACGTAGTCGGCTATTTCCGGAGCATACTCGGGGAAGTCCAAAGGCGATATGCCATTCTCGCGCGAATACTTCTTGATGTGTTTGTTGAGCTCCTGCACAACCATAGTAGAGAACTTCTCCACAAAGTCGTCGGTGGTGAACAAGTGCTGTGTTCCCACGAAATCGTTGAGCAGCAACAGGCTGTCGGCAACCTTGATGCTGTAGTCCCCGTGTGCCCGTATGGGTATGCCCATCTCTACGGCCGCATACCTTGGGTCCACTACGCGGATAGGGTTCGGCGTACCGAATTTAAGTCCACGGCGCGTTACCTTGTTGACATACCACACCTCGGCCTTGAATGGTGAGTTGCCGCCGAAGGGAAGGTTGATGATCTTGTCGAGAAGAGGCAGGTTCCTGGCAGAAAGCGTATGAGTGCCTTCGCCGAAGACGTCGCATACGGCGCCGCCCTTCACGAAGATGGCCTCCTGACTTCTGTTAACTATGAGCTGGGCACCTATGGAAAGGTTGTCGTACGGAAATTTCCATATCAGGTCGTCGGGGTCTCCATTATATTTGATTATGTCAATCAAGCCTCGACGCTCTTCGCCTTGACCATCGTACGTGGCTCCGTCGGATCGTAGTTTGTTGAAAAATCCCATGATTCTATGATTTAAATGTAGTCAATGTGATACCCTGGAGACATACATGTATGGGTTACTCGTCGCCATATCTTCCATACAGCCTTGGGCCATATATGCTTTTCCAGTGCCTGCAGGGCATATTCCGAGCAGGATGGCACGCATGAGCATTGTCGCCTGAGACTCTCCGGGGCATAACGCTGGTAGCATTTCACTGAAAAGAGGAGCACGAACTTGGCGCTGCATACAAATATCAGTCCCAAACAGGAATCGAAACAATATAGAAAAGCGAAACCAGTCCGTAGATGGATTAATGCCGATAGGGATAGTGCAAGCACCATTGCCATTGCAGCAAGGCCGGCGGCCTTTCTGAAGCCTATCTCAGGCCTTGCCAACTGGCGATGCCGGCAGAAGTCCCGGATGGCATCTTCGTCTACGGACTGGTTCACGAGAGAGGTATGCCTACGCGTTCTTCTTCTCACGCAACATGGCCTTCATGCCCTGTATGGCACGCTCGGTATAGTCGTTCTGCTCCAAAGAACAGTAGAACTTGTCGCCCGGAACGGTGATGGCGAAACGGTTGCTGTCCACGTTCTTCAGAAATGTCTCGTCCTTCTTTGCGTCGTAGAAAGGAGTCTCGACGGTATCGGACGATGTAGAGAAGTTGGTGATGTCCCTGTAGAAGTACTCTTCGGTAGACTCCTTCTTGCCATCCTCGTCCATGTTGAATGTGTTCTGGTACAGATAGACCTGAGTGGCACTGAAGAAAAGCCATGAAACCTGATACTTCGAGGAACGGTACTTGCCGTCCTTGCCCAACTTGGTGAGCGACTGCTTGTCGAACTGGTATCCTTCGAAGTGCACAGGCTCTATCTCCTGTACCTGATCCTCGTCCAGGCCAATCTTGCCGAGAGCCTTCTGCTTGTAGTCGTTGGAGTTGAGGACCTTCAATACCATGGAATCGTACTCTTCGTCGGTCATGGGCTTCTTGCTAAGGCAAGCCGGTTCGTTGCAGAAGTAACGAATCACGGCCTTTTGGTCGTCGTTGCGTCCCTTGATGCGATCCTTTACCCACGT
>SFXD01000038.1 GCA_004559785.1 bacterium | reverse complement strand
ATGTAAAATGTTTGTTTGTTTGCCGAAAAAGCCGTACCTTTGCAATGCTTAAGGATAGGTGTTTTGGAAAGCCGCTGCAAAGTTACGGATACGAGAAGGACAGGCAAAGAATATCCGAGACTGAAACGGCAAACAAACAAACCAAAAAATCTTAACGAGCCATTTCCTTAGAGTGTAGGGGAATGAAAAAAGCCATCAACCAAACAGGAAGACGGCTTAGAAATGTAATGATAATATAACAAGTAGAAAAGTTCTACATAAATGAGACTATTACTGCCTCATTTGTCGTAAAAATAGCTTGTGTATAGAATGCAAAAAACGATGTACACAACGCGCACCTAACTCCTTGGAATACAGGAAAAGGTTCAAATCCGACAAGAGGCTCCAGAATTCACCTTTTCACTCTTTTATGTGGGGACTTCCTTTTTAGGAAGCCCCTCTCATTTCTCCCCGCTACCTGCCCCACGCTCCCGACAAGCATTCCTCATGGCATTCTGGGAGCCGGAAATGACTAAGCCGTGCCATGGCCTACGTGCGGCTTTGCCCCATGTAAGGATTTTTCCAGTTACCTCTGCTTAGTGGCGGGACGGTACCTCAAGGGCGTACCCTGTATCCCGCTGCCGTATGAGAAATTACTCCCTCCCGTGATAAAAATATTTTCCTCACGTGGAAAGAATATTTTCCTCCCGAGATAGAATATGTAGTCCCGAGGGGGAAGGATGCAGTACATTACCGCCAGGGGTATGGTATATCAAGAAAAAAACTATGATTTGTCCTATAAATTCATCATCGGTCGCCGTCACGTGCCACTACCTTGAACCTTGCGAACTTGAGCATCAGCTGCTTGGTGCCAGCATTCTCGAAACTGACGGTTGCCTTGGCATCGATACCGCTGCCCGTAACCTTCTCTACCCTGCCCACGCCAAAACGCTCGTGCTCGATGACGGTGCCAGGCCGCACGTCGTACGTCTGCGGCGAAGGGGAAGAAGACATGCTGGCAGAGGAATCCACCCTGACAAGCCGCCGTGCAGACGGGGCGATGCCTGAGCCCGATGGGTCCCTGCCGTAGGATGACGGGGGAGCAATGTTGCCCGAAGGCCTGCGGGGCACGGCAAGGCGGTCCCTGTAGCCGAGACTCCCTGACTGAGCCGACGAGATGGCATAGCCGGAGAGCCCTGCCGAGATCTGGGCGGGGTCTATCTCCTTAAGGAAGCGGCTTGGCTCGGAATACTCCGTCTTGCCATAGCGTATGCGACTCTTGGCGTACGTGAGCGCGAGGTATCTCTCGGCGCGCGTCATGGCTACGTACATCAGCCTGCGTTCTTCCTCCATCTGCCGGGGCGATTCGAGGGAGGATTGGCTTGGGAACAGGTTCTCCTCAAGTCCCACGACTATGACGGCGGCAAACTCAAGTCCCTTGGCGGAATGGATGGTCATGAGCGAGACCCTGTCTGCGCCGGCGTCTCCCTCCTCGGTCGGCTCGGTGAGCAGGCTGACCTCCTGCAGGTAGTGGGTCAGCGAGATGCCTTCCTCCGTCTCGATGCGGTCCTTGACGAAGGAGGCTACGGCATTCAGTACCTCCTGCAGGTTCTCCTGCCTCTGCTTGTCCTCTGCCTTGTCGCTATGGAATATCTCTTTGTACATCTCGCTTTCGCCGATGATGCGCCTCGTACACTCGAAGGCATCAAGATGGCTTGCATAGTCGTTGAAACGCCTTATCATCTCGACGAAGCCTTCCAACTTCGCCTGCAAGCCACGGTTGACACCGATGGTGGTGACATCCGACAACACGTCCCACTGGGAACGACCTTCGCTGGCTGCCTTATGGAAAATCCTTTCCACCGTCGTGCTGCCAATGCCTCGCGCAGGATAATTGATGATGCGATGCAGCGACTCCTCGTCATACGGGTTCACCGCCAGGCGGAGGTACGCCGTGAGGTCCTTTACCTCCTTGTGCTGGAAGAAAGACATGCCGCCGTATATCCTGTAGGGTATTCCCTGCTTGCGCAGCACTTCCTCCAGGGTACGGCTCTGGGCATTCGTCCGGTACAGTACTGCCACCCGGGCATAGTCCAACCCCTCCCGTTCCACGTAGCGACGGACAAGACGGGCTGCGAGGTATGCCTCGTCTATGTCGCTGTACGTGCTGAAGACCTCTACGGGCGCACCCTCATCCCTGTTGCTGTAGACGTCCTTGCGTATCTGCTGCCTGTTGTGGCGGATAAGGCTGTTGGCGGCTTGCACGATGTGCCTGGTGGAACGGAAGTTCTCCTCAAGCTTGAAGACCTTCACCCCTTGGTATGACTCCCGGAACCTGAGTATGTTCTCTATCTCGGCTCCGCGGAAGCTATAGATGCTCTGGGCATCGTCGCCCACGACGCAGACGCGCTGGCTGAGGCCGGTAAGCTGACGGACGATGGCGTGCTGGGCATAGTTGGTGTCCTGATACTCGTCAACGAGGACGTACCGGAAGCGTTCAGCATAGGACTGGGCAATGTCGGGGTTGTCACGGAAAAGCAGCCACGTGTAGAGCAGTATGTCGTCGAAGTCCATTGCGTTGCTCTGCCTGCACCTCCTGAAATAATGGTCGTAGACGTCTCCGAGGGCTGTCATCCCGTCGCCGGGAAACCTTGGCGAGGACACATTTGCGGAGCGATATTCGGAGGGCAGCAGCAAGGCATTCTTGGCATTGCTGATGCGGGACGGAGCGGACTTGTACTTCTTCTCGTCGAGCCCCAGTTCCTTGACTATAGAGCGGACCATGTTCTTGCTGTCTATGGCATCGTAAATCGTGAAGTCGGATGTGAAGCCGAGCCTTTCCGCCTCGCGCCTGAGAATCCTGGCGAAGATACTGTGGAACGTGCCCATCCAGATTCCCTTCGACTTCTCCTCACCCACCAGGGTCGCAATACGAGCCTTCATCTCGTCGGCTGCCTTGTTGGTGAAGGTCAGAGCCAGGATGTCCCAAGGCCTGTAGCCTTGTTCGAGCAGGTAGGCTATCTTGTACGTAATGACACGCGTCTTGCCGCTGCCTGCCCCGGCGATTATCATCGTGGGCGCGTCGCAGCAAAGTACCGCCTCGCGTTGTGCGGCATTGAGTTCTTCCAAGTTGACTGACATCGTTGTTTGTATCCTATTTTGGGGATGTTCCGTTGTTTGGTTTATATTAGGTGCGCCTGGGTATGCATGGGGCGAGATGCGGCACACCGGATTGCACATATACTGATGGTAGTCTCGTGTCAATATGCCACGCTCCCGGTGATGATGAATTTCCAGCATTGGCAGAGGAAAGACAGCATAAAGCAGGCAAGTATGGCACGTGCGTATCGGGCAAGTCCGAACGCAAGCAGGCTGACTACAGACCTATAGGTAGCCACATGGCGGGACGCAAGCCCGTATGCCAAGGCACAGGCGAGGACCGAAAGAGAGACGAAATGCGGCAAGGCATGGACGAACGTGCCGTGACGGAGCCTGCCCGTTACGCTGAGAAGCGGGCTGTCGGGGTGCAAGGCCAGCATCAGTCCCAGCGAGACGGAGACCATGGCCACCGCCAAGGCAGCAGCCAACGCTCCCTTGTGCCTCATTCCGTCCGAAAGCATGCCGCTCCCCCTTGCTGCTCCGAGAGCCACTAACATCGACACGATGCAGGTAAACCAATGGTCTAAGGCAGCCTCGGGGAAGTTGGAGGCGAACCACCTCAAGCCCTCGGCAGAAATCATGCTCGTACGCACAAGACCGACGGCCGAGAGCATCCACGATAGCAACGGGGTAAGGAACATGCCTGCCAGGAGGAAAGCCAGCAGCACGTCCCATGCACGGCGACTATTCCTCATCTGCCACGAGATTGTTGACATCTATGATGTTCAGCTCAATCGCCCTTACTACGAGCCTGACGGCATTTACACCTGTCCTTTCCTTTGGTGAGAACAGGCGGTTTATGAGGTCTGCCTGCCGCTTCTCGAGGCTCTTGGCCCCGAAAGGCATCTGGCGCAGGTTGGCTATCATATCCTTGGTATACCCCAAGGCAAGGTGGCGCAGGAAGCGTTCGTCGTATTCGTCTATCTCATATTCCATCAGCGAGTCCTCCTTGCTCGTCTCGGTATCTACGTACCTGACAAAACGCTGGATGAGCCTTTCGAGGAAAGGTTCGTTGAAGACATACCGCCTGCCATGCATCACCATGAGCACGTCGTCCCTCTGCAAGAGGTTACCCGTCTTGAGTATGATGCCATCCGCTCCTGCATTGATGGTCTCCACCCATAGTCGCTCGTTGAGCACCTCGCCCGTGAATATCAGTACCTTCACGCTCGGATAACGTGCCTTCAGCTGACGGCAGATGTCCACGCCGACCGTCGTACTGCCACCCAGGCCCAGGTCGAGCAGCACCAAGTCCGGGACCTGCGACCTCATCAGTTTCCAGAACTCGCTCTCGTTCTGTGCGGTGCCTATTATCTCCGCTTCCGGTATGTCGGAACGGAATATCTGCTCCGTGCCCTTCAGCTCGAGCTTCACGTCCTCTACAATCACTACCTTGAAATGTTCCATAATAATTCCTATTTCGTTTTCTCTGTTACTGCATTGTCATGCCTGCTCCGTCACGTCCACGCACCTCAGCGTGAACCATACCGTCACTCCGCCCTCCTCCTTGCAGGCCTCAAGGCGAAGTCCAGGGAATCCGCAGAGGGCGTCCAGTTCGCGTATTATTTGCTTCATGATGAGGTACGAGGTGTGGTCGGTATGGTGTGTAAATGCTTCCTCCACGCACGGGGAAGGCGTATCAAGGCCTTGGAAATTGCATGCGATTCGTACCACGTTCCCTTGCCTTGCAGAACGGAAGGAGACATGGGCGGCATTGCCGGCATATATCGAGAGCAAGTGCCTGAGCAGCTCCTGCAGCATCAGGGCATCCCCCATCACCGTCGGCGTGTCGCCTCCTACGGTAATGCCGGGCCTTCCCCCATGCCGTGAAGCATACGACTGAACGTAACTTACGGCAAAATCGAACAGCGAGCCTACGGAAACGAGTTCGCGCCTGAAGGCATTCGTCGGCATCTGCCTTTCGGCCTGCCCATACAATATCATATATATCTTGCGGTAATAGTCGAGAACGTCCTGCAAGTCCTTCAACCGGGCTAAGTCTCCGTCCCCTTCCGTCAGCGACGCCACTACCTGCTGGGTACGGGCTGGATAGTACATGGTCTCGTGCTTGAGGGTGCTGAGGGCGTTGTCCAGAATCTGGTTGGAGACATACAGGCGTTCGGCCTCAAGCATCATCCTGTCGCGCCTTTCGGTCAGTTGCTGCAACTTGCACAGTTGACGGCACGGTTCGGCTATGCCGTCAGCCAAAGTGGAATAATAATGGTGTACGGAGGCGGATATCCTTGCGTCACGTACCAACTCGCTAAGGGTGGCCTTCTCTTCCTCGTGCAGCCACCCGGCTAGGGCATTGCAGGAAGATGACATGTCGGGGAAGTCGTGCCTTGCATCAGGGGCAGCCATATCGCCGGCTACCGACGACACTCTGGCGGAAACGGCGTCGAGCCGGTTACGCAATGCCAGGACCTTGGTCTTGCTCCTCAACCTGTCCCGCAGGAAAGAAAGGTAGAAGAGGACGGCAAGTGCCACGGACAGGAATGTAAGAATGACGAGGAAGATGGTCCTGTCCGACCTTGTCTTTTCCATCTGCATGCAATACCGTGCCAGCGAGGCATCCTGGCTATAGAGGCGGTGGAGCCTGACGCATTCGGCATTGTAACGGGCGTATTCGTCCCATTGGTGAAGGGCAAGGGACGATATGGCTATCTCGTTGTAAAGCGATACGAGCAACATCGTGTCGGGAGGCAATGCCATGGCTTCTACGGCACGGGAGGCAAGTTCCTTTGCCTGGCTATATTGCCTGCCCACATTGCACTGGTATGCCGACTCGTATAGTTCGTATGACGTTGCATCCCGTGCTGGAAGGGACAAGCCGCAGACGAAGAACGCCAACGCCGATGCCATTACCCTTGGCAACCTTAGCCAGAAACGGCTGCCTTTGCCCAGCTGGCTTTCGACGCCTATGTCGCAGACATGGAAGCGTGAGGACAGCTTGCGATACTTGCCCACTATGCCCTTGCAGTTCATTATGCCAAAGCCATAGCCCTTTTCCTCCTTACCGCTGCCCAGCAGCGTGGAATCGTACACCTTGCTCTCGTTCAGCGTCTGCACATCCTCTGCGCTAAGTCCTATCCCCGTGTCGACAATGCTTATTTCCACGTATTGGTCGGTTGCAGAGCAGGATATGGTTACCTCCCCGCCTTCCGGTGTGAACTTACGTGCATTGTCCGCCAACGTATTGATGCTGAACAGAGTGAGTGCCTTGTCTGCCCTGACCATGAGGTCGGTGGGCGGGACGGTAAGTAGTATGCCCTTCTGCCCGAAGGATTGTGAGCCGAGCCTGATGATGGCGAAGAGGCTTTCGAGGGGAAATACGGTGATGTGCAATTTCAGGTCTCCCTTGCTAATCTGTATCCAGTCGGTGAGCGAATGGTTGACATGCATTATCTCGTCGAGGAGTTCGGACACATACTGCAACCTGTCCTTGCTTGCCTTGCCATCGGCTACCATTCTGTTCACCTCGGCGATGATACGGTCGAGGTATGGGACAATGGAGTAGGCCATTGCCACCTTTGCCCTTCGTTCGATGTTTCCCTTCTTGCTTTCCAAGGTCTTCATCCCTGCCATGTTGCATTCGTCCTGGACTATCTCTTCCTCGTCCCTTAAATGCTTGCCGAGGGAGGAGACGGCTTCCATGGCTTTCGTGAATGCAGGGGAGAGCCTCATGTTGAGGATGTCGGAGTAATACGAGCGGGTATGTCGGCGAACCCTCAGCGTATAGACAACGACGAGGATGGTGAGGCAGACGATGAGTATTGCCAGGATTAGCAACTTGACATATATGGAATGCAGTTCGCGGGTCAGCTCTTCCTTGCGGCTGTCCATTTCCTTGTTCTGCCTTGTATCGTCCAGCAGGTCGAGATACAGGTTCCTGTGATGGTCGGACTCTTCCTTCATGTCGAGGGCAGCGTAGGCCATGCTCAGTTTCTCGTGAATTGATATCATCCACGATGCTACCGTCCTTCCTCCCCTTTTCCTTTGGCTACCTGCCAGGTACTGCGCATGCTGCAGTTGACGGAGGGATTCCCCGTAAAGGCGTGCAGAGAACAGTATCTCTCCGAGCGTACGCTCTGCACATGCCGTCTGGTAGAGGTCCTTGTATCGGGAGAACAACCTTGCGGATTTGTCAGCCAAAGCGTATGATACGGCGTGCAGGGAGTCGAGACCGTACGGTACGTCTGCGCCGGCGGCCTGAGCCACTACATACGAATAGGCGTATGGCAAGTGCTCCCTTATCAAGGCTGCCTTGGCAGAGTCGCAAATGCAGACGGCAAGCGACTGCAGGGTGTTTGCCTCGAAATAGGTGATGCCGTGCCTCCTGGAAACAGAAAACGCCTGGACGAGAATGTCGAACTCCTGTATGGTGACTTTATCCCAGTCGCCTTCGATAAGGCCTCCACTGCCCAGCATGTAGCTATAATATAGCCATTGCAAGGTGTCCCGTTCAAGCGAGACATAGGGCGAAGCGGCCTGTATCTCGTGTATGGCAGAGGCATCGAGCCCAAGGTAATAGTAGTAGGTGGATGATACGATGTGAAGCTCGGAACAACCGTAATGGAAGCGCTTCAGTTGGCGGGCATCGAGTTCGTGTATCGAGTCCTGTATTCTCTTGATGCGTCTCAACGCCTGTATCCTCTTGTCGAAGAACAACTTGCCATCGCCTATCCTCTGAGCTACCTTCATAAACATCACGTCGGCACAGAGTAATTCTATCTGGTTGTGGGAACCATCGTAGATGTGGCGTAGGTCGTGCATGGCCTCGTCATACCTCATCTGCTGGTATGCTACGTAGGCAATGTTGTTCCAGGCTTCTGCCTTACTGTCTGACTCGCCCTTGGATATGGCAAGTGCGCGACGTGCATAGTGGAGGGAAGAGTCAATGTCTGTGTACCTAAGGGAATACGACATGTCGTTGAGGCAATCCGCTTGGTCCGTATATGGCGACGGCGTGCAACTGGCAAGCAAGAGCAGCAGCAATGATGGCAAGAGATATGTGATGCGCCCGTCGAAAGTCATCGTCATAGGGTATGTAGTTATCATGTACAAGGCATACATGCAAGCCATGCAGCACGTATCATGACAAATATGATTGTGAGGGCAAAGGTGATGGGTATCAACTTCATGTCTGCATGCCTGTATTCAACAAGGTTTCCTCTTGCAGCATCTTGGCTCTTGTTGCCCGATGCAAGCATGGGGAACTTGGCGTAGACATGGTAGAGTATCGTGGAGAACAGGAATCCTGTCGAGGCACCACATAGTATGTCCGTTGGATAATGGACGCCCAGGTACATCCTGCTGTAGCTTGACAGGGATGCCCACAGGAATAGGGTGAGTGTAGCCAAGCGCGAACGGAACAACAGCGTGAGGAACATTGCTACGCCAAACGTGTTGGCAGCATGGGAGGACATGAATCCATACATGCCACCCCTGTAACCCTTCACCACCCTAAGCGCGTCTGCGAGTTCAGGGTTGTGGGAAGGGCGGAGCCTATGGAAGAAGGGCTTGCAAAAACCGCTTGTGAACATGTCCGTCGACGCTACCAGAATGGCGAGCAAGATGACAAGCAGCAGCGTGCGGCGCCAATCGTTGTTGCGGACGATTGCACAGAACAGCACTACGAACAATGGCAACCAGGTAACGGTCTTGGTTATTGCCCAGAACACCTCGTCGACGAAGGCATAGTCGCTACCGTTGAGAAAGAGAAGCAACGACCAATCCCATGATACTAATCTCTCTGCCATATCCCCCAAGGTCTCAAATAACGGTAAAGTTCTTCTTCCTTATCCAGCCTACCTTGCCATCCACTATCCTTATCTCACACCAGTCCTTGAGGCTGTTGTCGGTAATCTCTATCCTGGTTCCCTCGTGGATGACGAACAAGTCGTTGCCACTGTCCGAGGGAGTGCTCTTGACCGTGACGGAGGGAGACATTATGATTGCCGTGTTACGGTTTATGCTGAATTGCCTTTGCTGGAAGGCACATACGTTGGCTCCTATGGTAAGTATGAAGAAGAATACTGCCATGAAGAATCCGAGCTTGCGGAGAAACATCCTGTCCGTGAAGAAATACAGGCAGAAAGACAAGAGGCATGCTACGAACAGGGTGAGGGCTGTTACCGCCCAGAGACGCAGGCTCATGGCATTTACTAACGAGCGGAATATGCTTATCAGTATGAATTCGTGGCGAGAGACAATCTTGTCTATGGTCTTGCTCCTTGCCATCCCGAGGTTCGAGCACACGTCCTCGTCACCGGGATTCAGGAGATACGCCCTCTCGAACCAAAGTATGCTGTTGGCTATGTCGTCGAGCCTATAGTAGCAGCACCCGATGTTGTAGCACAAGTCCACGGAGTTCTCCTTGCCTGGCATGGACATGTACGCCTCCAATGCCTTGTCATATTTCTCGTGGACGTATGCACTGTCCGCCTTTGCCTTCAGATTTCCATTGTTGTCGTCTGCGTATGCCGGGCAACCGACAAGCGCAAGTGAGACAAGAATCAGGATATATGTATAACGCTTCATGCTTGTTGTTGTTATTTCGTCTTTCTTATTATATTGTCCATCTTGTTGATGACCTCGGATGCACGCGAATAGATCTTGTCCATGGTTGCTTCGGGGTCGCCGGGGGCATAGCGGGCAAACTCGCATTCCGAGAGGACATCCATGTATTCCCTTACGAGCGACTCCTCCACACCACGCTCCACAAGTTTGTCGGACACGTTGTCCTTGTTGAGGCCGGAAGTAGGGATGTTCAGTTTGTCCGATGCGTAACCCAACAATGCCTTCATGACCTCGTCGAAGAACGGGCCGCTCTCGTGGCGTTTCATCAACTTGGCTGCGTTGGCAAGACGTCTCACGGCTGCCTTTCCTGCCCTGCGACCACGATGGCGCGCGACATTGGCCTTCTCCTTGATTTGCCTGTTGAAGACAAGGATGACGACTATGAACGTGACGATCAGGCAGGCATATATAGCCCAGTAAGATGCGCTGAAAAGGAAGGAATCTTCAGGGGAGTCGGACTTGGCATCGCCCAACTTGATGAAGCGTATGTCGTTGTCGATTATCTTTAGGTCTTCCTGTTCCCTGTAGGCAACCTGGCTTCCACCCTTGGGCTTGGCAACGGATATCGAGAAGGAATCCGTGTGCAAGGTCTGGTATTGCTTGCTCTCGGTATCAAAGTATACGAATTCTACCGGGGATATGCTGTATTTGCCTCCATGCCGCGGCACGATGACATAGTCGTAGACGAAGTTTCCCTTTGCCCCGCTTGCCGTGTTTGTGGTCTTGTCCGTTTCCTTAGGGTCGTATATCTCGAAATCCTGCGGGAAATTGATCTTGGGTGCCTTCATCAGCTTCATGTTCCCCACTCCGCTTACCACAAGCTTGAGCGTAGCCGCATCGTTGGCGTTGATTTGCTCAGGGGACAGGGTTGCGGATACGGAGAACTTGCCGACGGCACCCGAGAAATTGTCAGGGCGAGGGCTTGGCAGTGGCTTAACGTCGATGTCGATGGCAGGTGTGACTATCTTCTTGCTTACCAACTGCGTGAGGCTGCCGCCACCGAAAAAGATGTCGAATGGATCCATGGTGGTGTTCCTCACCTCAATCTGCGAGTCGAACGTAGTACTGGGAATGGTCAGCTTGCCTGTCTTCTGCGGATATAACACATACTGCCTCCATATTCCCGTGGCATAGTTCCTGCCATTTACGCGCTCGTACTTCAGGGACATCTGTGCCTTGCTGTCCAGTTCCTGCACGTGGCATCCGTCCAGCTGGGGAATCTCGCCTGCCAGTTGCTGTATGTTGACAAGGGAATAAAGCTTGTACGTTATCAGCACCGCCTCCTGTTCGAAGATTTCCTTCTTGCTTGCCGTGACGGTCATGTAGAGCTCGCTGTCTCCTATCGACTTTACCTGAGCCTGTTTGCCTTGCCTCTGGTTGGCTCCGTTTCCATGGTCGTTGCCTTGATCGTCTGCCTGTTTGTCGTTGGAGGATGACGGAAGCACCTCTATGCCTGTCGACTGGCTCTTGTACGACTTGCCGTCTACCACGACCGTTGCGGCAGGTATCTGATGGTTGCCAGCCTCGGTGGCAAGTAGGGTGTAGGTAAAGGTCATGGTGGCACTCTGGGAGGCATTGCCGTTTACGATGGACATAGACCTCGAAGTGCTTGTGCTTGGCCCGTACAATACCTCGAAGCCTGGAAATTCGCCGACCTGTATGTCTTCTACGTCCGTCGTGTTGGCTATGTAGCTAACCCTGATTCGCTGTCCTACCTCAGCCTGACGGGGCGACTGAAGGGTGACCTTCACCTGCGCGTATGACATGCAGACGGCGGTGGCAAGGAGGAGTATGGTTACATAGAGTCTTTTCATCGTTGTCTTGATATCCAATCGTGTTACCATTGTTTCTGTAGATGTTTTTGACGTGGCATTTGCTGCATCTGCTGCATTCTTTCCTGTGTATTCTTCTCATCCTGCATGGCAGCCTTCAGCATTTGTTCGGCATTTTCCTTGCTCATTTGCTGCTGGTTTTGCTGCTGCTCGGGATTCTCCTTCTGCTGCTTTTCCTTCTCTTCCTGTTGCTGCTGCTTGTCTTGTTCCTTCTTCTCGTCCTGTCCGTTCTCGTCCTTCTCCTGGTCTTGGTTGTCTTGACCGCCTCCCTTCTTCAGCTGGAAGAGGCACAAGGCATAGTTGTAGCGTGTCTCGTCGCTCGTGGGGTCGTTCCTGAGCGAGTTCCTGTAGCATTCGACGGCCTTGTCAAACTGCTTAGCCGACTGCAGTAGCACTCCCATGTTGTGGTATATCATGCCGAGCCTCTTCTTGCTCTTCTCGAAACGCGATGCTGTCTCGTACTCCTTCATGGCATCTTCTGCCTTGTTCTGGAAGAGCAGAGAGTTGCCCAGGTTATAGTGTGCCTGAGGATTTGTGTTGTCAGCCTCCACGGCTTTCTGGTAATCTACCTGAGCCTTGGCATAGAGGGTGTCGCGCATGCTGCGATTGCCTCTCCTAATGTAATCCCTGTCGTTTTGCGCAAGGGCTCCCGTACAGAATGCCAGCAGCAGGATTATCACGGAAGCCTTGCCGTTGCGGACGAACAGACGGGACAGAGTCTTCAGGTGGCTTGACCTTTCAAGCAGCATTGCGTCCAGTATCAGCAGGATGATGCCGAGCAGTACGAATCCCTGATATTGCTCGTCGTATTCGCTGTAAATCTGGCTTTCCATGGTTGTCTTGGCCAACTTGTCTACCTGTTCCGCCAACTTGCGCTGTGCCGAGCTGCTGTTGTCAACGTAGATGTACGAACCGCTTCCGGCGGTGGCAATCTCACGGCACATCTCCTCGTTGAGCCTGGACACGACGGTGTTGCCTTCGTTGTCGATGATGTATTGCGTGGTGCCCGGTATGGGGATGGGTGCGCCGTTAGCGTCGCCTATTCCGAGTATGTATACCCTGATACCCATGCCTGCCGCATGCTTGGCTGCCTCGACGGCACCACCCTCGTTGTCCTCTCCGTCGGTAATCAGGAAGATGGCGCGAGATACGCCTTCCTGTCTCGTGAAGCTCTTGCACGACAGGTTTATCGCCTCCGCTATGTCCGTGCCCTGCACGGTCATCATGGACGGGGAGATGGTCTCAAGGAACATCTTTGCACTTACATAGTCGCTGGTGATGGGCAGTTGGGTGAAGGCCTGTCCGGCGTATACCACGAGACCTATCTTGTCATCCTTCATCCCGTCTATCATGTTGCTTATCATCATCTTGGCTTTCTCAAGCCTGTTTGGCTTGACATCCTCGGCAAGCATGGAGTTGCTGACATCTAAGGCTATGATGGCTTCTATGCCCTTTCGTTCGCGCGTGTCGACTTTCGTGCCGAACTGTGGACGAGACAGGGCTATGATGAACGAGAGCAGGGCAAGGTTGCCGAGCCAGAATTTAAGTTCTGGCCTCCATCTTGAAACGTCTATCATCAGTTTCCTTACCAGGTCTACGTCGCCATAGGATCTAAGCAGCGCCCTTTTCCTGAATATGACAATGTAATGTATCGCTGCAAGTATCAGCGGCAAGGCGAGGAAAACCAAATATTGTGAATTCTCAAATCTGAACATATACTTCTACTTGAAATTTTATGGTATCCTTTTCAAAATCGTGTTGCTCAGCAATAGTTCCAGTATGAGGCAGAGTACGGATGCCAGCAAGAAAGATGCGTACGACTCGTACTTCTTGGAGTATTTACGGACATTCATCTTTGTCTTTTCCAGCTGATCTATCTGCTTGTATACCTCATGGAGTTTCTGTGTGTTGGTAGCACGGTAGAATTCTCCGTCCGTCTTCTTGGCTATCGTGGCAAGCGACTTGGTGTCTATCTCCACGGGGACCTGAGTGTATTCTATGTGCCCGCCTACAGATATCGGGTAACGAGCCATACCGTTGGTTCCTACCCCGATGGTATAGACGCGGATTCCGAAGCTCTTGGCTATGTCGGCTGCCGTGTTTGGGCTTATCTGCCCGCAGTTGTTCGTACCATCGGTGAGCAGTATCACCACCTTGCTCTTCGCCTTGCTGTCCTTCAGCCTTGTCAGGGCGTTGGCTATTCCCATGCCTATAGCCGTCCCGTCCTGCAGCAATCCGTTCTGTGCCATGTCCACCCTCATGCCGTTCAGTAGGTTGAGCAACACGGCGTGGTCAACCGTCATGGGGCATTGCGTGAAAGCCTCCCCGGCGAATAGGGTGAGCCCTATGTTGTCGTCGGGCCTGCCATTGATAAACTCTATTGCCACCTGCTTGGCTGCCTCTATTCGATTTGGCTTCAAGTCCTCGGCGAGCATGCTGGTGCTGACATCCATGCAGAGCATTATGTCGATGCCCTCTGTCTGCTTGCTGCTCCAGTTGTTGGTGGTCTGGGGACGTGCCAGCGCCGTTACGGCAAGGACGAAGCATGCTATGCGCAGCAACATGGGCAGGTGTGACAGACGCTGCCTGAACGACTTGGGTGCTTGCAGGAATGCGTACGTGGAACTAAACCTCAACGTAGGCTTTGACTTGCTCTGATACATCAAGTACCATATCGTGTACGGTATTAACAATACGAGCAATGAAAAGTATGCTGGATTCTGGAATGTCATGATTGGATGTAGGTTACATTATTATATCTAAAGCACGCCATACGACGAAGGCTGCCAGCGAAATGCTTGCCAATCCCAATACCACCATGGCAACGCGCATCCACCTTACTTCGTTCTCCCTCTTGGTGTCTGTCTCGCGGATTATTTCCGGTTCAGCCGCTGCGTTTGGATCTGCCTCAACCTTCGTGTTGTTGATGAACTCTACTGCGGCTACGAGGTTAGCGTCGTTCTCGTTGATTTGAGTAACGTATTTGGCGAACTTCACCAGGTCGGCTGTGACGAACAACTCGCGCAACTCGCGCAAGCCTTCCTCGTCGCTTACTTCAAGCAGATGTTCTATGATTTCCGACGAAGTCATCTCCAGGGCATTGAAGCCGTACCTTTCCTGGATGTACTTCCTCAGGGCATCGGTCAGTTCGGTATAGTATTCCTTGCTGTCCTCGTCTGTCCACTTTCGCTCCGACTTTATGCGTTCTATCTCGTCTATCGCCACCTTGTGCGGAGGCAGTTTCTTCTTCCTCCTGATGATCCTTACGATGGGCTTGCCTGTCAGTACGTGGTAGTAAAGGACGAATGCGCCCAGTGCCGCCAGCAACATGGCAAAGGCGGCCAACACTACGAGTTTCCAGTCCTCCCAGGCGAATGGAGGCTCCATTATGCCGTACGGGGGGAAGAACTTGTCAAGGTGCAACGTGTCTACGTCTACCGTATAGACTTTCAGGGCAAGCGTCTTCGACTTGTATTCCTTGCCGTCGACCTTAACCTCGAAAGGCGGCAGGTAGTAGAAGGAGGAATCCCATGCCGTGATGGTATACTTCTGCTGTATTTCCAGTCGCTTTCCCTCGTTTAGGAACGTCGTATCGGGACGCTTCACCTCGATGACCTCTATGTCGGGTATGATTTCGCTCCCCTTCCTCAGGTTGGGCAATTCCAGTTTTTGCCCCTTGTCGAGCGATACGCTAAGCGTGATGTCGGTTTGTTCCCCTATGAAGAACTGTAGCGAATCCACCCTTACGTCTACGGCAACCTGCGAACGTGCGGAACATATAATCAACAAGGAGAGGATAAACGAAGATATTCTCAGTCTTTGCATAATCTAATTCAAATGGAAAGTTTTCAACTTCTGCGGGCAAACAGTCCCATCAGAGCCTCTACGTAGTTCTGGTCGGTGCGTATGCTGACAGAGTCAACGTTGCTCCGGCTGAACACATCCTTCAGTCTCTGGCGGCTGCCCTGCCACCACTGGGCTTGTGCCTTGCGTACGGCTTGGCTGCTGGTGTCGATAGTGATGTCCGTGTCGTTTTCTGCATCGTGCATCCTGACGAGTCCTATGGGAGGCAACTCCTCCACTCTCCGGTCGTACACCTGTATTGCCACCACGTCATGTTTCCTGTTGGCTATGGAGAGCGGCTGCAGGAAATTCTTGCCGTCAAGGAAATCGCTCAGCACAAAAGCCGTGCAACGCCTCTTGATGGCACGTGTCAGGTATTCCAGGGCAAAGCCCACGTTCGTCTTCTTGCTCTCCGGCTGGAAATAGAGCAGTTCGCGTATTATATATAGAATGTGTTTCCTGCCCTTCTGCGGCGGGATGAACTTCTCTATCTTGTCGGAGAAGAATATCACGCCAATCTTGTCGTTGTTCTGTATGGCAGAGAAGGCCAGCGTTGCGGCTATTTCCGTAACCATGTCGCGCTTGAACTGGTTGGACGTTCCAAAATCAAGACTGCCGCTGACGTCCACGACGAGCATGACGGTGAGCTCCCTCTCCTCCTCGAACACCTTGACGTATGGCTTGTTGAACCTAGCCGTTACGTTCCATTCTATGTCCCTTATGTCGTCGCCGTACTGGTATTCGCGGACTTCGGAGAATGCCATGCCCCTACCCTTGAAGGCTGAGTGGTATTCTCCGGCAAAGATGTTGTTGCTCAAGCCCTTGGTCTTGATTTCTATCTGCCTTACTTTCTTCAAGATCTCTGATGTATCCATGACTGGGACTTACGGGGGAGGTTAGGGAACTTCAACCTTGTTGATTACCTTGCTTACAATCTCTTCGGTAGTGACGTTGTTGGCTTCAGCCTCGTACGTCAGACCGATTCGGTGTCTCAGCACGTCGTGTGCTACTGCCCTGACGTCTTCCGGTATGACATATCCACGGTGCTTGATGAAGGCGTATGCACGCGAGGCAAGGGCGAGGTTGATGCTGGCACGTGGCGAACCGCCGAACTCTATGAACTCCTTCAGTTCCTTCAGCCCGTATTTCTCGGGGAAGCGCGTGCAGAACACTATGTCCGCTATGTATTGTTCTATCTTCTCGTCCAGGTATACGTCGCGAACCACCTTGCGTGCCTCCATGATTTCGTTTGTGGTCATCACGGGCTTCACATCTGCGGCTTCACCCTTTATCTGCTGGCGTATGATGAGCTTTTCCTCGTCCAGCTTGGGATAGTCGATGATTACCTTCAGCATGAAACGGTCCACCTGTGCCTCAGGCAACGGGTAAGTACCTTCCTGCTCTATGGGGTTCTGCGTTGCGAGTACGAGGAAGGGGGAAGGCAGAGGATATGTTGCCTTGCCTATGGTCACCTGCCTTTCCTGCATAGCCTCCAGCAATGCGCTCTGCACCTTGGCAGGGGCACGGTTGATTTCGTCTGCCAGTACGAAGTTGGAGAATACGGGTCCCTGCTCCACCGTGAACCTTTCCTCCTTCTGGCTATAAATCATGGTGCCTATCACGTCGGCAGGTAGCAAGTCGGGGGTGAACTGGATTCTGTTGAACTTGGAATCTACCAGCTGTGCCAGAGTCTTGATGGCCTTTGTCTTGGCAAGTCCGGGCACACCTTCAAGCAGGACGTGGCCGTCGCTGAGAAGTCCGATGATTAAAGATTCTATCAAATGTTTCTGACCAACTATTACTTGGTTCATACCCGTCACAAGATTTGTGACAAAAGCACTTTGTTTCTCTATCCGTTCATTCAGTTCGCGGATGTCAATGGATTCTGCCATATCTGTCGTGTTACGTTGTTTTTTTTTGCGGACACAAAATTACACTATTTCGTATTTGTGAGCAAAATTATTATATGAAAAAGAGTTATTTTTATGTTTAACTTTGTTAAGAAGCCTGCGGCATGATGCCTCGGCTCATTTCTTCTCCCTCAAGACGGGTATCTTAACGTCGTAGCCAAGAGGTATCTTGTCAGGATTTTGGAATTTGTTGTGTACTATGATGTAGTTCACGAGGTTCTTGTCTCCCAGTTCCTGCTTAGCAAACTTGTACAGGTTGTCTCCCCTCGACATGACGCGTGTCTTCAGGGTTCCAACGATGAGGTACTTGCCTTCCGGTACCTGTTCGTAGCCTTTGGCAAGGAGAGCGATATCTTCCTCATGAACCTTCACCACGGTTTCCGTGCTGTCCCGTGGCTCGGCAGGCACAGATGTGGTGTCTGGTTCGCACACGGCTACAGGCTTGTCTACCACGTCTATCCGCTTGGGGGCTAAAGGCTTCTTCTCCGTTTCCTGAAGGGCAGGAACAGTTGTACTTTCGAAGTTCAGCACTCTGTAGTATCCAGCCACGTAACTTCCGATGACCAAGAGTATTGTGATAGTTGCTGAAAGTATCGAATGAAGTGTTAGATACCTTCTCCATGGACAGGAATGGCATATTGCCCTTGCATCATCCGCAGCTGGGAAGGCTGTGTCTGGGCGTTTCTTTACGGGCCTTCCATCGATGGCAGCATATTCCTCGTCTGGCTGCGAATCACCCTTATAGGCTGTATCTGTTGATGCCGAATCCTCGGATGATTCCGACAGGATGACAATACCTTCCTCTGTGTCAGGTGTCGCCATGGCTTCACCCTTCCCCGGCGTTTCTGTGTACTGTCCGATGGTTTCGTCATCTGAGTTTTCCTCTTCCGAGGTTTCCTCATCAGAGGTTTCCTCATCAGAGTTTTCCTCATCCAGCGCTGGGGAAGCTTCTGCATTAGTTGGCGTTAGCGTTTCCTCATGAAGGTTTTCCCTGACGGACGTTGGCAGGACATCTGCGTCTTCGTCGCCATCCTGAATAGGCATGTCGTCGTTCGGCATGTCGTCGGCCTCGGCATAGTTGTCCTCCCCATCCCAATCCTCCGGCTCTTGACGAGGTATGTCCACACTTTCCGTCACGTCCTGTTCGCCGTTGTCCGTAGGATAGTAAATCCTCTCCATGTCCTCTATGTTGGTATCTTCGTTGAGGATGACTGTCTGGAAAAGTTCAAAGGGCTTGTTGACCTTCGCCTTCAGCTCTGCATCAGGTGTGAACGTCACTTTTGAATGACCCGGTATGACATACCTTTCGCCTGTGTTTATCTTTACGCTCTCCCTGTCCGACACTTCAATCAGCTTGAACGTCCCCAATCCCTTTACCTTCACTATCTTCTCCTTGTGGACATATTCGGAGACAATCTCGAAGAAGGTTTTCAGGAAGGCTTCGGAATCTTTCTGCTTGAGCCTGAACTTGGCGGACAGGCTTGAGGCCATATCCTGGAGCAATATCTTGTTGTCCATGCGTAGAGGATGTTATGGAATGTTCTATATATTTGTTTGTTTAGTACCTGTGTG
>SFXD01000125.1 GCA_004559785.1 bacterium | reverse complement strand
GTAGTGACAAAGGCCGGTCATAAGTTAAGACCGACGTCGGTCATAAGTTAAGCCTCGAAAAAGGACTAGAAAATAGGGGTGGTCAAAACCATGGTAGAGGACCTTCCATATTTAGCTTGAAACCTTTTCCTGAAACCTGAAACTTGGATCCCAAAACAAGGGAACCAATCGGGGCGTCCGAAGGTCACAACTCTCTCTCTCAACGATGCCTATGGCATCAAAAAAACTATACGACTATTCAAGTTTCGCAAGTTAACAAATATGACGTAACCACCTAAAATAAAAGGGTGTAGAAGCTTGCCTATATGGCAAAATTTTTGTAAATTTGTAGTGAGCAAAACAAATTACAAACACTTCCATACCCATGAGCAAAGGTACAAATTTAATTTCAGAAATCGGCAAATATTTCAAAGAGATACAAAAAAATATTTAACATACACAAGTTTTATGCTTTGATATTCAGTGCGTTACACAATCTTTCGTTATCAACAAACACTCATCTCAACTGCTGATAAAGCAACTCGTTTAGTCACTTTTTAGACTTTACAGACTACTAGTGAAATCAGGAAAAGACAGAATGCCTTGGGGGAATACACCAATATATTATCGATGCTGGAATTGACATTCACTGCATCGCCAGTGTGGAGACTGCTAACAGATTTACTCAACGTAATGAATCAATCCTGTATTGAGTTACAGCGAAACTTACACTCAAATTCGGCATGGCAATCCTTTGCCGTATGAAAAAATTCCTATATCTTTGCAGAAAAATACAGGCGATACACCAGGGGGGTGACTCAAAAGGAATCGCTCGTTTATTCGTTCCTTGTATGCAACACGGGAAAAGACAACGACCAAAGACAATCCCATAACTAAAACCAAAAACAAGAAAAATGAGAAAAGAGAAGATAAGAATCGACTTCGCAGATTGGATTAGGGTAATAGCCTGCCTGATGGTGATGCTGGTACATGCCAGCGAGAACTTTTACGGGGCTGACGCTTCGGGCCTGGCAGGCAACATGTCCATGCTCGCCAACGAGGCAAACCGTTTCTGGGTAGCCTTCTTCGACGGTGGACTGGGCAGGACATCGGTTCCCCTGTTCATGACGGTGAGCGCATTCCTGCTCGTTCCAATGCGACCCGGCGTAAGCATGAGGGATTTCTACAAGCGACGTTTCAAGAGAATAATGCCACCGTTCATCATCTTCTCCATACTGTACTGCCTGCTCCCCCTGCTGTGGGAAGGAATGGAATGGCAGCAGTCAATGCAGGACCTCAGGATGCTGGCTTTCAACTTCCCCTCCATGGCAGGACACCTGTGGTTCATGTACCCTCTGATAAGCCTATACCTTATCATACCCGTGGTTTCGCCTTGGCTTGAGAAGTCTACGGCAAGGGACGAACGCACGTTCCTATACCTCTTCTGCCTGAGCACCTTCATGCCATGGATACACAGGTTCGTGAGTCCCGAGATATGGGGCGAATGCTTCTGGAACGGTTTTGGCATGCTGTGGTACGTCTCAGGCTATCTGGGTTACCTCGTACTGGCACATTACATACGCTTTCACCTCACGTGGGGAAACAGCAAGAGGAGATGGATAGGCAGCATGTGCTTTCTGGCAGGCTCCGCCTTCACGGCATGGAGCTTCTGGTGGAAGGGTGTTCCTGGCATCCGCATAGAAACGCCCATGCTGGAATGGAGCTGGGAGTTCTGCACACCCAACGTACTGCTTGCCACCTTCGGTATCTTCCTGCTGTTCACCACCATAAGTTGCAGGACACCGAAATGGGTGACCACGCTGAGCAAGATGACGTTCGGCATGTACCTGATGCACATGTTCTTCCTCTGCCCGATAGCATCCTACTTCATCATAGACGGTCCTACCAACACATTGTTGCCAGTATATCTTGCTATACCTGCCATAGCCGTTATTTCGTATCTGTGCTGTGCCATAACGACGTTGGTAGTATCGAGGATTCCGGGCGCAAGATGGATTGTGGGCTACGAGAAGGAAAGTAAGGGGCTATAAGCGAAGGAAACAGCAAACCAATAGAATAACATACAAACAAAACAAGGAAAAAAATGAAAAGAACTCTCAAGGACTGGGTACTCGTGACACGCCCATGGTCGTTCCCCGCATCAATGATTCCCATATTTGCCTCTACGGCATATATGGCATACAGATGCCACGGGACGGGCGTAGAATACAGCATGGCGAATGCAGCCATCTCGCTGTTTCTGCTGATGTCGCTGCATGCGGCGGCAAACCTGATAGGCGACTACCACGACCATGTGCGCAAGGTTGACCTGCCAGGCAGCCTGAATGGGGTACATGCCATCTACGACGGGACGTTCACTGCAAAGGAGGTATTGTATTACGCGTACGCCTTGCTGGCGGCGGGCAGCCTGCTGGGTCTCGTACTGCTGTTACGCACCAATCTGTCGGCGGTATGGCTTGGAGCGGCAGGCCTGGCCCTGGCATCATGCTATCCGTGGCTGAAGTATCATCGCATGGGCGACGTTGCCGTCCTTCTGGGATTTGCCGTACTGCCTTCGGTAGGCGTATGCTTCGCCATGACTGGCACCTATGTATGGGAGGCTTCCGTCATCTCGCTATCCTTCGGGATGCTTACCGTAGCCATACTCCATGCCAACAACACGCGCGACATTGCCAACGACACCCGTGCAGGGATATCCACGCTGTGCATGAGGATGGGCTGGACGACCTCCCGGAAGGTGTACGCCATGGAGGTGGTCATAGGCTATGCCTTAGTGGCAGTTCTCATGGCGATGGGCACACTGCCCTTAGCATCGTGCATCGTATACCTTTCCCTACCCCTTGCCGTCTCCAACACAAGGCTCATGCTTGCTGCCGATCCAATGGCAGAGGGTCAGATATGCAACCTCGACCAGAGGACGGCGCAGATGCAACTGGCGTTTGGAGTGCTGCTTACCCTGTCGTTCGTAATAGCATTGTTTCTGTGAAAAGGGTATTTCTCTCAGTCTGTCTGGCTGCCATGCTATGGTTCCTGATGTTCAGCCCATGGACATCGGGAGTCTTCAATTTCTGGCTTTCCATGTCCGTATCTGCCTGCATACTGAGCATTGCTTCCCTGTCCGACGGAGGGTTCCCTGTGAAGGACAGAATAAATGTAGCAAAGGAAATGGCTCTGGGTCTGCTGATTGCAGCTGTGCTGTGGTATGCGTTCTGGATAGGTGACAAGGTCGCACAATACCTATTCAGTTTCGCAGGGACACAGATTGACATGATTTACGACATGGGCGATGGTACCCGGGAATGGGTAACAGGCTTGTTGCTCCTGCTCGTGATAGGACCTGCCGAGGAAATCTTCTGGCGTGGCTACATCCAGCGCAAGACCTCAGAGAGGTACGGGCGGTGGCTGGGATTCGCCCTGACGTGGATGTGCTACACCCTTGTACATGTATGGTCGGGCAACCTGATGCTGTTGCTTGCTGCCGCAGCCTGTGGATTCTGCTGGGGCATGCTATATCTGCTGATGCCCAAGCGTTTCGTGGCAATCATGGTGTCGCACGCAATGTGGGACGTAGCTGCGTTCGTGCTGTTCCCCTTCTGACAAGGTCCTTATATAGGGCAACCCTATAGGGGTGTTCTATAAATTAGTTTTAAGTTCTACCCCGGGGAGTCTATTTTATGCTTGAACGCTTATGCTCTCTCACTTGCATCAGTCTCTTTTTCACTCAGTCACGATGCCCGCATCGCTCCATCATGAAAAATAAACATCTGTGGCGTGATAGGTCCATAATCGTCTCAAGCTAATTTATAGAACACCCCT
>SFXD01000037.1 GCA_004559785.1 bacterium | reverse complement strand
AAACAACTATCCAGGGCAGAAGACGGACATGTATCTTGTCATGACAATCCTGGATGTGGCGCTTATGGTTAAGAAACAGGAGAATTCCATGGATTCAGAGCCTGTCATCAGCCGCCTTACGCCGTTGCTTGAAGAGTTGGAGTCCGCACTCAAACAATAAATGCGAGAGTTAGTGACCCAATTTATAATTTTATCTGAATAGTACATGATAACAGAAATTTTAGTCGCCGTGGCAATCGGAGTATTGGCTTTCATGGTGTTTATGGCAGTATGGTATCTAATGATACTGCCTAATAAGCGTAAAGGTCTGCTCGAAGAGGCACGCAAGGCCTCGGAGAAAGAGACAGAAGTCCTAAAACAGAAGAAATTGCTTGAGGTGAAGGAAAAGTTCCTCAGCAAGAAGGCTGAACTTGAGAAGGAGGTTCGACAGAGGAACCAGCAGATACAGCAGGCAGAGAACCGTATCAAGCAGCGTGAGATGACGCTCAATCAGAAGCAGGAAGAACTGGTACGCCGCAAGCAGGAAACAGATGCCATACGTCAGCGTGTAGACAACATGCAAGCCCTGATGCAGAAGCGTGAGGAAGAATTGGATGAACGCCAGAACAGCCTGCTCGAACAGGAACGTACCAAATTGGAGGAAATCTCAGGGCTGAAGGCAGAGGAGGCAAAGGAACGCCTCATAGAGAGTCTCAAGGATGAGGCACGCACCAATGCCGCCGCATATATCAACGAGATTATGGACGATGCCAAGATGACTGCCAACAAGGAGGCAAAACGTATCATAATACAGACCATACAGCGTGTCGCTACCGAGACGTCCGTGGAGAACAGCGTTACTGTATTCCACATTGAAAACGACGAGGTGAAGGGGCGTATCATTGGGCGTGAAGGACGTAACATAAGGGCGTTGGAGGCTGCTACGGGAGTGGAAATAGTAGTGGACGATACCCCGGAAGCAATAGTCATAAGTGCATTCGACCCTGTGCGTCGCGAGATTTGTCGTCTCGCACTGCATCAACTCGTGGCAGACGGCAGAATACATCCCGCACGTATCGAGGAGGTGGTGGCCAAGGTCAAGAAGCAGATTGAGGAGGAAATACTGGAGACGGGCAAGCGTACTACAATTGACCTTGGGGTTCATGGGCTGCATCCGGAACTTATCCGTATCATTGGAAAGATGAAGTATCGTAGTAGCTATGGTCAGAACCTTCTGCAACATGCCAGGGAGACTGCCAACTTATGTGCGGTAATGGCAAGCGAGCTTGGGCTGAATCCCAAGAAGGCAAAGCGTGCCGGACTGCTTCACGACATAGGCAAGGTGCCCGACGAGGAGCCTGAGATGCCTCATGCCGTATATGGAGCCAAGTTGGCTGAGAAGTATAAGGAGAAGCCTGATATATGCAATGCCATCGGAGCGCATCATGACGAGATGGAAATGACTTCGTTGCTTGCCCCCATAGTACAGGTGTGTGATGCCATCAGTGGAGCGCGTCCAGGAGCAAGGCGCGAGATCGTGGAGGCATATATCAAGCGACTGAAGGACCTGGAGAACATTGCCATGAGTTATCCTGGCGTGGTAAAGACTTATGCCATACAGGCTGGTCGTGAGCTGAGGGTAATCGTGGGGGCCGACAAGATAGACGACAAGCAGACGGAGCAACTCAGCGCAGATATAGCCACTAAGATTCAGAACGAAATGACTTATCCCGGTCAGGTCAAAATTACGGTCATTCGTGAGACACGTTCCGTGTCATACGCAAAATAGCAGTGCGTGACTTCTGTCCTCGTGTTTACGGGACATCCCAAATTCAAAGGTTAGGAAGACGACTATGGCAAAGGTTGTCCCCTAACCTTTGCTTAGTTTAAGCACTTGCGAGCAGAACTCTACGATGGCTGGCCGGTGTGTGACGCAGATGACCGTTTGCTTGAATGCGGCAGAATCGTGGAGGTTAGTCAGCAATTGCCTTTCCGTGTCAGCGTCCAGTGCAGAGGTTGCCTCGTCCAATAGTAGGACACATCCCTTTTTGAGCAAGGCTCTTGCAATGGAAATGCGCTGGCTCTGGCCTTCGCTCAGGCCTGTCCCATGTTCTCCGCACATGCTGTCCAATCCAAGAGGGCTTTGCAAGACGAATTCTGCGCATGCTGTGCGCAATGCGGAAACCATCTCCTCCTCTGTGGCTTTAGGATTGCCCATCAGCAGGTTTTCGCGGACGGTTCCGCTAAGCAGGGTGTTTCCCTGCGGAATATATATAAGGTTATTGCGCGTGCGTGCGGAAATGGTTTCATGGTGGCTGTCGTCGTACATCTCCAAGCAACCGGAATCTGGCTTTATCAGAGCAAGTATGAGGCGTATCAGCGTGGTTTTGCCAACTCCCGTCTCTCCCAAGATAGCCGTTATGCTGCCTGGGGGAAAGTCGTATGTAAGGTCGTTGATTGTATTTGCCTTGCCATTTGCCTTGTCGTATGAGTAGGTTACGTCCTTCAGCCTGATTCCTGCCCCGTTTTCGAAAAGGATGGGGGAACCTTCTTCCTCGACGGGGGTATCCTCCAGTTCCATCAGCCTCTCGCCTGCCGTCAGGCTCCCTACGATGGCTGGGACGAAGCGGCTCATTTCTCTTAGTGGAGACTGTATCTGCCCCACTAACTGTATGAATGCCAGCATGGTGCCATAGGTGATGGAGCCATCCTGAAGTCGCAAGGCTCCCCATAGGAAGGTGACGAGATATCCAAGGCTGAAGCCCGTATTGAGTAGCGTGGCAGAGATGCTGCTGAAGATGGTTTTCTTCCTTATCTGCTTGCTCAGGAGTTTTTGGGCCAGTTCCAACTTGCCTATCATTGTCCCTGTACGCCCAAGGGTCTTTATCACAATTCTGTTCTGTATGCTTTCCTGTATGATGCTCTGAATCTGGCTGTCGGTATGCCTTACCTCTCTCGTAATGGTCCTCATTCGGCGTATGTAGACCTTGCTTAGCAAGGCGAAGCACGGTGCAATGGCTATCAGTATGAATGCCAGCCTCCTGTCCATGGAATGAAGCATCAGGAAGGCTCCTGCCAGCCTCGTGCATAAGGCCAATGCCGCAGGCATGGTCTCTGTAATGGTGCTGGTCACGTCCCTGACGTCCCTCTCCAGCCTGTTCGTCATGTCTCCGCTATGCCTGTGCTCTATGCCGTTGTATACGCAGCGCATCAGGTGGGAGAAGACCTTAGCCTGAATCCTGTTTTGCGAGCGTACTCCAAGCAGTGCGCCAACCCATCTGCTTGCGAATGCAAGGAGAATCTTGGTTGCAATGGTCAGCACGAGGAATGCCGCTGCCCATCTCAGTTCGTCGCCGTTCCTTCCGGTTGCGATGTCTATGATGCGCTTGGTGAAGAATATAAGGGAAAAATCCATCAGCACTGCGGATATGCCAATGGCAGTGTTAAGTACTGACTGTAGTCTAAGGCCCTTGGATGTCCTCCATAGCCATTTGGCCAGTTTCAGGTTCATGGTCATTTCTTGTTGTCCTCCTCTCCTGTCCTGACGTCGCTTCCCCACATGAGCTTGGTTCGCAGCGTGTGGAAGAATGTGCCCTCGGGCCTTCTTATCACGCTAACCTTGTATGGGGCCTTGCGTATGTGCAGTTTTGTCCCTTCCTGACATTTTTCGCTACGTCCATCAATGGCAACGAGGAAGTTGTGGCTCCTGCTCTCTACTGTCAGCGTAACCTCCATGTCGTCGCTTATAGTGATTGGCCGTACACTTAGGCTGTGTGGTGCTACGGGGACTATGCCGATGGTGCCGCATCCGGGAGCCATTACCGGTCCTCCTACGCTGAGGGCATATCCCGTGCTGCCTGTAGGGGTGTTGATGATGATGCCGTCCGCCTGATATGTTGTCAGGTATTGTCCTCCCACGTCTACCCTGATGCTAATCATGCTGCTGTTGTCACGCTTTAGGACTGCCACCTCGTTTAGGGCGAAAGGGTAGTCTGCAGTCTTTCCCATCGAATATAAAACTTCAAGTACGGTATGCTGCTCGGTTCTCAGTTTCCCGCTGTAGCACATGTCTATGGCACTTTCAAGGTCGTCGGGGGTAAAGTCTGCAAGGAATCCCAGCCTGCCCATGTTTACGCCCAGGATGGGAATGTTGCGGTCTGCCACCCTTTTTACGGCCTCCAGGAATGTCCCGTCGCCACCCATGCTTATCGCAATGTCAGCATCCAGGCTGTCTTCCCGTATCATCTCCATAGGCGGCAGTTCCATGTGAAGTGTTTTCGTAAGGTATGTGTGGAAAATAGGATCCATCATGATTTGCGTTTTGTGATGTTCCAGTATTTCCAATAATTGTTGTACTGAAACGGATTTCTCCTTCTGGTAAACGTTGCCGAATATGGCAAATCTGATGGGTTTCTCCATATTTGTTTGCATTTGGGTAGGCAAAGTTAATGTTTTTTTCTAACTTTGCAACCGACTTAGTATAATTAAATTCGAATATTATTATGATTTACGTCTTTTTGGCAACGGGTTTCGAGGATATCGAGGCTTTGGCACCGTTGGATATCATGCGTCGTGCAGGGTTGGATGTAGCTACGGTATCAATTACCGGCGAAGATTTGGTGGCAAGTTCTCATGGCGTGGCAGTGCGTGCCGACCGTTTGCTTTCCGATGTCGACTGGGAAGCTGCCGATATGCTCGTGTTGCCCGGGGGGCTGCCAGGTTCGACCAATCTCGATGCGTGTACCAAGCTTACAGAGTCCATTCTTAGGCATCATGCCGAGGGAAAGGCTCTTGCTGCCATCTGTGCTGCCCCCATGGTGTTTGGGCATCTTGGCATACTGAAGGGCAGGCGTGCCACGTGTTATCCTGGAGTGGAGGCAGAACTTGAGGGTGCGGAATATACAGGTGGAATTGTCGAGAAGGACGGCAATATCATTACAGGCAAGGGACCTGGTGCCTCGTTTGAGTTTGGCTATGCCATCGTGGAACATTTCCTTGGCGAAGGTGCTTCTGAAGGCCTGCGCAAAGGCATGATATATGCTGAGCTGTTTGGCTGATGGAGCGTTATGTCATCATAGTGGCTGGAGGCAGGGGGCTGCGTATGGGTGGAGACGTACCCAAGCAGTTCATCCCCATTGGCGGCAAGCCAGTACTGATGCACACCGTGGATGTCTTCCGCAAGGCATGTCCGGGCATAAAGGTGATACTTGTCCTACCCCGTGAGCATCATGGACTGTGGCATGACTTGTGCTCTCGCTACTCGTTCGAGCCGCCATTCGCTACTGTTGCGGGAGGTGAGACACGTTTCCATTCGGTTGGAAACGGGCTTGAAGCCATTCCTCCTGGTGAACACGGTACGGTAGGCGTGCATGACGGCGTACGCCCCTTTGTCTCCGAAGAAACGATAAGGGAGTGTTACAGCATGGCAGAGTCTTCTGGTTCAGCCATACCAGTCGTGCCTGTGGTGGAGACGCTGAGATACATAGACCCGGATGGAAGCAGGACGGTTCCCCGCGACCGTTATAGGCTCGTCCAGACCCCGCAGGTGTTTGGCATCGACCTGCTTCGCCGTGCATACAGCCAGCCTTTCAACCCCTCCTTTACTGACGATGCGTCCGTGGTAGAGGCCATGGGACATGGGTTGACTTTGGTGGAGGGCAACAGGGAGAATGTCAAGCTGACTACGCCCTCCGACCTCTTGTATGCGGAATTCCTGACCCGAAGGTTATCGAGAGAGGAGTAGGGCAGATGCAGGACCTGAGACAATTGGACGTCACGTACCTACCTGGCATTGGACCATCGCGTGCCAAGTTGCTCAAGGAGGAGTTGGGCATCTCCAACTGGTACGACCTTCTGTATTGTTTCCCCTACAAGCACATCGACCGCAGCAGGCTCTATATGATTTCCGAGTTGTCCACCGACATGCCCTTTGTACAGGTGCGTGGGCAGTTCCTGAGCTTTGAGGAGTTTGGCATTGGCAGGAAGAGGCATCTCGTCGGACACTTCACTGACGGGCAGATGGTGATGGATTTGGTGTGGTTCAATGGCATCAAGTACATAACGTCCAACGTAAAGTTGCACAGGGACTACATCGTGTTTGGGCGACCCAATGCCTTCAATGGTCGCATCAGCATATCCCATCCAGACGTCGATGCGGCAGATACCCTCTCCCTTAGCAAGATGAGCATGCAGCCATACTACACCGTCACCGAACGGATGAGGAAATCAGGCATGACGTCTCGCTCCGTGGAGCGTTTCATGACCACCTTGCTCTCCAAGTTGGCAGAACCCATCCCCGAGACCCTGCCCGGTTATCTCATTGGCAGATATGGGCTGATGCCATTGGATTCCGCGCTTCGAGCCGCCCACTATCCGTCTTCTGCATCCCAGCTCTCGCATTCAGGCATGAGGCTGAAGTTCGAGGAACTCTTCTACATCCAGTTGTCCATAATGCGATACGCACGGGCACGAAGCGCAAACCGCAGCGGCAACCGTTTCCCTGTCGTCGGGAACATATTCCACCAGTTCTATTCCTGCTACCTGCCGTTCCCCCTGACATCGGCCCAGAAGCGTGTCATCCGCGAGATGCGGGCAGACATGGGCAGCGGTAGGCAGATGAACCGCCTGCTGCAGGGTGACGTGGGCAGCGGCAAGACACTCGTGGCACTCATGGTCATGCTCATTGCCCTCGACAACGGTTTTCAGGCTTGCATCATGGCTCCTACCGAGATATTGGCAGAGCAGCACCTTGAGACATTCCGTTCCATGCTTGGAGACATGCCTGTACGTGTCGAGCTTCTCACGGGTAATGTCAAGGGCAGGCAGCGCAAGTCTGTAATACAAGGTATTGCCGACGGCACGGTGCAGATTCTCGTAGGCACCCATGCGGTAATCGAGGACAACGTGTGCTTTCACAGGCTTGGATTGGTGGTGATTGACGAGCAGCATCGTTTCGGCGTGGCCCAGAGGGCGAGGCTCTGGAAGAAGAACCCCGTTCCCCCACATGTGTTGGTAATGACGGCCACCCCCATTCCACGCACCCTTGCCATGACCCTGTACGGAGACCTTGACGTGTCGGTCATCGACGAACTGCCCCCTGGTCGCAAGCCCGTCAAGACGGTGCATACCTACGATGACAAGCCGGAAATCCTCTACAAGGGAGTGGAGCGTGAGATAATGGCAGGACACCAGGCATATTTCGTCTTCCCTCTTGTCAAGGAGAGCGAGAAGATGTCGCTGAAGAATGTAGAGGAGGAGTACCAGAAACTTCAATCCATCTTCCCCCATTTCTCAATCGGTATGGTACACGGGCAGATGAAGGCTGCCGAGAAGGATGCCGAGATGGAGAGGTTCGTGTCCGGTGAGACCAGGATTCTTGTTGCCACTACGGTCATTGAGGTTGGAGTGAATGTGCCAAATGCCTCTGTCATGGTAATAGAGAATGCGGAAAGGTTCGGACTGTCCCAGCTTCATCAGTTGCGAGGCAGGGTAGGCAGGGGAGCTGAACAGTCTTACTGCATACTCGTGACAGGTCCGGCACTGTCCAAGGAGACTCGCAAGCGCATTCAGATAATGACAGAGACGAACGATGGGTTCGAGATTGCTGAGGCCGACCTCAAGTTGCGAGGGCCTGGCGACTTGGAGGGAACTCAGCAGAGTGGAGTGGCATTCGACCTGAAGATAGCCAACCTGGCTCGTGACGGTCAGCTCGTGCAGCTTGCCAGGGATGCTGCCTCTGACGTGCTTGACCGCGACCCTTCTCTTTCATTGCCCGAAAATGCCATACTTAGGCGTAGGTTGGACGAGTTGAGCAACCAGGATGAGGACTGGAGCAGGATTTCTTAGCCCAAAAACCTTAAAAAATGCAAACACGCTTTGGCAATACGGCTTTTTTTTCGTAATTTTGCAGCCGATAAGGCTCTTTCTCATGCCTTTCACACAGAAAAACGTTAAAAATCACAGATGGAAAGAACATTGGTTCTGCTTAAGCCCAGCACTGTGCAAAGGGCTCTGATAGGTGAGATAATAAACCGCTTCGAAAAGAAGGGACTGCGTATAGCAGGAATGAAGATGATGCAACTTACGGATGAAATCCTTGAGGACCATTACGCTCACCTTGTCAAGAAACCATTTTTCCCGTTGCTCAAGGCATCCATGATGAAGACTCCTGTTGTTGCCATGTGCCTTGAGGGTGTAGATGCCATTTCGGTGGTAAGGTTCATCACGGGGTATACCAATGGGCGAAAGGCAGATCCGGGCACCATCAGAGGTGACTATTGCATGAGCAACCAGCAGAACATTGTCCACGCCTCAGACTCTCCCGAAGCGGCAGCGGCAGAGCTCAATCGCTTCTTCAAGCCCGAGGAAATCTACGACCTCAAGGATCTGAATATGGACAGGCTTTATGCAGTAGACGAGGCATGAGACGAGTGATGACATTTGCAGACAAACAAAGACATACCTAAAAACAACCGATGATATTGAAAAGAATGATAAAAGGCGAACTTGTCAAGGCTGTCAGTCTTGTGGCAATGATGGCATTTTCGTCAAACAGCCTGGCACAGGACAAGTTGGCAAGCGTCGCCCCGGTAGATGTCCGTATGCGTGCCATAGATAGCGTCTCAATCATGCATCTCATCCAGAAGGAGGAGTTGCTCGAGAACCCCGCAGCATCCCTCTATCCCGAGTGGAACAATGAATATACCACACGCTATGGCGTTTCTCTTCCAAAGGAATTCAAGATAGACTTGCGCGAATTCTGCATGCCCGTGGATAGCCGACATGTCACCAGCCACTATGGTTACAGACGTAGTTTCCGCCGCATGCACTATGGAACCGACATTAAGTTGTTGGTTGGAGATACCGTAAGGGCAGCATTCAGTGGCAAGGTTCGCATAGTAGCCAATCAGGGGGCGCGTAAGGGTTATGGGAAATACATTATCATCAGGCATTCCAACGGACTGGAGACAGTGTACGGACATCTTAGCAAGCAGTTGGTAAAGGAAGACGACGTTGTCAAGGCGGGAGAAGTCATTGGACTTGGAGGCAATACGGGACGTTCTACAGGACCGCACCTTCATTTCGAGACTCGTTTGCTTGGCCAGTTCATTGATCCCGAGAAGATGCTCGATTTCGAGAAGCAGGATATTCTGGCAGACTTCTATCTCTATCGTTCCTCTGGTCGTGGAGTACTGCTTGCAGCAGCCGAGGCTGGCGGAGGAGAAGTGGAGATGAGCGAGGCAGAGGCAGATGCCTTGCAGAAGGAGGAAGAGAGCAGGGCTTTCCAGGAGCAGAGGCGTGCTGAGATAGCCCAAAGTCGTTCGAGGGTACACAAGGTGACAAAGGGAGAGAGCCTCTACGTGATAGCCAAGAAATACAAGACTACGGTAGACCGTCTTTGCAAGTTGAACGGAATCTCTCCAAAGACCACATTGCGCCTTGGGCAGATAATCAAGTACAACTAACAGACATTAATACAACAATACTTTTGGTTAGGAAATATAAGCCATGCACTATTGCCAGAGTAAGGCAATAGTGCATGGCTTTCTTCATATTGCCATTCTGGCATGTTCGTCCTTGCCGTGCCTTTGTCTTCCGTTTGCTGACTAAGGGAATGCTAACAGAATCCTAACAGGATGCCTGCGGGGTGGGCTGCCAAACCTTATTTGGATTATGCCGAGTCGCGTCTGAAGAAGACCGAAGACCAACCGATGTACATATTCGAACGTAGAATCAATAAACCCATTCGTCCATATAGTTTTTTTCTATTTTACCCTATTATGTAGTTTTTTTGTTGTATCTTTGTACCGAAAATCAAGTTAGACCAATGAACACGAGAGAAGAGTTCGAACAGATTATGGCAGAATGCCGTGCGCTCTTTGCCAAGAAGCTTCACGACTATGGACCGGCATGGAGAATATTGCGTCCATCATCGCTTACAGACCAGATATACATCAAGGCAAACCGCATCCGCAGTCTTGAGGTAAAGGGTGTTAGCATGGTGGGGGAAGGCATAAGGCCGGAGTTCATTGGAATAGTCAACTATGCCATCGTCGGGCTCGTACAGCTGGAGCATGGGTATTCCGACCAGCCAGACGACATGACGGTGGAGCAGGCATTGCAGGCATACGATGTCCAGGCAGAGAAAGCCCTGCAGCTGATGTTGCGCAAGAACCATGACTATGACGAGGCATGGCGTGCAATGCGTGTAAGCAGCTATACCGACTTGATACTCATGAAGGTGTTCCGTACAAAGCAAATAGAAGCACTTGACGGTGACACGCTCGTGTCCGAAGGCGTTGATGCCAATTATATGGACATGATGAACTATGCGGTGTTTGGTTTAATAAAGCTTACCTTCGGTGAAGAGAACCCTTGAAGATATATCCATAGCCATCCTGGCCAACGTGCTTAGGTTTGCAGTGGCTGCCACGTTCATCTTCTCTGGTGTCGTCAAGTTGATAGACCCACATGGCACAGAGTACAAGATAGAGGACTATGCCGCGGCATTCCATCTGTCTGGCCTCTTGCCGGCATTGCTGCCGCTGCTGCTGTCGGTGCTTGTCTCTGTGCTGGAATTCACCATCGGCGTGTTCTTGCTCTTTGGCATACGCCTACGCACTACGTTTGGCATCATGACGATATTCTTGTCACTCTTCACTCCGCTCACGCTCTACCTTGCCATTGCCAATCCGGTGCCTGACTGTGGATGCTTTGGCGATGCGCTGGTGCTCACTCACTGGCAGACATTTTGCAAGAATATCATCCTCCTGTTGGCTACCTTGGTTGTCTGGATGCGCCGCAACAGCGTGTTCCGCATGATATCCGAGTCCACCCAATGGTTGCTCTCTCTCTACACATGGGTCTTTGCGCTATGCTTTGCCGGATATAACCTATACCGCCTTCCTGTAATAGACTTCCGCCCATATCGTGTAGGGGCAGACCTTAGGACGCAGTATGAAGAGATGGGCAAGGCAAGGTACGAGACCTTCTTCATCATGAGCAAGGAAGGGGAGACAAGGGAGTTCTCCCTCGACAACTATCCTGATACGACGTGGACATTGATAGACACACGCACGGTAGTGGCAGGAGGCGAAGATGCCGGTTTGGGAGGATTCCAGGTCATTTCCATGGAGACGGGCGAGGACCTTACCGAAGTCATCTTGCAGGACTCGGGCTACGTCTTCCTCCTCGTGGCTCCGTATCTTGAGAAAGCAGATGACGGAGTGATGGACAGGATACTGGAAATAAGCGAATACTCGCGTGAATATGGCTATCCCCTCTACTGCCTCACTGCCAGCGAGGACAACCAGGTGGATGTGTGGCGAGACGTCACGGGAGCCGACTACGACTTCCTGCAGGCTGATGCCACGGTGCTAAAGACCATGGTGCGTTCCAACCCTGGGCTAATCCTGCTTCACGACGGAAAGGTGGTTGGCAAGTGGCCTTCGTCCGACCTGCCTACGGAGACGTTGCTCGTGGGGGCATTGGACACCTTGCCTCTGTCGCAATCCGCCATGGACAACAGGTTCTACGATGCGTTCAGGATATTCCTATGGTACATCGTTCCCCTGATTCTGCTTACCTTGGCAGATCGCATGGGAATATTATGGAAAAGGAGACGTTCAAACAACAATACATTAACCAACAAAAAAAATCAGACAACAATGAGAAAGAAGATTGTAGCAGGCAATTGGAAAATGAACAAGACCCTGCAGGAAGGAGTTGCACTGGCAACAGAGTTGAAGGACATCCTTGCGGCCGACAAGCCAAACTGCGAGGTAATCATCGGTACGCCTTTCATCCATCTCGCTACCGTAAGCGAACTCCTGAAGGACAGCGTAATTGCCGTTAGTGCCGAGAACTGCGCAAACAAGGAGAGTGGCGCTTATACAGGAGAGGTTAGTGCGGCAATGGTAAAGAGTACGGGTGCAGAGTATGTCATCCTGGGCCATAGCGAGCGCAGGGAGTATTATGCAGAGACTCCCGAGATACTGAAGGAGAAGGTAGACCTGGCACTTGCCAACGGGCTTAAGGTCATATTCTGCATCGGAGAGAGCCTTGCACAGCGTGAGGCAGGAGAGCAGGAGGCCGTATGCAAGGCAGAACTTGCAGGCAGCGTTTTCCACCTTACCGCCGAGCAGTGGGCAAACGTAGTTATCGCTTACGAACCCATCTGGGCTATTGGCACGGGCAAGACGGCAACGGCAGAGCAGGCAGAGGAGATACATGCCTACATCCGCAGTTGCGTGGCTGAGGTGTACGGAGCAGAGGTGGCAGATGCCACAAGCATCCTCTATGGTGGTTCTTGCAAGGCAAGCAACGCTCCTGAGCTCTTTGCCAAGCCTGACATCGACGGCGGACTTATCGGAGGAGCATCCCTGAAGGCTGCCGACTTCAAGGGCATCATAGATGCTTGGAAGTAATCCCCTGTGGACGTTCCCAGCTATAACCTTCGTCAGGCTGGATGCCAGCATCCTTGATAGCGGCATCCATGCCTGATTGCGTGGGTTCAAGCCATGTGGATACCAAATATGCAATGAGAGACCCCCTCAGTCCCCCTGTTTAGGGGGAAGCAATGGGCAATGAGCAATGAGCAATGAGCAATGAGCGATGGGCGATGGGCTGAGGGCACAAGTCTCACGGCTCAAGTCTCACAGCTCACAGCTCACAGCTCAAGTCTCACAGCCCACAGCCCATCAAACAAATTTAAGGGGCTTCCCTTAACATAAACAGATTTACAGGACATTCCGACAATGAAGATAAAACAATATTTCGCCTTGCTGGCAGTCATGCTGACAATGCCGTGCCTTGCACAGCGTAAGTATACGGAGGTCATTCAGCAAAGTAGTCAGGGTGAGGGAACGCTCGTGATACACCAGAGCAAGTCCATCTCCGACCTCGTCAATGGAGAGGCCTCAGGCAGAAGCAATCCCGTAGAGACGACCAACCAGGTTGAAGGAGGAGCAGGCTCTCCCGCGGTAGTTGCTTCGCCAGATACATCCACTGTAGTGCGCATGGGGCAACGTACCCTTGTCAACGGGTATCGCATACAGGTATTCTCCGGAGACAATACGCGCAAGGGCAAGGTGGAGGCTGCCGTCATGAGACAAAAGGTGAAGAACCTCTTCGGCGACCTTCCTGTATATACACATTTCGTGTCACCGCATTGGATATGCAGGGCAGGTGATTTCAGGACTTACGAGGAGGCGAATGAGTATTTCAAGCGCTTCCGCGATTCCGGGGCATTCCCGGAGGCTGTCATCGTTCGAAGCAAGGTGACCGTTTACGACTGATTCTAAGGACATCCATAACATTCATATAATGGAAAAGATTGTTTCCCCTGTCGACCCATCGCTCATCCAACCTCATGTCTCTGAGTTGCTTCGCCTCATAGGCGAAGATCCTTCCCGTGAGGGGTTGCAGAAGACTCCCGAGAGGGTGGCAAGGTCTATGCAGGAACTTACCTCCGGCTATGGACTGGACCCTGTAGCCATCCTACGTTCCGCCATGTTCCACGAGGAATGCAGCCAGATGGTGGTAGTGCGTGACATCGAATTCTATTCCCTGTGCGAACACCACATACTTCCATTCTTTGGCAAGGTGCATGTGGCATACATCCCAGACGGATGTATCACGGGGCTGAGCAAGATACCGCGTGCCGTGGATTGCCTTGCCAGGCGTCTGCAGGTGCAGGAGAGGCTGACACGCCAGATATGCGAGAGCATCCAGCAAGCCTTGTCTCCCCTTGGGGTCATGGTCGTCGTGGAAGCCCAGCACATGTGCATGCAGATGCGTGGCGTGGAGAAGCAGGGTAGCATTACCACAACTGTCCACCATACAGGTCTTTTCTCGGAAATGGAGAGGAGGCAGGAACTGTTACAAATGTTGTCGAGACCCGTTATGTAGGCAACCACAATAATAAATTAGCAAGTTCGGGATTGCGCCTTGAAAGGGCTGTGAGCCATGAGCCGTGGGTCATGCCCCCCTAAAACCTAATCATCAGTTCGCATACCAATTTGTCCATTTCGCTTTCCTTTGCGCCATCGTGTGGATACCAGTATTTCTCGTAGTCGAGGCGTAGTTCAGTTGGAAAGTAGGGATTGCGCAGTGAGAATGTCACGCCTATGGTTAGCCTGTGTCGCTCGGCATCCGTCATTGTCAGCAGACCATTCTCCATGCCGCTTTTGCCAGAGGAATGGTCCTGCATGTAGTCGGAACGTCCGCGATATGTGATTTTCTCTACGAGGTATTTATCGTTCTTTAGCTTTTGGTTGTAGAGGAGCATGAAATTCATGGCATTGCAGTCCCGGAAGGCATTCTTGGCATACATCTTGTGAAGGAATTCCGCTTCCACGTGCCATCCTTTCCGCTCGTAATATGCCCCCATGTCAAGGGAGGTGTATGATGCCTGCCTGTCGGCAATCTGCTGGTGCTGCACACTGGGTACAAGTGCAAGGCCATCCACGGGGTAACACTGTAGGCGAGCCGAATAGCACGGGGAGGTGAACCAAGCCGACTTTTGGTTGTCGAGGTTGGAGCCGTTGAATATGCCAGCATCCAGGGAGGCTGCTTTGCGCTGCTTCTTACCCATGAAATCATAGCCGGCTATGAACCCCACGTCGCGCATGTCTCCCACTTGCTTGGCAATGAAACTGCGGTTGGAGAAGTATCTTGCCATGGGGTTGCGGTGGGCATCTATGCTGAAGGGCATTCGTTGCTGTCCGATGCTTAGCCGTAGCGTCTGCCATGGGATGACCCTTACCCAGGCATCCTTCATCTTTATCTCGCCCTCGTCGCACAGGTCTATCTCTATCTTGTATTCCGAGCAGAGCGGCAACTTGCCATTTGCTGAGAGTCGTGCATTCCTCACCTCGAAGCGTCCCGCATTAAGGTCTGGTTCATATTCGAATTTGCCTCTCAATACTCCATGCAACTGCGGCATATATCCCGATTGCCTTGCCTGTGCAAATTTCTCAAGCTTGGTGAGCCTTTCTTCCACTGTCTGGGAATATGCCTTGCCGTTGTTGGACAGGGGAGAAGCCAGCAGGATTTGGATGATTGCCAAGTGCCATCTGCGTAGTGTGTGTGCCATCTTTGCCTTTCTGTTTCTTGTCGTTTGAGCCGGGGACGTTGAGATTCCCGTTGATTTCAGGGCAAAGATATTGTGTTGTTGTTACAGATGCGTTACAAGGCATCTGCAAGTTGGCTTTTATTTGAGAAAATCAGGTTCGAGTGTACATTATGGGGATGTGGGTGGTGTCCGGATGCTGACTGGCTGCGCCGTTCATCTTAGGATGACGCGCTCCCCACATTGCTTAGCCAGTTCCCTTGCCTTCTTCTGCAACTCCTGGAATCTTGACATTGCGGTGCGGTACTTCTCCTTGTCTGCTTGCAGTTCCACGCTCTTGGTCATGTCTATTATCTGCCTTAGCTCCGCCTGTACCTTTTCAAGCTTGAGGTTCGCAATGAGGTTTGGTACAATCTCGTCAAGCCTGTCGTCTTCCGGCAACTCGCCATGGAACTTGCTCAGAGGCACGCTGTCCGTGCCAAGGCGGAATGCTATGGTACTGACGTCGGTGTCGGGATGGTTGATGAAGTATCTTGTTGGAGAAAATCCCTCCTCGTGGATGTGCTCTATGGTCTCTTGCAGGATCTTTGCATACGTAGGTTCGGAGAGTCCTATTCCGTCATCCTTTAGGCTGAGGTCAATGAACTGCGCCACCGTGATGGGTATTTCCTCGTCATCCTCTCCGCTCATGTAGAACTTTAGCTTTTCTCCGTGTCTGAGCAGGATTTGTATTATGGCAGTCTCCTTCGGGTTGACCTCTGGCTTTTCAGGCTTAGTCGTGTCTGCTGCGGGCTGCGGGTTGGCAGGCTGTGGCTGACCTGTCCTGTCAATGTTTGCGCCCTGTTCCACGAGCCGTCTTCTCTCGGCACGTTCGCGTTCCTTGGCTTTCTCCTCCTGTATCCTCTTCAGTTCCTTGGCTACGGCATTGCTGATGAGCCTCTCGTCCAGTTGCATGGCGTTTGCCTCCTTGCGTATGTATAGGGCACGCTGTATTTCGTCGGGTATCATGGCTATGCTGGTTGCAATGCCGTGTATCAGTTCCCCCATCTTCACCGGGTCGTCCTGTGCGGCAGCCGAAAGGTTTCCTGTCTTATAGCTGATGAAGTCTACCTGATGCTCGTTGAGGTAAGCCTGGTATTCCTGTGCGTTGTGCTTCCTGCCGAAGCTGTCGGGGTCGTCTCCGTCTGGCAGCAGCAGCAGTTTCACGTTCATGCCCTCTGCCAGTATCATGTCGATGCCCCTTTGGCTGGCATGTATGCCAGCTTCATCTCCGTCGAAGATGACGGTGATGTTGTCCGTCAGCCGGTGTATGAGCCGTATTTGTTCGGTGGTCAGTGCCGTACCCGACGAGGCCACCACGTTCTCCACCCCGTGCTGGTGCATTGCCATAACGTCGGTATACCCCTCCACGAGGTAGCATAGATTGTTGCGCCGTATGGACTCCCTTGCCTGATAGATGCCGAACAGCTCCTTTCTCTTGCTGTATATGATGCTCTCTGCCGAGTTGATGTATTTGTTGCTTACGCCCTTGGTGGCAGCATCCAGCACTCGTGCGCCAAATCCTGCAACCTTGCCGCTTATGGTGAATATAGGCCATATCACTCTGTTCCTGAATCGGTCGTAGTATGTCCCGTCATCTCTTTTGATGGATAGTCCCGTACCTATGCTTGCCTGCGGCATGTCGCTGTTGGTGACATTCACCAGATACTTTTCGAGGTATCCTTCCTTCAGGGCCGCCGTCGTCATGAGGGCAGTACGGCTACTGGGGCAGAAGCCCACCTGAAACTTCTCGAGGATGTCGTCCCTGAAGCCACGGCTCCTGAAGTATGCAAGGCCGATTGCCCTGCCGTCCGTCGTCTCGTTTAGTTGCTGCCTGAACCATTTCAGAGCCCATTCGTTGATGATGAACATGCTCTCTTTGTCGTTGGCAGACTGCATCTCTTCTGGCGTGAGGTCTTTCTCCTTGACTTCTATGCCGTATTTCCTTGCCAGGTATCTCAGGGCTTCGGGGTAGGAGAGGCTCTCGTGCTTCATGATAAACTGTACGGGGCTGCCTCCCTCCCCGCAGGAGAAGCACTTGCACAGGTTCTTGGCAGGAGACACTACGAACGAGGGAGTCCTGTCATCATGGAATGGGCACAGCCCCTTGAGGTTAGCTCCACTCCTCTTGAGCGTGACGAAGTCAGACACCACATCCACGATGTTGGCGGCATCCAATATCTTGTCTATCGTGACTCTGTCGATCATTCTCGTACCTTATCCTGTATTCCACTGCAAAGGTACGCTTTTTTAGCCAAACCCCAAGCGTTACGGGCTAAGAAACTATGATAAGTTCCACCAAGTTTCCCATTTTTAGGATTTATGAGGATAGGAAGACCTGTCTGGCAGAGTCAAGTCATTTTGCTACGTTTCCAATGTCAGTTATCTTCATTGACAGTAAGGTTAATAACCTTTCGGCTTTAAGGTTAATAACCTTTCAGGAAAGTAAGATATCATGAGAATTAGTTGATGACATCCTGCGGCAGGAATACATTCTCGTTTTCACCGTCAATGGGTGGGTTCTTCTGTCCAAGAATCTCATATCGTGCAAATATTATGGATTGCAAAAATAATGTTCTTATTCCATAATTCAACGCAAAACTCTTTGCTTTTTTTTATGAGAAAACGCATGAGCAACTGGTGGAACTGCTACCACATAGATGGAAACCGCAAAATGCAACCACTGCAACTGCAAAAGATACGGCGGATAGGCAGTAACGACTACAACAGATAGATAGAACAAAAGTTATAGCGGCAATCACTAAGGTAAATGTGGTTGTCGCTATAATTGTCTATGATAGGTAGTAGTATCTGTAGTTTATCGAATGGTTACTCTGTTTTTTCTTCAATCTGGACATGGACAGATTACGTTTACATATAAGGGGGCACTTCACTTGTGCCCCCCTTATATGTGAAACATCATTAAAAGCTATTTCCTTGCCCCGTATCTCTTCAAATATCTCTTGCATGATTCTTTGCTCTGCCATGTGGAATCGTGGCGACCATTTACAAGAGCAGTGTGGTTGAGAACGCCGTCGATGACATGTATTACAGCAGCACTGGAAGCATCGATTCTGATACCTTCCATTGCTGCCACGTCACGCGGTATCTTGTTGCAACTTACGTCACGGGCGAGTATGTTGCGAACGTCCTTGCCGTTGACCTCGTCGACGGTTTCGATCTTGTTGTTCTTGTCGCCGTTGAGGTATGTCTCGTCGTCGCATACGCGGAGCTTGGTCTTGTCTCCTGCTTTTATTCGGTCGACGTGTATCTTGCAGAAACGTTCGTTGTCACTATCGTAGCTGGCTGTCACCATTTCCTTGTCTTCAACCTCGGAGTTGTCTGCGAAGACGCTGCTGTCGGCAAAGTGGTTGCGGATGAAGTTCGTAAGGTATGTAATCTTGGTCTGGATGCGGAGACTGTCTTCTGATGTCTGGAGATTGCCTTCTGAATTGCAATGCGAGTTGTAGTCCTTCTCAATATCCTCCCAGGTGGGAAGACCTTTGGCTATCGCATCCTTGATGGCATCGTTGGTCGGGACGAAGATGGTGTAGTGATAGTTGTTGAAGAACTGCACGTTATAGTCAAGTCCGTTTGCATAGTCGGTGTTGGTGAAGATGCGGCACTTCTTCATTGCCGATTTCTGTTCCTCAGTGGAAAGGGCTTGGCTTACGAGACCGCATCCCTTGACGAGTTCCTCGGAGCCTGGGAACATGCACAGTTCATAGAATGCACGATATGGGTTCTGCTCCCATGCCTCGTCTGAATATCCATAAGGGTTGTATTGGTCATCCATCATATCGTTGGTGAAGATGCTCCATACGCTGCGATATGTAGGAACCAGAGGAGAATCAAGTACGTATGTCTGTCCGTTCCTGAGTCCGTCGAAAGATTTGGTGACGATGTTTGACCAGGAGTGCTGCTGACGATGCCATTGCGCTCGTTCTCAATCTGGAATCCGCCCTTTGCCTCGATGATGTTGCCTTCCTCGTCGCGTACTATCTTGATGGCATTTCCGTTCTTGGACACGTAGTAGTTGTCCTCCGAGCGGATGGGGTTGGTGCCATCATGTACGATGGTATGGCTTTCGAGGATATCCTTCAGACGGTTGATGATGTCTGACTGGTTGATGGTAGCATTCATTCCCTGCAGGGCATTGCCAATGGTTCCAACCAATGACATGTCGCCCCTTGCGTTGTAGGGGCAGATGTAAGAGTAGCACTTTGTCCTTATGGGGAATGTCTGGCCTTCGTACGTCATTGTCAGTACACGTGGGGTGCGGCTCTTCATGCTGACGGGGTCGTAGTAGTACTGCATGGCCTCGTCGCTGGGGAGGAAGAATGTGAACTCGTTCTGCCTGTCGTGGAGGTATGCGTAGTAGTTGAGTCCCATGTATCGTTCATCATAAATTGCCCACTTCATGATGTTGTTGGTAGTACTGATGTATGCGGGTGACGTTACTGACGTGTAGCCGGCAGGACCATAGATCTCGTCCATTACGTATACGGCACCGTTGCTTGCAAGGATGCAGGTGTCAATCTTGTCAACATCTTCGGGGTAGAACAATTGTTCCTGGGCATCGTCGCGCAACTTGGTCATCTTGCTTGGTACTGAACCCGTGAACGAGCGGACCATGATTGTGTTGATGAGAGACTGTAGGGTTCCGAGAGGAATATAGTCAATCTGACGATAAAGATCGTCTACCGTGGTGGGTCTTTGATAGGGAATTTCCTCGTCAGTACCTTCCTTTATATAATATGTGCGGATGA
>SFXD01000036.1 GCA_004559785.1 bacterium | reverse complement strand
CTGATTGAAAAATAGAAATATGCAAGTTAGGGGCAATAAGCGACCAAGCGTATGTAGGCACCCACAAATGGACATAAAAACTAATTTGTAGAACACCCCTTTATAGAATGCCACTGACATTATAAACTGAACCAACATGAATCTCTTTTCCGACAAAACCCTGACGGCCGTAGCCAAGATAACACTTTACATGGCTCTGTGCGTGGCAATGCCCCATGCCAGCCTTGCCAACCCTGCTCCCGGGCATTTCGAGGCAGGGAAGGGCTCCTTCATGCTCAACGGCAAGCCCTTTGTGGTGAAAGCTGCCGAGATGCACTACCCACGTATACCACGCCCCTATTGGGAACATCGCATCCAGATGTGCAAGGCACTGGGAATGAACACGGTGTGCCTGTACGTCTTCTGGAACATCCACGAGCCGGAAGAAGGCAAGTTCGACTTTACGGAGGGCAACGACGTGGCAGAGTTCTGCCGTCTGGCGCAGAAGAACGGCATGTACGTCATAGTGCGCCCGGGACCATACGTGTGCGCCGAATGGGAAATGGGTGGACTTCCATGGTGGTTGTTGAAGAAGAAGGACATCAACCTCCGCCACCTGGATCCATATTTCATGGAGCGTGTGCGCATCTTCGAGCAGGAGGTAGGCAAGCAGCTGGCTCCGCTCACCATACAGAACGGAGGTCCCATCATAATGGTGCAGGTGGAGAACGAATATGGCAGCTATGCACAGGACAAGCCTTACGTAATGGCAATACGCGATTGCCTGCGTGAGATATACGGCAACCAACTGGCTCTGTTCCAGTGCGACTGGAGCAGTAACTTCGAGCTGAACGGTCTCGACGACCTGACGTGGACAATGAACTTCGGCACGGGAGCAGACATCGACCAGCAGTTCAAGCGGCTGGGAGAGGTGCGGCCGGATGCTCCCAAGATGTGTTCCGAGTTCTGGAGCGGATGGTTCGACAAGTGGGGTGCCAGGCACGAGACGCGCAACGCCAAGGACATGGTGGACGGCATGGAGGCCATGCTCAAGAGGGACATCAGCTTCTCGCTCTACATGACGCATGGTGGTACGTCGTTCGGTCATTGGGCAGGTGCCAATTCGCCCGGCTATGCCCCCGACGTAACTTCGTACGACTACGACGCCCCCATCAACGAATACGGTCATGCCACCGAGAAGTACCATCAGCTGCGTGCCATGATGGCGCGCTACAACGACGGCAAGAAACTGCCCTCCATCCCCAAGGCCCCCATGCCCATCATCACGGTGCCCCGCTTTGAGCTCAAGGAGTTCACACCGCTCTTCAACGGCACCGACGCCAAGACCAAGGTGGTGAAGGGCAAGCCGCTGCTCACCTTCGAGGACATGGACCTGGGATGGGGCATGCTCTACTATGCCACCCGCCTGCCCAGGATTGGTGTGCCCAGTGTGCTCACGGCACAGATGCACGACTATGCCCAGGTGTTCATCAACGGCCGTTTCATCGGCAAGCTCGACCGCGTGAAGGGCGAAGGTGCCCTGGTGCTGCCGCCTGTCGACGAGGGCGATGAGCTGGAAATCCTGGTGGAGGGAATGGGCCGCGTGAACTTCGGCCAGGCCATCAAGGACTACAAGGGCATCGTGAGCGACGTGGTCATCACCGCACAGACACCCCAGATGGAAACCGTCTTCAAACCCCGCCAGTGGAACATTGCCACTCTCTCCGACTCCTACGAGCGCGCCAGCAACGCCTTCGCCCATCAGGACTGCTATCTGGAGAACGACGGCCTCCGGCTGGGCGGCAAGCCCATGTGGAACAAGGACGGGAAGGACCTGTTCCAGAACCGCGGCTTCTATCGCGGCACCTTCACGCTGAAGAAGGTGGGCGACACCTTCCTCAACTTCCAGACATGGGGCAAGGGGCAGGTGTACGTCAACGGACATGAACTGGGACGCATCTGGAGCATAGGCCCCCAGCAGACGCTGTACTGCCCCGGATGCTGGCTCAGGAAGGGTGAGAACGAAGTGATAGTGCTCGACATAATTGGTCCGAAGGAGGCTGTCGTATGGGGACAGGACAAGCCCGAACTGAATATGCTGCAGATAGACAAGCCGCAGACGCATCGCCAGGAAGGGCAGCAACTGGACCTGAGTTCCGAGAAACCCGTCAACGAAGGTACGCTCAAGGCAGGCAACGGCTGGCAGGAGGTTAGGTTCGACAAGCCGGCAAGAGGCCGCTACTTCTGCATAGAGGCACTCAACAGCCATTGGAACCGCGAGTATTGCTGCATTGCCGAGCTGTATATTCTCGACGAGGGCGGCAACCGCCTCAGCCGTGAGCCGTGGAGCGTGGCATACGCAGACGACGAGGATGTCGTCACGGGCAACAAGAATGGCACCAAGGTGTTCGACCTGCAGGAGAGCACCTACTGGAGCACCAACCAGGGCGTGTCCTTCCCCCACCACATCGTCATCGACATGGGTCAGGAGCAGACGGTCTCCGGCTTCCAGGTACTCCCGCGCATGGAGGAAAATGCACCCGAGAGCATCCGCGACTACCGTATCTTCGTCAAGTCCTCGCCCTTCAAGATGTAGGGGGGGGTGATTGCAGGGTTCCTCCTTGCAAATGGACCGAATGTAAACCTAAGATGTTGATAAAAGTATGAACTGACAACCATAGTAGGAATAAAACAACAAGAGTGTAAACAACTTTAGTATTAACAAACAAAACTGTCAACCAAAATCAGTACACGTCAGGGATGCCATTGGGATGTGGTTTCCTCCCGTAGATAATATTTTTCCCTCCCGTGGAAAATATTTTTTCCTCCCGAGAGAATCAAATAGGAGGTAAACGCTAATCATAGGCGTTTGTCCTCAGCCTCCGGCTTCCTTCAGATTCCACCTCGTTATGGACACCCTTGCCTTTGGCTATAGCCTTCCTGCTATTAGGGTGGCTTGGGGACTTATACCCATTAGACGACACACATGCAGGTGAGACAAAAGTAATCCCTCGCAAGGGAAGATGTTTTCTCTTACGAGGGAAGATGGAGTTATTTTTTTCCCGTATTGTAAAGGTTTTCCCGTATTGTGCCCTGGGGCGGTTACGGGTCAACCGTGACGTGTCCCTTTGCTACTTCTTCTTGCCCTTGGCATTAAGGTCGAGCACGCGTACGTTGCGGTACTTCAAGCCCGCACCATGTCCGAGGAAACCGATGTGTCCCTTCTTGTTGAACATGCCGGGATGGTTGCGGTGGTCGACGGTATAGGGGTTGTAGTCGCTGCCGTCGGGAGCCACGTTGTGTCCCTTGCAAGCCTTGCTGATGTCGCCGTCCACTATGACCTCTCCGTTGACTGTGACGGTGATGTGGTTGCCCTGTACGCGAATCTCCTCCGTGCTCCATTCGCCGAGAGGCTTATGCTTGATTCGCTTGGCAGGAATCACTCCGTATACCGAACCGTGAACCTGGTAGTCGTGCAGCCCCTCGTAGATTGGGTCGTCGTGGTCGAGCACCTGGCTCTCGCACATCCCGTAGTATGCCGCATCCACTCCCATTGGGGTGCGTATGCCCACGCCGTTGTTCACGCCCGGTCGTGTGAAGCAGAACTCGAAGCGTAAGATGAAGTCCTGATATTCGTTGACGGTGTAGAGGTTGCTCTCGTTGCCATAGTTGGCGGTAACGACGATGCAGCCGTTGACGGGGACGTAACCCACCTTGTTGCCTGTCCACTTGTCGAGATTGGTACCATCGAAGAGCATTTCGTACCCTTCCTTCTCCTCCTCTTCGGAGAGTTGGTATACGGGTGAGGGTTCAGCCTCTGCAATCATCTTCTTTATCTCGTCGATGGCATATCCGTCGTCAGCAGAGCCGGCAACCTTAATCTTCTCGGCGGCCAGGGTAAGCGTCTCGCACAGCTGCTTGTAGTCGAGCTCCTCCTCACACTTGGCGGCGATATCCTTGGCTGCGTATGCAGCGGTGTAAGCCAGTTCGTCGTCGCCGAGGTACTTGCCGACGTTGGTGAAGGCAGTCATGGTAGGCGTGGAGCCAAGGGCCTTGAGTATGGCTTTCCTTGTACTGGCGGACTTGGTGATGCCGAGTGCGTCGGACAAGCGCTTGCAACGGTCGTCGAGGTCGCTGACATTGTCGCTCACCAGCTGTACGTATCTCAGCATAGCCTTGTCGTCGCCCTGCTTGGCGGCGGTCAGCATAGCCTTGCTTGCCTCAAAGTTGTTGCAGGTCTTCAGGGCTTCGAGAGCCTCCTTGCTGCCATTCTTCTCCCAGGCCTCCTGCAACTGCTGTACGGCCTCCTTGGTGTCGGTGCTGGCTATTATGGGGTAGAAACGGGAAGTGTTGGAAGCACCCTGCATGAGTTGACCTACGAGCTGCAATTGCTCCTGTGGCTGCATGAACCCTACGGATGCCCTGAGAGCCTTGGCATAGTTGGCAACCTGTTCCTGCGGAGCCTTGTCGAGGCACTTGGCCAGGGATGCGGCATTGTCCTTGCCCACCACTCCCGAGAGAGCCTCCCGTGCGGCCTTAGCCACCTCTGCGTCCAGCGAGTTGCAGAGTTCCATGACCAGTGCGCCCGTGTTGCGAAGCCTGCGTGCGTTAGCCAGCTTCAGAAGGGCGATGGTCTTCTCTCCCTGTGAGGATATGATTGCTGCAGGCACCTTGCCGTTCAGGTTGTCGGGTATGCACCTGAGGGCTTCCATGGCAGCGTCGCCGTTTTCGGTGGCGAGGGCGGAGAGCAGGGCATCGCAGGCTTCGTCGCCACCAATGCGTCCCAGAGCCTCCAGGGCAGCGTCTGCCACGGCACCTCCCTGTTTGACAGCCTTGACGATAAGGCTTGTCTGGCTTGACACCTTGTTGTCGCCCAGCCAGTTGAGGATGTCAACCTTGCCATCTTCCTTTGCGGACTTGAATGCCTTGGCAACCTTCGAGAGCAGAGCCTCGTCGGAAGCCATTCCGTGGTCGGTGGCAAACTTCAGTGCCTGCATCCTGTATGCGCGGTCCTTGCTTTTCAGAGCCTTGGCAATTTCACCGGCGGCCTTGTCTCCGAGAGCCGTCAGCTTGTCGTACTGTGCCGTATACGTTGCAGCCCCCTGATGTGCGGTAAATTCAGGTGGAGTCACCTCTCCGAGTAGCCTCAGTTGCGACTGCAGAAACTGGCGTGCCGTGGCATCGGCTGCCCTGGGTGTTGCCATCTGCAAGGCATCGCTCACCGCCTGCTTGTACTGTGGGTGTGCCGAGGCGTAGGCCACGACTCCGCTGATAGCGTACTCCAGGAGGTTGTTGGAAGCCTTCTCGGCCGGCTGCATCATCTGTGCCAGCATCTGCACCGACTGAGGGGCGGACTTTGCCAGGTCCTCCATCTCCCTGTCCAGGTCGGCCTTGTCCTGCACGGGCATCTGTGCCAGTACGTCCTGTACTATGGTTTCTACCTTTCTCTGCCTTGCGTCCTGTGCGAAAGAGGGCATTGCTGCCGACAAAGCGACGATGACGGCAAGCAGTATGTTGGTTATCTTCTTGTTCATCTTCTTGTTCATAGTGTGTTGGTAGTGATGGGTGATTAGATTAGTTTGCCCCATTCGCCCCTCATGGGTTGGTTGACGAGCAGGTTGGCGGCGTCGTCGCCGAGGAATGTCTGTGTCTTGGGGTCGAAATGTAGCGTGCGGTTGAGCCTCAGGGCACAAACTCCCATGTTGACGATGGTTGCGCTGTGGTGCCCGTTGCTCTCGTTCAGGGCAAACTGCCTCCTGTTGCGCACGCATTCTATGAAGTCGGTATTGCGCTGTGGCGGGTCGGGCAGTTCGTTGATAATCTCCTGCACGTTGGGTATGGTACACTCGAAGCCCTTGTACACCTTGCCCTTGGGACCCTCGATGTAGGGCACCTTGCCCTGGCTCTCGAAACCTTCCCCCTCGAGGATTATCTGGCATCCGTCCTCGTATGTGTACGTAATGCTGCGCCAGATGCCGACGGCATCGGGGTGCTGTTGCGGAGCGTCCACCTCAACCTTAATGGGGAACGTGTCGTCCTTGCCCAGTATGTACTGTACGGGGTCGATATAGTGCTGTCCCATGTCGCCAAGTCCGCCACCGTCGTAATCCCAGTATCCGCGGAACGTCTGGTGCGTGCGGTGGACGTTGTATGGCTTGTATGGCGCGGGACCCAGCCAGAGGTCGTAGTCGAACTCCTTGGGTATGGGTTGCACCTCCAGGTTCTCCTTGCCTGTCCAGAAGAATTTCCACGTGAATCCCGTCGCGCCGGAAATACGCACCTTCAGGGGCCATCCGAGCAATCCGCTGTCCACCAGTTTCTTCAGTGGCTTTACGTCCGTGCCGAGCCCGTAGAAGGTGTCCTTGAAGCGGAACCATGTGTCCAGCCGGAACACCCTGCCGTTCCGCTTGATGGCCTCTTCCACCCTCTTGCCCTCTCCGATGGTGCGAGTCATGGGTTTCTCGCAGAACACGTCCTTTCCGGCATTGGCGGCCTCTACTGCCATTATGCCGTGCCAGTGGCTTGGCGTGGCAATGTGCACAATGTCTACGTCTGCGTCGTGGATTAGCTCGCGGAAGTCGTGATAAGCCTTGGGCGTTTCGTTGAAACTGGTCTTTGCCTGCTTCATGGCAGCATCCAGGTGGTTCTGGTCGACGTCGCACAGGGCTACCAGGCGGCATGTCTGGTCGCTCTGGAAATGAAGCCCGCTCCTACCTATGCCACCGGTACCGATGATGCCTCTGGTAAGCTGGTCGCTGGGGGCGATGTAGTTGCCTCCCCCTCCCATCTTGCCCATCACTTCCCTGGGAAGGATGCTGAACAGGGCCGTGCCAGCAGCCGTCCTCTTGATGAAAGATCTTCTGTTTAGTTTCATTTGCTTTAGATGTTAGTTATATAAAAAAGTTGTTGGTTATACGTAAAAAAATGTGTGTGTGTTGATGCAAAGTTATTTAATTTTGGATAATGACGAAAGAAAATGTATGCCAAAATGTGCGAAACTACCAAAATAGACACATATTTATTCGCATTCACCTTGCTGTTCTCTTTAATTTTATTAATTTTGCAGGTGTTGATGATGCGAGAGCAGCCATTTCATGCCGGGAGGCTTTTGCTTTCTTCACCTGAATTTGAGGGAGTATTATGAAAACGTATACCAAATTATATCAACATTCAAAAAAGCAGAATTGATGAAGACAAGGATTCTAAGGAGGCTTCCTGCCGCAGGCTTCGTAGTGATGGCCCTGGCAGGTTGTAGTGGAAGCCGTGAGAACGGCAAGTTGACAGAGGCGTTGGAGAACACGTCCTGGGATGTATCGGAATGGATTTCCGTGGTGGATGCCCCTGTCGTTACGGGCACCGTAGTAGACGGCACGCGAGCTGCCGACGGAGCCAACTGGTTCGTCAGCACGCTGAAGAACGAGAAGAAGGTGGTGTCTGCCAAGTGGATGACGTCGGGATTGGGCGTTTACGAGCTGCACGTGAACGGAGTGACCGTGGGCAAGGAAATACTGAAGCCCGGATTCACCCACTACGAGAAGACGAAGCGTTCGTTCACCTACGACATTACGGACATGCTCAACACCAAGGAGGGAGCCGAGAACGTACTCTCCGCACAGGTCACCCCGGGATGGTGGGCAGACAAGATAATCACCCCTGGAGGACACGATGGCATGATAGGCCGCAAGTGCGCTTTCCGTAGTGTGCTGGAAGTGATATATTCCGATGGCACCAGGAAACTGTACGGTACCGACACCACTAACTGGAAGGCAGGCATAGCGGGACCCGTGAAGCATGCCGCCATCTTCGACGGAGAGGACTACGACGCACGCGAGCTGCCCGGGTATGACACGCCCGAGAAGCTCTCCACGCCAGAGGTGAACGACGAGTTCAAGGGCGAGATACTGCCCACGTGCGGTGCCGAGATATACCTGCGCGAGGACCTTACCCTGACTCCCGTCAAGACGTATACGTGGGACACCGTGGAAGGTGCCAACGCCGACGAGTACGGAAAGGTAGTGGTGAAGAAGGAATACAAGGCCGGCGAGAAAATCGTGCTCGAGCCGGGAGAGAACCTCGTAGTGGACTTCGGTCAGAACTGTGCCGCCGTGCCTTCGTTCGTGTTCAATGCCGAGGAGGGTACCACGCTCACGTGCGTGGTGTCCGAGCTGCTGAACGACGGCAATGGTGCCAAGAGCCGCGGCATGGACGGACCTGAGGGAAGCGTACACAGGCTCAACCTGAGGATTCCGGACACGGGGATGCGCATGACATACACCTTCGCCTCCTCGGACAAGCCCGTGGAGTACCATCCCACTTGCACCTTCTTCGGATATAGGCTAATCTCCGTTACTGCGACTGCCAAGGTGACCATCAACAGCATCAAGTCGATACCCGTCACGTCCATCTCCAAGGAAATGGAGACAGGCACCATCACCACTGGCAACGACCTCGTAAACAAGTTGATATCCAACACCATTTGGGGACAGCGCTCCAACTACCTCTCCGTACCCACCGACTGCCCGCAGCGCAACGAGCGTCTTGGGTGGACGGCGGACACGCAGGTGTTCTCGGAGACAGGTACGTACTTTGCCAACACCAGGGACTTCTTCCACAAGTGGATGCGTGACATGCGCGACACACAGAGCCCCACGGGTGCCTTCCCCGGCGTGGCTCCACAGGCACAGTACGGTGCAATGCCCGGCGACATGATGCGCCTCGGATGGAGCGATGCCGGCGTGATAGTGCCATGGGTGGTATGGAAGCAGTTCGGCGACGAAGACATCGTGGCCGAGAACTGGGCAGCCATGGAGAAACTGATGAACCACATCAACGAAACCAAGTACGACCACCATGCCCTGGCAGCGGAGAACAGCGACTTCAATTGGGGCGACTGGCTGAGCTACGAGCCTTTGGAGTCGTGCAGCGGCACCATACGCATGGTGGACGAGAACGGCAACCACGTCAACCGTCCCGAGACGTACGTATACTGGAGCTACCTGGGTGCCAGCTACTGGGCTCTCAACGCCGGCATGATGCGTGACATGGCAAAGGCAACTGGACGCGACGCCGCCAAGTACGAGAAGATGGAGGCTGAGGCAAGGCAGTACCTGAGGGATACCTTCCTCAACGAGGACGGCACCTTCAAGACAGAACTGCTCAACACCATGCAGACACCCGCCCTCTTCGCCCTGAAGAACCGCCTGCTAGAGGGCGAGGCAAAGGATGCCATGGTGACACGCCTTCGCCAGAACTTCAAGGAGCACGACAACTGCCTGCAGACAGGCTTCCTCGGCACTTCGATACTGATGCCCACGCTTACCGAAAACGGCATGGCGGACATCGCCTACGAATTGCTCTTCCAGCGCAAGAACCCCAGCTGGCTGTATTCCGTGGACAACGGAGCCACCACCATCTGGGAGCGTTGGAACAGCTACATGATAGACAAGGGCATGGGTCCACAGGGTATGAACAGCTTCAATCACTACGCCTACGGAGTCGTATGCGAGTGGATATGGGAGACTGTGGCAGGTATCTCAGCCGACCCCAGCGAACCCGGCTTCAAGCACATCATCATGAAGCCCGTTCCCGACAAGAGGCTTGGCTTCGTCAAGGCTGAGTACAAGTCTGCGGCAGGCCTCATCAAGAGCGAGTGGAAGTACGAGGGTGACAAGTGCATCTGGAACTTCACCATACCAAAGGGAGCCACGGCTACCGTCACCCTGCCAGGCAGCGAGGAGTCGAAGGACTACGAGGCAGGAACCTACACCGTGGAGATGTAGCGGCAGAGGCTTTGCTTGACAAGATATTACATTTTGGGTGTGCTGGTCTACATGGTGGCTGGCACACCTTTTTTATGGGGCAATGAGTTGTGAGCTGTGAGCAATGAGCTGTGAGCAATGAGCTGTGGGCAATGAGAGGCCCCCTCAATCCCCCAAGTATCCCTCAATCCCCACTGTCGCAGGGGGAAGGAAGGGCGACATAGTGCAGCAAGGAACGAATACCTGAGTACTCCATGAAAGTCCGCAAAGTGTTGCAATTTTATTATTCTGGGATTTTTTTTGCATAATGATTTGTGCGTAAAATCCAGATTTCGTACCTTTGCAGCGCAACATATCCATTATTTGACGTTTTTAACCCAACATAAATTATCAAAGGAGTCATGAGAACAATTCCAATTCACAATCTGCGGAAGGCTTTCCTCGGCACTGCAATGCTGCTTGCCTTGCCTTCGCTGGCAGAGGATGTCCTGCTGACAGCCCTTCACGGTACGGCAGGAAATGCCAACGAGAGTTACGACATGCTCGTTGACGGCAGTCGTAGTACGAAATGGTGCATGAACAAATTCGACGGAGCCTACATCGTGTTCAAGGCAGACCATGCCTTCACCCCGGAGTCGTACACCCTGATCACGGGTCTCGACACGAAGACGTTCCCCGACCGCAACTGGAAGACATGGGAGGTGTATGCCGCCAACTTCGGCAGCGACGAGGAGGCCACGCGCGACGCAGGCGAATGGACGCTGATTGACAAGCGCGAGCAACTCAGCGTGGCAGAGTTCCCCGCTGGCAACAACCAGCCAACGGGATTCGTCTGCACGGAAGCCCCCTCGGCAGAGTACAAGTACTTCAAGGTCGAACTGAGGGAAATCGTCAGCATCTCCGACGCAGGCACGATGCAGATGTCCGAGTTCACCTTCAGCGAACCTGCACCCTCCATTCCGCTCACGGCAATCAAGGGACGCGATGGATTGTGGGGAGACGGCGCATACGCCAACCTGGTCGACAACAACCAGCAAACCAAGTGGGGAGGCGACAATACCCCGATATGGGTGATTGTCAAGGCCGACGAGCCCATCAAGGCCGACTTCTACCGGGTACTCACCGCCAAGGACACCAACACCAACCCCGACCGTAACTGGGTGGATTGGACGATTAGCGGTGCCAATTTCGACAGCGATGACGAGGCCACCCTGGAGTCTGACAAGTGGAACGTCATAGACGACAGGAAGGGAGTAGGCTCCGACCGCATCCCCGCAGCCAGGTACACGGAAGCACTCTTCGGATTCAACAAGCCAGTGGACGAGAGCTACCAGTACTACCTGATAAACATCACCGCCACCGGCGGCAAGAACAAGATGCAGATGGCTGAGTTCGGCTTCGGCTACAACAAGTACGAAATAAACAGCGTGCGCAACTCCTACTACCAGCGCGTGGCGAAGTTCGACTACGACGTCAGGGCGCAGAAGAGCCTCGTCGAGCAATTCCCCAAGGCTCTGGAAGCCATGCTCACAGAGGGTGACGTGGAGGGCATCATCGCCGCCTACTCCACGTGTGCCACGCTGCGCGACAACATCCTGTCCTCGCAGGCAGCATACTCCACGCTGGAAGGCGTAGTGGAGAGGCTGAGGAACGAGTACAACGAGGGACACATCAATGCGGCAGGCAAGGCCTTGGTGGCTGCATACCTCGACGAGAACATTGCACCCAGCGAGACCTATCCCAACGGAACTGCACCCTACATCTTCGAGAACCTGCTCCTGTCCGTTGCCGAGATAGACGGCGAGGTAGCCTTCATCAACGGATTAATAGCCAACTACTCGTCGGACCTTGGCGAACCCATTGACGTTTCCTACATTGGCATCTCCGGAACCGACGGTGCCAACGCACAGGAGTCGTTCGGCGCACTCTTCGATGGCACTGAGACCACAAAGTGGTGTACCAAGAAGGCAAAGAACAACGTAATATTCTCTACCTCAGCCCCCATCAAGCCTACATACTACAAGTTGGTTACCGGCAACGACACGGGCAACAACCCCGGCCGTAACTGGAAGACATGGAGCATATATGCCGCCAACTTCGACAGCGAGGAACAGGCCACTGTCGATGCAGAGGGATGGGTGCTGATAGACAAGAAGACCAACATCGGCAAGGACATGCTGCCAGCTGCCAGCTACGCCACGGCCTACTTCTACCTTTCCAACGCACCTGCACAGGAGTACAGCTACTTCAAGATCGAGATAGACGAACTCGTGGATGGCAGCACAATGCAGATGGGTGAGTTCGCTTTCGGCAACCAGGCATCGTTCTTCGCACTGAGGGACGAATACATCGACCTGTTCTCCTACTTCGACCTTGAGACACCTGCATACAGGGGGCTCATCGACGACTATAACGCCAAGTTAGAGAGCCTGAAGTCCTCTACAAGCATCAACCAGCTTGGCACTCTCTACAACGAACTTACCGCCCTGCAGAACAGCATAGTGGCTTCGCAGGAGGTTTACGCCAAATACCAGGAGATGGTAGGCGTGGTAGTGTACTCGATAGATGGGCTTGAAGGTCCCGTGGCAGAATTCCTGCACAGGTACATCTCCGAGGAGGTAGAGCCCGGATACGAGTTCTCCAACGGTTCGTACTTGTACATCATAGAAAACTGCCAGCTAACGGACGCACAGGTCAATACCGAGATAGCTTACCTCGACAACCTGCTCATGGCTGCACTGAATGGCGCATACCTTGCCGTCAACGGTACGGCAGGATTCAACGATAAGGAGGGATTTGCAGCATTGGTGGACGGAGACACCAGTACCAAGTGGGGCGTGGGCGACTTCACCATAGCCAACTGCGTCTTCAGGGTATCTGATGCCGAGGCACCCTTCTTCTACACCCTCGTTACCGGCAACGACACAGGACTAAGCCCCGAGCGTAACTGGAAGAAATGGAACGTCTACGGAGCCAACTTCGAGAAGGACAGCGATGCCAAGGCAGACGCTGAGGGATGGGAGCTTGTAGATCAGCGCGACAGCATCGGCAGGGATAGGTTGCCTGCTGCAAGCTTTGCCCCGGCATACTTCGGATTTACCGAGAACAAGGCTCCTCGCTATAAATATTATAAGGTAGAGGTACTTGAACCATACAGTGGCAACAAGATGCAGATGAGCGAGTTCTCGTTCGGCACGCAGGAGGACTTCCTCGCCATCAAGGCGGAACTGGCCGACAGCCTTGGTAACTTCGACACCGACGTCGTTGCACAGCAGTCGCTGATTGACGCTTACCTGGATGCCGCACCCGCCATAGAGGAACCCGAAGACATGGATGACCTCGTAGATACGTACAATGCCCTCAAGGCAATGCAGGATTCCATAGCACTCTCGGCTCAGGCGTACGCCAAGTACGACAACCTTGCAGCGGAGATGGAAATCTTCGTCATAGACCGCGACGACCTCGACTGCAAACAGATGGACATGCTCAGGGAATACGTTACGGATTACGTAGAGCCAAACGAGAACTTCCCCAATGGTTCTTACCTGTACATTATCGAGAACCACACACTCAGCATCCCACAACTCGAGGAGGAGGTTGCCCTGATGCAGCAGATGCAGAAGGATGCAGTATTCTATGGTTACGGAGCTGGAGCGGACATCACTACCATGCTCGCCAACCCCGACTTCTCAGACGGATGGAACGGATGGGACGGTACGCCAGGCTTTGCCACGGGACGTGCCGACAACGGCTACTATGCGGCAGAATCTACCAGGGCTTTCGACCTCTCGCAGACACTCAGGGGCATCAAGAACGGCGTGTACGAGTTCGTCATGACGGCCGGCTACAGGCCTGGAGACATACCTACGAGCGATAACCTCGCCGCAGTGGTATACGCCAACCAGAACGAGAACTATGTAATGAGCATCAAGGAGGGACAGGTGCCCGTGGATGAAGCCGTCAGCGGAGTGAACTGCTACCTGGAAGGTAACATTCCCGACCTCGAACTGACGAACGACTATGGAGAGGTTACCGGCTACGGACTCCATGGCGTGCAGAGCGTGGGATATGCCATAGGCGTCGGCCGCCACGACAACCATGTGGCTGTACTCGTCACGGACAGCACCCTGACCGTAGGCATACGCGATACGGGCACCGGATACAACTGGGATTGGACGGGCTTCGGCAACGCACGCCTCTACTATCTCGGCTCTCTCGATGAGGCTGCTGAAGGATTGGGACGCACACTTACCGACATGGGCAACCGTGCGCAGACGCTCCTCGACTACGTTCCTTCGTCCGACGAGTACAAGGCTTATCCCAACTTCGGCATCGGACAGAGGGAAGTCCTCGCCAATGCCATCGAAGGTGCCCAGACGGCATCTACTGCCGAGGACAGGCTCGAACTGGTAACTACCTATAGCGAGGCATTCCAGACCATACGCCAGGAGAAGGCAGCATACGTAAACCTGCTCGACGTGGCTAACCGCATTCAGGACAAGTGGACAATGCAGCCGCTGAGTCCAGAAGACTTCGAGGCTCTCTCCGACTGCATATACGAAAATGCATGGTTTGCTTTCGAGGAGGGCAGGTACGACGAGGCAGAGGCAGCAGAGGCAGCAGAGGCAATGCTTGCCAAGTACCCCGACTACCTTGAGTACAACGACACCAAGGCTACCAACGGAGTCTTCGTAGAGCAGACAGAACCGTTCACCTACTCCATCACCGTCACGGGTGCCAACCCCTATGCCGGCTTCTCGGGATTCTATGCCGACCTTGACGAGGAACGTACCGTACTGCACTTCCAGTACCGTGCCACACGCGACGTGGCAGATGGCGAAATCTTCTTCGCAACGCCAAACCTCGACGGTAGCAAGAACTACCTGTACGGCGAGCTCAAGCAGAGCGACGAGTGGAAGGATGCCTACTATGACCTTGAGGAGGTGCGCACCGCATTCGGATGGGGCAAGGCCGACCACTGGATTCGCTGGGACATGACAAATGGCTCAGACCTTACGTTCGAGGTACGCAACATCCTCATGATTACCCCTGCACAGGCAGCCGACCAGGGCGGTGACGTAGTAGGCATCAGGGAATGCGGCGAGGTGACGGAAGAGCGTGCCGAGGCTGACGGCATCTATACCCTGACGGGAGCACGTGTCACTAAGCCTCTTGCCCCCGGCATCTACATCATGGGTGGCAAAAAGGTACTGGTGAAGTAATTTCGCACGCTTGCTTGGGGAAATCCCCAAAAGACTCGGAGCCAGCCCCCTCCTGTATAGGCAGGGAGGCTGGCTCTGCCGTTCGTATGTGCCTGTGAGCCATTGCACACAGCTCATTGCTCACTGCTCATCGCTCACTGCTCATTGCTCACGGCTCTTCCCCCTAAACAGGGGGATTGAGGGGGTCTCTCATGGCTCACCGCCCCTAATGACCATCGTGACTGGGAGTTGGACGAGGTAAAGACGAAATTTGAAAGAAAACGGAAAAAATTCAGTGTCGGAAAATATTCGTTTGAAGATTTTTTGTATATTTGCGTGCGGCAAGCCTTTATTTCGACAATTACAAATTAACATAAGTACAACACAATGAGAAAGATTACATTGTTTTTGATGTTCTTGCTAACATCCCTGACATGGGCACAGGAAGAACCGTCCATGTCTACCTGCGAAGTGGCTAACAGGGCTCCGGCTCCAAAGGCGTTCAAGGCACCGGCCAGAAAGGCACAGGCCCTGGCAACATGGTCTTACCCGTCTTCTGCCCCGCAGAACCCCTTTGCAGGGGGTAGCGGTACGGAATCCTCGCCCTACCAGATAGCCACTGCACAGCAACTGGCCAACATGGCTTACCTTGTCAACAATTCAACAAACTACCAGGGTGCATACTACGAACTGCTGAACGACATCGTCCTCAACGAGGGAATCCTCAACGAGTCCCGCGAACTGGTGGCCGCCGGACAGCAATGGGTGCCTATAGGCAATTCCTCCCGAGTATTCAAGGGGCACTTCAACGGAAAGGGCTTCTCCGTGAAAGGCATCTACATCTATTCCACCAAGGAATACAACGGTCTCTTCGGCTACATCGCCGGTGCCGTAGTGGAGAACGTAGGCGTGGAGGACGGTTACATCTACGGCTGCTGCCGTACGGGTGGCGTGGCAGGACTTGCCAGCAACAGTACGATAACCAACTGCTTCAACACCTGCGTGATGTACTCCAAGAGTTCGTTGCTTGCAGGCATCCTGGGACAGTCGGCGGGGAACACCAAGGTAGTGGCTTGCTACAATGCAGGCAAGGTGCATTGCTACGGGCAATACTGCGGCAGCCACGGGCGCAACGGCAACTGTGCAGGCGGAATAGTAGGTGCAGTGGACAGCGGCGGCTCGGTTTCCTACTGCTACAATACAGGATCCGTCTATTGCGGAGCCTACGGGTCGTGTGGCATTGCAAGTCCCCACAACCATACGGGGTTGGTGCTGACGTCCTGCCACAACTATGGAAACATCACATGCTACAACAAGTCGGCAACGGGAGCCGTGGTAGCCAGCTACGCCGGATACGGATTCAGCATCTCGCCCAGTGTCAAGTTGGCATACGGATTGGTCAATTCCTCTCCGTCGCATAATTATTCCACGGAGAAGAGCGCGGAGGAGTTCGCAAATTCCACCGTGCTGAACCTGCTCGACCCCAGTGGCGACTACTTCATACAGGGCAGCCTGTATCCCGTGCTGAAGGGCGTCGGAGAGGGTGTCGTGAAACAGGCAGAGGAGGTTGTCGTAGCCGAGGGACAGTGTGGGGAAAACGTATACTGGAAACTCACGGAGGACGGGGAACTGATAATCTCCGGAACGGGCAGGATGTACGACTACGGCATCGAGGCAATAGGGTATATCCAGCAGGTAGGTCCTACGATGATACTCGCTGCCATACGCAAGTTCGGCGTACAGACGGCCATTGCCCAGATAAAGAGCGTCATAGAGCAGGATCCGTCGGGACTTGGCTTGGCTCCGTGGATAAACCTATCGAACTCCATCACCAAGATAACCGTCGAGGAGGGAGTCTCCACCATAGGGCAGGGCGCATTCCTGCTGCTCACCTCCGTCACGGAGGCTACCCTGCCATCCACCATAACCGAGGTGGGTACGGGTGCCTTGGCCTTCTGCACCGCCCTCACCGCCCTAAACTGCTATTCGCAGGAGCCCCCCGCATTGACGGGCATCTACAGCGACTACACATTCTGCTATACGGGCAACATGAGTGCCGACAACTACAACAACCCCTATCTCTGCACCCTGCACGTTTGCCCCATCAGCAAAGCTAAGTACGCCGAGGCAGAGGGGTGGAAACTGTTCACCAAGGTCAGCGACGACCTTGAGGCAAGGTTCGACCCAGTGCTGAACCTCATCGACGATGCCGTGGCTATAGTGCCAGGCACGTACAAGGCCGGCAACGTAACATACACCAGGACGCAGGGCTCAGGGCAGGCAGGTGCGTATGCCACATTCTGCCTGCCGTTCAACACCGACATGGCACATGCCAAGGGAGTGGATGCGATATACGTGCCGTTTGGCTTGGCTGTGCTCGACAAGGGCATGTCCAGCCTTGGCATCTTCTTCAAGGAGCAAGATGGCGCAATCCCCGCAGGCACCCCGTTCGTGGCGGTGGTATCGGATGGTGGCACCAAGCCTTTCTTCCAGAGCACGGACGAGACGACCCTGACCGACAACACGGAGGCAAGGGAGGTAGGCATAGAGGTATTTACGAGCCTTACGGGAGGCGGCGTGCTGAAGCCTGCATCCGACATACACCTTACATGGAGGGGCACATTCTCTACGGGCAACCCATTGGGAGCATGGAAGGTGGCTGAAGACGGCTCGCTGGAGGAAACGACCAACGTGACGGCATACGACACCTACATTACATTGAGGAACGACAGCGGCGAGGACATCGGCAACCTCGGCGGCCTCGAGCCAAATGCCGACCTGAATGGCGACGGCAGGGTGACCATAGCCGACGTAACCACCCTCGTCAACATAATTCTCAACCAGAAGTAACACAGAAAAAAAGACTCATGAAGATGAAAAACAGATATTTGATGTCAATGCTCCTCTTGCTCTGCACCATGCAGTCGTGGTGCCAGGGCATAATGGAGGCCGTTTTCATGGAGGGGAGCGACGACCCGCGCTATCTGCTGGCCGTCTCGCTCAAGTCCGAAGACCCCGTCTACGCATTGCAGTTCGACGTCACGGCCGAGGGCTTGGACAGCCTCGGCATGGCAGAGGTTGTGGCTTGCCAGCCGCTGGAAGGCTTCTCCGTATTCAGCAGGCAAACCATGCCCAACGCATGGCGCTTCGTGATAGTCAACATGCAAAACCAGCCGGTGCAGGTACAGGCGGGAGCCAGGGTGCTTGAGGTACGCTTCAGCGGCAAGCCCGACTGCGAGGGTGTCGGCATCACCAGGCAGTATGTCTCTGCCGTGGTGGGGTACGACCAGCTCATGCCCGACCTGTACGTGCAAACCGTGCCGATGTCGGTTACCAGAGAGATAGTGGACGGAGAACCGTACGGCGAAACCGAGCAGAAGAAATACGACGTGCTCACGTATAAGCGTACCTTTGCCGACACAGAGTGGCAGCCGCTGTACGTCCCGTTCTCCATCTCGCAGGAGGAGTGGGAGAAGGACTTCGAGGTGGCGGCCATCAACATGTTCCACCAGTACGACGAGGATGACAACGGCTCGTTCGACGTCACCACCATGGAGATTATCCGCCTTACGGGCGGCAGCACAATCCCCAACCACCCATACCTTATCAGGGCAAGGCAGCAGGGCGACAAGTCGATAGTAGTGAACAACGTGAACTTGCGCCCGACTGCAGATGAAGTGTTCACCTGTTCGAGCATGAACACCGTATACAGCATCAAAGGCACCTATTCGCAAGTAAGCGGCGAGACGATGCAGTCCTCCGGCTACTACATGTTGGATGGCGGCGTGCTCTCGCTGTCGACGGACAGGGACACCCCGTTGTCCCCGATGCGATGGTATCTGTCGATGGAGCCTCGCGGCTCGCAGGTCATCAACAAGCCCCAGAAGATACGCATCGTGGTGATGGGCATCGACGACGACATTACATCCATCTCCTCCATCGGCCAGAGCGAAGACAGCAGCCGGCTCTACGATGTCGGCGGACGTGCCGTGTCCGACCCATCGCGCAAGGGCGTGTACATCAGGGGCGACCGCAAGGTGCTTGTGAAGTAATTGACCATGAGCCGTGAACAATGGGAGACACCCCTCAACCCTCCTGTCTAAGGGGGTAATGGGTGGGGTGTGACCTGACAATAATCCCATTGGCGTAACCGTAGGGTCTTACCTCGTGTAAGGCCCTACAGGTGGCTTGTTTCACCATTAATAACCATGAAATGTTACTTGCGATAGCTGAATAAAGATGTTGAACAAGATGCATGCCTATAAATCAGAATTTACGCGCGAGGCGAGAGCAGAGGGAAAGCTCGGGGTCACTATGCCGAGCCGAAGCCGTAAATGGCGACATCAGTCGCAATTTAGAGGCGACACTTGACCATTCTTCAGGAGTGGCAGGAGTTCGTCTCTCTGCTTAGATAGCGACAGACTCTCTATCCTGTTATGAGAAATCTGCTCAAAAAGGATTCGTATCATACATTCAAACTTATCGGCTTCTTTTCGA
>SFXD01000035.1 GCA_004559785.1 bacterium | reverse complement strand
CTGATTGAAAAATAGAAATATGCAAGTTAGGGGCAATAAGCGACCAAGCGTATGTAGGCACCCACAAATGGACATAAAAACTAATTTGTAGAACACCCCGCAAAGATACGGCTATTTGCCAAACCCGCCAAATAAATCGGTTGATTTTTGGCTGGCTATTCGATTTTTTCGTAACTTTGCACCTATGGAGCCTCATCGCGACTCCCTAACGTTATTTTCAATATAATCAGAGCAAAAGAATGCAAGCCATCATCCTTGCCGCTGGAATGGGCAAAAGACTGGGCGAATATACCCGCAACAACACCAAGTGCATGGTACCCGTGAACGGAATACCACTCATAGACCGCATGCTCGACCAACTCTGCCACCTCAACCTGAACCGCATAGTAATCGTGGTAGGCTACGAAGGAAGGAAGCTCATGGACCACGTGGGAACGGAGTACAAGGGACTTAGGATAGAATACGTCGAGAATCCCATCTACGACCGTACCAACAACATCTACAGCCTGGCACTCGCCAAGGAAAGGCTGCAGGAGGACGACACGCTGCTCTTGGAAAGTGACCTCATCTTCGAGGACCGCCTGCTCTCGATGCTGCTGGAAAACCCATCGCCCAACCTCGCCCTCGTGGCTAAGTACGAGGCGTGGATGGACGGCACCATGGTGTGCATTGACAAGGACTGCCGCATAGTGAACTTCGTCACGAAGGCAGCTTTCAACTACAGCCATGTCGGACAGTACTACAAGACGGTGAACATCTACAAGTTCAGCCAATCCTTCAGCCGGGACAAGTACGTCCCCTTCCTGGAAGCATACACAAAGGTGGTGGGCAACAACGAGTACTACGAGAACGTGCTGCGCATCATCACCTTCCTCAACAGCGAAGACCTCAAGGCTCTGCCCATAGGCAGGGAGAAATGGTACGAGATAGACGACAAGCAGGACCTGGACATCGCCGAGGCCCTGTTTTCGGAGACCGACGCACTGCTGCACAAATACTACACCCGGTACGGCGGCTTCTGGCGATTCCCACAGATGCTGGACTTCTGCTATCTGGTGAACCCGTATTTCCGCCGTTCAAAGATAATAGACGAGATGGAGGCCAATTTCCGCACCCTACTTGGCGAGTACCCTTCGGGCATGAAGGTGAACACCCTGCTTGCCAGCAAGTGCTGGAGCGTGAAGGAAGAGTACATCATTCCGGGCAACGGGGCGGCAGAACTCATCAAGGTCCTAATGGAGAACGTGGAGGGTACACTGGGCGTGACACGACCTACCTTCGAGGAATACCCCAACCGCACGGACGAGTCGAAGGTGGTTGCCTTCATACCACGCAACAGAGACTTCCGCTACACCGCCGACGACCTCATGGTGCATTTCGGGAATCATCCAGTGGACGCACTCCTGCTCATCAACCCGGACAACCCTTCGGGCAACTTCATCCCGCTACCCGACCTATGCCGCCTTGCCGCTTGGTGCGAGGAACGGGGCGTACGACTCATAGTGGACGAGAGTTTCGTCGACTTCAGCGAGTCGTGGGAGACCTCTTCCATGCTGTGCGACGCTTACCTCGAACGCTATCCGCACATGGCTGTCATGAAGTCGATTTCCAAGAGCTACGGCGTACCGGGACTGAGACTCGGCATCATGGCGAGTGCCGACAGGGAACTGATAGCCAGGATGAAACGGCAGGTGAGCATCTGGAACATCAACTCCTTCGCCGAATTCTTCATGCAGATATTCAACAAGTACGAGGATGACTACAAGCGCGCTTGCCGCAAGTTCATAGGGGTGAGGGGCGCGTTCTTGCAACAGCTCAAGGACATCCCCTTCCTGCACGTCATGCCTACGCAGGCCAACTTCGTGCTGTGCGAGGTAAGGGAGCCATACACTGCAAGCCAGCTGGCACAAAGGCTGCTTAGGGACCACAACATCCTGATTAGTGCCTGCAGTGCCAAGAAAGGGATAGCTCCCAACCGTTATGTACGACTGGCGGTACGTAGCCAAGAGGACAACGAACGACTAATCGAGGCGTTGAAAAGCATCGGGTAGCTATGCCCCTATTCGCCTTCAATCGTTAGCTTTCCCACATGGGGACTGACGTCGTCAAGCGGAGGCAGTTGCATATAGTTGCCGTACATCCTTCTTAGATAAGCATCAACGTCGTGGGGCACAGGAAATCGCCTGCCCTCAAAGGTGGCAGTCGTCAGGGGGAAGATGTCTGCCAAGCGACGTGGGGCGTGGTAAGGAACTCCAAAGGTATGACGTATTCGACCCTTGGGGCAAAGACGTGCCAGCAACCGAAAGGCTGGATAGACGGCACGGTGGTTCAACGCATACCACCTCCTTACGGAAGGCATCACGCTTGCCTCGTCCCCCGGGGGACAGGTGCGTAGCAACTTGTAGACATGTCCTATGGTTAGGCAAGAGAGCTTGTGTAGCCACAGCGGGCAAGGTTCCAACACAAAAATATCTATGAAGATGCCCTGCTCGCGGAAGACCAGGTCGTAGCCGTTAGTCTCCTCCAGATGGCTCATGCGGTCGCGCAGCTTGCCATAGGAGAAGAAATAGTTGTGATCCGTCTCGTGGCATTGCAGCGCCAAGTTGTCGGGCAGTTCCCGTGGCAGCACTTGCAGCAGACGCTTGTAGTCCTCGCGCAGCATCTCCACGTCCATGTCGTCGTCCCAAGGGATGAAGCCCTGGTGGCGCACGCATCCGAGTGCCGTACCAGAACTCAGCCAATAGCGTATCTCGTGCCGGCGACAAATGTCGTCGAACACCTCAAGCATCCGCAACATCCTCATCTGTTGCTTTCTCAGCAGCGAGCCGTCGGGATTGAACCTCGCCCTCAGTTCTTGCATCTGAAAGGTCTTAGCCAAGCCTGGCTGTCCAGAAAGTCGTATATCTGTCAAGGGAGTATGTTCCATAAGTCATTTCCTTTTTGTTTCCACGTGAGCTGAGAGCCTTGAGCCCATTGCTCATTGCCCACTGCCCATTGCTCATTGCCCACTGCCCATTGGACGAACCAAAGGTACAAAGAAGTGTGGCAATCGCCAAATTTACGAGCCAGTAATCCCTTCTTTTTGCTCATAATCCCCACATTTACCCCACAAACGTGCAAGATAATGGTTCGGGAATTGTGCAGTATGGATTAAAAGCACTATCTTTGCATTGGCAAACAAGTGGAAAATGGGCAAACAATGAACCAGGGTAATTCTCAGATACAGGTACAGTCGCAACAACAGGTGCAGCAACAGGTGCTGACACCTCAGCAGGTGCTGGTGGTGAGGCTAATGGAGATGCCCATCGATGCCCTGCAGCAAAGGGTGGAGAACGAGTGCATGGAGAACCCGTGGCTCGAACGGAAACAAGAGGAAGGATCTGACACGCCAGCGGAGGATGCTCCCATGGACATGGGGGCGGAAGACGACGCCGCATACGACTATCGTACGGAAGACGACATACCCGACTACATGTTGCGTACTGGAAACGGCAGTTCTACGGGCATGCTGGAAAGCATGGAGTATGCCAACACGCAGTCCTTCTACGACAAGCTGAAGGACCAGATGGCGGAGTACGACCTCACGCCGCACGAGCAGGAACTGTTGGAATACCTCATAGGGTCGCTTGAGGATGACGGGTTGCTGAAAAAGCCCCTCACCACCATCATGGACGAGGCCGAGATTTATCATGGGCTGCAGACCAATATGCAGGAATTGGAGCGAATGCTGCACATCCTCTGGCAATTCGACCCACCAGGCCTGGGGGCGCGCTCGCTGCAAGAATGCCTCCTGCTGCAGGTAGGCAGGGATAAAGACAACCCCTTGCGCAACGAGATGAAGATGGTGCTGACCAAATGCTACGACGACTTCATACACAACCGCTGGGACAGGATACAGGAAAGGATGCAGCTATCGGAACTCCACACAGAGGAACTAAGAAGGGAGATAATGAAACTGAACCCCAAGCCAGGGGCTTCCCTCAACGAGTCGTCAGACAGCGTTACGCAACAGGTGACTCCCGACTTCCTGGTAGATACCGATGCCTACGGCAACATCACTCTGACGCTGAACCAGGGTAACGTGCCAGAGCTCGTCATAAGCAATGATGCCACGGAGAAACTAGAGTCGTACGAGCGCAACAAGGACAAGGGCCTGTCCAAATCCATGCAGGAGGACATAAGGTTTACCAAACAGTATGTGGACAGGGGGCAGATGTTCATTCTTGCCCTTGCCAAGAGGCGAGAGACGCTGATGCGCACCATGGAGGCCATAGTCAACTGGCAACGCCCCTTCTTCCTCGACGGCAACGAGGACTCGCTACGACCCATGCGGCTGGAGGACGTGGCAGACAGGACAGGGTATGACATCAGCACCGTCAGCAGGGCCTGCAACGGCAAGTACGTGCAGACCGTTTTCGGCATCTTCCCCATCAAGAGGTTCTTCACACGCAAGGCAACGACGGGCGACGGGGAAGAGGATGCCACAACCACCCACCAGGTGATGACCCTGTTGCGCGAGATGATACAGAACGAAGCCCCTTCAGACAGGCTCAGCGACGAGCGACTCGCACAGATGATGAGAGATAGAGGTCTCAGCATAGCCAGGCGCACCATAGCCAAATACAGGGACGCGATGGGGATTCCATCGGCAAGGATGAGGATATGAGAAGCATTGTCGTCATTTCGAGGTTACTGTCTACGCTGTTCAGGCCAGTATACTACCCTATGGTAGGAATGTTCATACTGTTCACGATGACGTACCTCAACCTGTTGCCGCTGACATTCAGGCTCTGGGTGCTGGGGATGGTATACGTCTTCACGGTGGCAATGCCGTCGCTGGGGGTATTGATGTACAGGAAGATGCAGGGATGGCATCCACACGAGTTGCGGCATCAGGGGAAGAGAGCCGTGCCATACTCCATATACCTGCTATGCTACGGCAGCTGCATGTACGTGATGTCGGCACTACACCTGCCTCGGTTCATGATGGCAGTAATTATAGTCTCCCTACTCATACAGTTGGTGTGCGTGGTAGTCAACGTGTGGTACAAGATAAGCATGCACTCAGCGGGTACGGGCGGCGTGATAGGTGCCCTGCTTGCATACTCCATGCTGTTCGGGTTCAATCCCATTTGGTGGCTGTGCGGAGCCATACTGCTCTCAGGGTTGGTAATGACGAGCAGGATGGTGCTGCGACAGCATACCCTGTGGCAAGTGCTGGGCGGCACTTTGGCAGGTGTAGCTTGCGGCATCGTCGGAGTACTGCTCTGAACCAAGTTACGATTAGGAAAAAGGAAGAAGAAGAAGAATAATAATAAGAATAAGAAGAATAATAATGAAAGCAATTGTCAGCATCATCATGGGCAGCACGAGCGACCTGCCCGTAATGGAGAAGGCTGCTGCCTTCCTCGACGAAATGGACATCCCATTCGAGATGAACGCCCTGAGTGCGCACCGCACCCCAAGGGAGGTGGAAGAGTTTGCCGCAGGTGCAGCAGAGCGTGGAGTGCGCATCATCATAGCGGGAGCAGGCATGGCTGCGGCCCTGCCCGGAGTGATAGCGGCAGGTACTACCCTGCCTGTGATTGGAGTACCCATCAAGGGCATGCTCGACGGACTGGATGCCATGCTGTCCATCGTGCAGATGCCTCCAGGCATACCAGTTGCCACCATGGGAGTAAACGGAGCCCTGAATGCAGCCATACTGGCAGCCGAAATGCTTGCCCTGTCCGATGACAACCTCGCCAGCAGGCTCAAGGCCTACAAGGAGGGGCTGAAGCATAAGATTGTAAAAGCCAACGAAGACCTGAAGCAGGTTAGGTACAAAAACAAGGTAAACTGATGAGACGCAAATCACATGAGGTTAGGATAGGCAAGCTATACATTGGAGGCAATCATCCCGTCGCCGTGCAAAGCATGACCACATGCAGCACGATGGACACCCAAGGTTGCATTGACCAGTGCATGCGCATCATCGATGCAGGTGCCGACCTTGTACGCCTCACGACCCAGGGAACACGTGAGGCAGAAAACCTGAGAAACATCAAGGAGGGACTCTCTCAGCGCGGCTATGGCGACATTCCTCTGTGTGCCGACGTGCACTTCAACCCAGCGGTAGCCGACGTGGCTGCCACTATAGTGGAGAAGGTACGCATCAACCCAGGCAACTATGTGGATCCAGCCCGCCAGTTCAAGCACCTGGAATATACGGACGAAGAATACGCACACGAGCTGAAACGCCTGGACGAGCGATTCTGCCACCTGATGGGCATCTGCCGCCGGCATGGAACGGCCATACGCATTGGCGTAAACCACGGTTCGCTGTCGGACCGTATCATGAGCCGATACGGCGACACCCCGGAGGGCATAGTGGAAAGCTGCATGGAGTTCCTGCGCATCTGCGAACGCGAGAAGTTCCCCGACGTGGTGGTCAGCATCAAGGCAAGCAACACCGTGGTAATGGTACAGAGCGTGCGGTTGCTGTGCCAGGAGATGGAAAAGGAAGGAATGGACTATCCCCTACACCTGGGAGTCACGGAGGCTGGCGAGGGCGAGGACGGAAGGTTGAAGAGTGCCGTGGGCATAGGCTCGCTGCTGGTAGACGGGATAGGTGACACTATACGCGTATCGCTGTCCGAGGAACCCGAATGCGAGATTCCTGTGGCACGTGCCATACTACAGGCTGCCAGGGTGCAGATGTGCAAGCCCGAGTTCATTAGTTGCCCAGGCTGTGGGCGAACACTCTACGACCTGCAGGACACCATACGCAGGATAAAGGCTGCCGTAGGGGAAAGAGCCAAGACCAACCCCAGGTACAACACCCTGAAAATAGCCATCATGGGATGCATAGTCAACGGGCCGGGGGAAATGGCAGATGCCGACTACGGCTATGTGGGCGCAGCAAGGGGCAAGGTGTCGCTTTACCGAGGCAAGGCTTGCGTAGAGAAGAACATACCCGAGGACGAGGCCGTGGAAAGGTTGCTCCTGCTAATAGACGGTGATGGAGAATAATCCTCCATATTGACACTTCCATGCCCAAAATACATCATTTTATACACTTTAACATAGTATTTTGGCATTGAAAGTTTGGCGGTTTCACTCATAATTTGTAATTTTGGCGCAAAATAGTATATACTTATTGCCAAAAACGATTAAAATCATACACATTATGAGTAAGACCGCCCACATCATCCTAACACTCGCATTATCATTCCTGATGCCCCAATCCAGCAGTACCGCCATGGCACAGGAAGAAACATCACCCAACCCAGAAGTAGACATATGCGTATATGGCAGCACACCCGCCGGCATAATGGCGGCATATACAGCCAAGCTGAAGGGTAAGAGCGTACTGCTAATCTCGCCATCCAAGAGGCTTGGTGGCATGACGGCTGGAGGACTGGGATGGACGGACATAGGCGACAGCACCAGCCATCGCCGTATCATAAAGGGATTCGCAAGAGAGTTCTACAGGCGCATAGGCCATCACTACGGAATGTCCTCGCCCACGTTCTACTTCGAGCCTAAGGTTGCCTTGGCTACATTCAAGGGGTTCCTTGCCGAAGCGGACATCCGCGATGACAGGGACATCTGGTACGAATGGCGCATAGTGCAGGCCGAAAAGGACGGAAACTCCGTAAGCACCATCCAACTGGAGGATGCCAAGGCACCACAGGTTACGCCAAGGCGAACCGTGAGGGCGAAGATTTTCATTGACTGCAGTTACGAAGGCGACCTCATGGCACGGGCTGGCATATCCTATACCGTAGGCAGGGAGCCTGCCTCCCAGTACGGAGAGCCGGAGAATGGCGTACAATGCCTGAACAAGCATCAGTTCTGCGACGGCGTGGACCCATACGTGATACCAGGAGACCCCAGCAGCGGCCTTCTCTGGGGCATCATGCCCGAGCCCATGGGTAACAAGGGCGAAGGAGACAACCACATACAGGCATACAACTACCGTCTGACACTGACGAAGAACACGCCATTCCGACCCATCACGGCAAAGGTGCCCGACAACTACGATCCAAGCCGCTACGAACTGCTCTTCAGATGGATGGAGAAGAAGGGGTGGAGCGGATACGGCGACTGCCTGAAATGGACGTACATGAAGGACTCGTCCGGACCCAACTCCTGGAATGCCATGAAGACCGACAACAACAACCAGGGAGGGTTCTCCACCGACATGATAGGCTACAGTTGGGATTACCCCGAAGCCACATACGAGCAACGCGACTCCATCGCCAAGCTGCATGAGGACTATACCAAGGGATTGCTCTACATACTGTGGACGGACAAGAGGGTTCCGTCCAACATACAGGCAGAATTCCTCAAGTGGGGCTACCCTCTCGACGAATATGAGGACAACGAGAACTTCACTCCACAGCTGTACGTACGCGAGGCAAGGAGAATGATAGGGCGCATGGTGATGACAGAAGACTACTGCCTGAAGAACAAGGAGGTAGACGACCCCATCGCATGGGGTGCCTACACCATGGATTCGCACAACTGCGGAAGGTACGTGGTGAACGGCATGGTAAAGAATGAAGGCGACGTGCAACGTCATCTTACCAAGGGTCCCTACGGCATTTCCTACCGTGCCATTACGCCAAAAAAGAGCGAGGCGCGCAACGTAATGGTTCCCGTATGCCTGTCAGCTTCGCACATAGCGTACGGTTCCATACGCATGGAGCCAGTCTACATGGTACTTGGACAGACCACTGCCTTGGCTGCGGTACAGGCCATTGACGAACATCAGGGATGCGTGCAGGAAGTAGACCCCTCCAGATGCATCAGCCAACTGGAGCAAGGTATGGAGGTAGACAACTACGAACCTGCCGGCAGCAATCCCATGTCAGTTTCCGTAGACATTACGGACAGGATACTCGTCAACCCCTCCTTCGAAAAGGCTTTGTCCAATACTTCGCAGCCACCATACGGATGGACGGAGATACCATCCGGGAACACATTGCAGCGCAGCCTGACCACCACAGCAACGGGCAAGGACGGTTCCAAGGCATACGTATGCAAGCCTGCATCGGGCAAGACCATCGCCGAACCGCTGCACCTGTGCCAGAGGGTGGCATCGGACAAGCTTGGGGAAGGCACATACAAGGTGTCATGCCGCATGTGGGTGGAAAAGGACTATTATGGCACAAGCTGCCTATTTGCCTCCAAGGGTGACGGCACGAACTGCAATGTCTGCTATTGGACGACGGAGCCTTACTATCGCAACGGTTTCTCGGGATATGACAACGTAAACTATACCGACTATCGCACTAACTTTGCAGGGCATGCAGGCGGGTTCAACAGTTCCACCACACAGCACATGCAGAGAATGGAGGTATACATCAACCTGAAGGACGGAGACGACCTCCTGCTCGGCATTCGCACCAACAGTGCAAACCAGGGTGCCGACAAGGCTGGGGCCGGATATTTCATCGTAGACGACTTCCATGTGTGCAAGGTAGCTGAAAGGCAATCCACCAGGGACGAGTTCAGCAACTCACACCTTACAAACTATGACTTCGAGAAAGACCCTTCCGGAAATACCTACGACTGGAATGCCAAGGAAGTACGCAACGAGGCATCCAATGGGCCTATACTCGGATGGCAGTGCTATCCCGGATGGACGGACGACTACGGAGGTGTCAGCAATGGGTCTAACCTCGAATGGAAATGGGCTGGCTACGTTTCTTCCGCGTCAGGTGTCATTCCCAATGATTTCCGTCTGTTCCAGACAATAGCTCCCGAGAACCTTACCCCAGGTGTGTACGAGGTCAGCGCACGCATGTGGCAGTCACCGTCGAAACTGGGCACAGCAAGGCTATATGCCAAGGCTGGCGACAAGTGCGTTGCACAATACTACGGCACCAAGGCAAAATACCCTGCAGAAGTGCTCGACGAGTCGGAGGATGCATCCTTTGCCAACCTGTCGATTTGCACTTCCACCGGTCGTGTCAACGAAATGTCGCTGGACGTAGCGGTACAGGAGGGCGAGAGCCTTGAGGTAGGAGTGAAGAGCGGATATGGACAGGAGTCCAACAACGTGCCAGGAGCAGGGCACGGCAAGTTCTACCTTGACCAGGTCAGGGTGTGCAAGGTCGGCGACCTACCGGTGGAGTACGACGAGCATAGTGCAGACAACAATGTAAAGCCCCGGAAGTACTCCAACAGGATTGTGCTTCACAAGTCGTTCGCCAATGGAGAGTGGCAGACTCTTTGCCTACCCTTCTCCCTGAACTACGAGGATGTACAAGCCATATTTGGTGCAGGCACCACCATAGAGGGAAGCGACAATATAAAGGCCGGAGTTCCGTGCCGCATCCTTCCCACGGACGTACTGCCATCGCCAATAGTACTGGAAGGTGTAAAGGTAGAAACCGCACAGGCAGAAACCGTAGTCGGGGAAACAGAGGACTTGGTAGGCACGTTCAATGCTACCGACCAGTGTCCGGCCTTCTCAGCATATACCGTCCAGCACGGAGAGAAGCCGGATGCCGTAGACCCCATATCAGCATACAGGAGCAGGGAAGATTCCCCACTCCTGTACGACATGCTTGGCAGAAGCCTGCTACAGCCTCATCAAGGCTCGGTATACATCAAAGGCAACAGGAAGAACATACGATAGGCACATCCTACAAGGGGTAGTTCTCGTAATCGTACAGTTGGGTGCTAAGATAGCGTTCGCCCGTATCGGGCAGCAACGCCACTATCCTCTTTCCTGCATTCTCCGGACGTGTGGCAAGCTGCAGGGCAGCACTTACTGATGCACCCGAACTGATGCCTACTATCAACCCTTCGTAGAGGGATAGCTCACGACCCGTCAACAGGGCTTCGTCATTCTCTACCTTGATGATTTCGTCTACCACGTCGCTGCCATACGTCTGTGGAACGAATCCCGCACCTATGCCCTGTATCTTGTGTGGGCCTGGCTGGCCTCCGCTTAGGACAGGACTGCTGGCCGGCTCCACTGCCACTATGCGTATGTCGGGATTATGAGCCTTGAGAGCCCTGCCTACTCCCGTGACGGTACCGCCAGTGCCTACTCCTGCTACGAAGATGTCCACCTTTCCGTCCGTATCTCGCCATATTTCCTCTCCGGTAGTCAGCCTATGTATCTCCGGATTGGCAGGGTTGGTGAACTGCCCGAGTATTACGGAATTTGGCATGGTACTGCGCAACCGCTCTGCCTCTGCAATGGCACCCTTCATGCCCTGTGCGCCGGGGGTCAGGACGAGCTTGGCTCCTGCTGCCCTAAGAAGGTTTTGCCTCTCCTTGCTCATGGTATCGGGCATCACTATGATAGCCTCGTAACCCTTTACCCTGCTAATCCATGCCAATCCTACACCGGTATTTCCGCTCGTTGGCTCTATTATCACGCTCCCCTTGCGGAGTATGCCGCGTTCCTCTGCATCCTTTATCATATTCAGGGCGATACGATCCTTGACACTTCCGCCCGGGTTGAAGTACTCTACCTTGGCTATCACCTGCGCTACAGCCTTCTTTGCGACACCAAGCCTCTGCAACTCCACCAAAGGCGTGTTGCCCACCAATTCCGTAATGTTGTTGTAAATCCTTGCCATAATCTTTCCCTTTTTTTATGAATTAATGTTTTGTGTTTGTTACGATGGCACAAAGGTATCGTGGTTGGACAACAATCCCAACGAGAACAATGGAAAAAAGAAAAATACGACAGAAAGGCATGTGTTTGTAGAAAAACAATCTGCCATGCTCTTCTGCATTGTGCATTTTCGCCCATTTCGTCATAGTGCTCGCGCCAGATGCCAACGCAACTCTATTTGCTGCAAAGTATCATGCACACATTGTCCTGGAAGTCTCTCGCATCAGCCCCTCTGGCAACGCCCTGGTTGATGATGGAGAATGTCAGCAGATGCCCATTGCCGGAAATCAGGTAGCCAGAGAGCGACGACACGCCATCCACGCTACCCGTCTTAGCCCTTACGTTCTGCATGGCAGGACCTGTTCTCATGCGCTTTTTCAGCGTGCCGTCCACACCTGCTATGGGAAAGGAGGGGAACAGGTGCAGACGAATGTCTTCGTTGATGTAGGCATAGTTCAGCAGACGCACCAGCACCTCCGGCGTGAGGTAGTTATACAGGCTCAATCCACTGCCGTCGGCTATCTGGCAGATACCTGCGTCTATGCCAAGAGCCTCCATCATGGTTTCTATCATTGCCACTGCCTGCTTCCTGCCAGCCCTGCGTTGGCCCGAAGATGCCGCAATCCTGTAGAAGAGGCATTCGGCATAGATGTTGTCGCTGTTCTTCATCACCTCGGCGAGAACCTCGTCTATGCCGTGGCTGACGCAGAATATCATCGCAGCCTCCTGTGGAGTGTCGCCAACGGCTATGCATGTATCGCCCATGGCTATGCCATACTCCTCCAAGGCTTGTCTCCACACGGCTGGAAAGTTGTCCTTGGCATCCACCAAGAGTGCAGACAAGGGACCATAGTCGTCGTCCCAGCACCACCCCCATCCATATTCAAGGTCATCCTTTATGCCCATGTCGAGGCAAACCTGCCCGTTGATGCTGTCTATGCCTATTTCCCTAAGAGCCCCCGCCATGCTCCTTACATCTTCCTGCGAGAGCACGGGGTCCATGGCACCCACTACATATACATTGCCGTTCAGTGTGCTGTCCGAGCATTCGCCTACTACCCTGAGTTCGGTCCCAAAGCGGAAGTCGCCACCCAAGAGGTGCAGTGCCGCCACGGAAGTCACTATCTTCTGGTTAGATGCAGGACGCATCCTGTGGGTGGCATTCCTGGTATACAGTGGCATGCCTTCGGTCATGTCGTATACGAAGATGCCCAGTTGCGACGTATCGAACAAGGGTATTGTGCAGATGGAGTCAAGCCTGGCTACGATGGTGTCCGCCCAGCATGCCTGCCCTTCCACGTCCTCGTATACAATGGCGTGGTTTGCATGCCTACCTGCCCTTGCCGTGGGCATGGCGGACATATATATAAATAATGTGCACAATATGGCTTTACATAGATACACTTTCCTTACAATCATGACGCAAAATGTAGATAATACGTGCAAAGTTAAAGAAAAACGACGAGAAGAGGAACAACGAAAGGACTTTTTCATTACTTTTGTATGTTGAATGGGCTAAAAACTGGCATTTTTAAACATGATACGCAAATACGATTTCCTGATAATAGGTGGAGGTGTAGCAGGCATGAGCTATGCCTTGAAGGTGGCAGACAGCGGAAATGGCAAGGTGGCCATCATCTGCAAGACTACGCTCGAGGAAGCCAATACCGCTAAGGCGCAGGGAGGCATCGCCTCGGTAACAAACCTGCTGGTGGACAACTTCGACAAGCATATCGAGGACACGATGATTGCGGGCGACTACATCAGCGACCCCGCTGCCGTGGAACAGGTGGTGAAGAATGGTCCCGACGGCATACGCGACCTCTTGCGCTGGGGCGTGAACTTCGACAGGAAGGAGAACGGGGACTTCGATCTCCATCGCGAGGGAGGGCACTCAGAGTTCCGCATACTGCACCACGCCGACGATACGGGGGCAGAGATTCAGCGAGGGCTAATGGCAGCCGTCAAGGCAAATCCCAACATAGAGGTGCTGGAATACCATTTCGCTGTGGAGATTATCACCCAGCACCATCTGGGCATCAGGGTCACCAGAAGGACGCCTGACATAGAGTGCTACGGTGCATACGTGCTCAATCCCGATACAGGCAAGGTAGATACCTACCTGAGCCGTGTCACCCTGATGGCCACAGGTGGCACGGGTGCCGTATATGCCACTACCTCCAACCCCAACATAGCCACGGGCGACGGCATAGCCATGGTTTACAGGGCAAAGGGCAAGGTGAAGGACATGGAGTTCGTACAGTTCCACCCTACCGTGCTATACAATCCGGCAGAGTCACATCCCGCATACCTCATCACCGAGGCAATGCGTGGCTACGGAGGCATCCTGCGCCTCCCCGGCGGCGAGGAGTTCATGCAGAAGTACGACGAACGCCTGTCCCTGGCTCCACGCGACATAGTGGCAAGGGCAATAGACAGGGAGATGAAGATACACGGACTTGACCATGTCTGCCTCGACGTTACGCACAAGGATCCCGACGAGACAAGGCATCATTTCCCCAACATATACGCCAAGTGCCTTAGCATCGGAATAGACATCACCAAGCAGTACATTCCCGTAGCACCAAGCGCACACTACATGTGCGGAGGCATACAGGTAGACCTTGACGGGCAAAGCAGCATACGCCGTCTGTACGCCGTGGGAGAATGCTCGTGCACGGGCCTGCACGGAGGGAACCGACTGGCAAGCAACTCGCTTATCGAGGCCGTGGTATATGCCAATGCGGCAGCAAGGCACTCGCTGGAGGTGATTGGCCAATACCACTTCAACGACAACGTCCCGGAATGGAACGACGAAGGCACCATGACTAACGAGGAGAAGGTGCTGATAGCACAGGACATGAAGGAGGTCAACCAGATAATGAGCACCTACGTCGGCATCGTGAGGAGCGACCTTAGGCTTCACCGTGCATGGGAAAGGCTCGACCTTCTGTACGAGGAGACCGAACACCTGTTCAAGCGTGTCAAACCGACACGGGACATCTGCGAACTGAGAAACATGATAAACGTAGGTTACCTAATCACCCGACAAGCCATCGAGCGCAAGGAGAGCCGAGGGCTGCATTACACCGTCGACTACCCCAAACACGCATTGGATAGCAAGTGAAAAAGAGCATACTGGGAATCCTCATCATCATGGAGAGCCTCTTTCTGGGGCTCACCACAATCGTGTCCCTTGCATACGGAGAGGAAGATTGGTACAAGTACCTTGTCGTAGCACTCTCCGCCGCCACATTCGGAACGGTATGCAAGCGGATAGGAGAAAGGGACGGCGACCACCACATGACAAGGGCGGACAGTTTCCTTGTCGTGGTGATGTCATGGATACTGTTCTCCGTCATAGGCATGGTGCCTTATGTCTGGATATGCGGCATGGACGCTGCAAGCGCATTCTTCGAGACCATGAGCGGATTCACCACCACCGGTGCCACTTGCTTTTCAGACATCGACGCACAGCCAAGGGCATTGCTTCTGTGGAGGTCCGTCACGCAATGGATTGGCGGACTTGGCATCGTAGTCTTCTCCTTTGCCCTGATTCCCGTCTACGAACTCAAGAACAGCAACGTTTACTCTGCCGAGGTTACCGGACTTGGCGTGGACAAACTGCGCCCCAAGATAGGAGCTACGGCACGGAGGATGCTAATGGCATACCTCTTGCTTACCACGGCATGTGCCATGTTCTATTGGATAGGACCCATGGACTTCTACGACTCCGTATGCCATGCCCTTACCACCATTGCCACCGGAGGGTTCAGTACCCACACGGCCAGCATGGCGCATTTCCATTCGGCATACATCGAGTACGTGGCATGTGCCTTCATGATATTCAGCAGCATCAACTTCTCGCTGTACTACTATCTAAGCATCAGGCGAGTGGGCGTAATGGTCCGAAACGAGGAACTGCGCACCTTCTTTGGCATCGTATTCGTTTCGGTGGTAGTCTTCACGGCATTGTTCTTCCTTGCATGCCCATCCGACATCCCTTCCGACACACTTCCCCATGGTGCTGAGGAGACCTTCCGTACGTCCCTGTTCCATGTCTCTACCATAATTAGCAGCACTGGCTTTGCCGCTCAAAAGTGCGACTATGTGGCGTGGGGACCGACGTTCTGGATGCCGACACTGGTCATAATGGCGATAGGAGCATGTGCAGGAGGCACGGCAGGAGGCATCAAGGTGATAAGGATAATCATTGCCGTGAAGAGCGTCCTCAACGAACTGATTGTCCAGTTGCACCCGAGGGCAGTGCTCGGAGTCAGGGTGAGCGGTCAGATCGTACCTACCGACAAGGTCCGCAAGACCCTCGCCTTCATCGTCATATACGTCTTCCTGGTCACCCTGGCAATGCTACTATACCGTCTCATCGGCGAAGATGCCGACACGGCACTGGGCAGCAGCATCAGCATGCTCAGCAACACAGGCCCAGGCATGGGAGCTACCGGGCCAACAGGCAACTTTTCGAGCGTTCCTACGGCAGGCAAGTACATGCTAAGCCTGTACATGCTAATAGGACGACTTGAGATATTTACCGTCCTGTTCCTGCTTCTGCCACAGTACTGGAAGGATAGGAAATAAGGGCAAAGTATCGGTCAATCATTGTACGAACACCAAAAACATACAACAATACACATCTTATGGCAAAGGACGGGCTAACCCCCATGATGAAGCAGTTTTACGACCTCAAGGCAAAGCATCCCGACGCACTGCTCTTGTTCCGCTGCGGCGACTTCTACGAGACTTATGAGGAGGATGCCTTGGAGGCTTCGGAGATATTGGGCATTACATTGACCCGGAGGAACAACGGCAAGGAGCCCTCAAAACAGGCAACCGCAATGGCAGGATTCCCACACCATGCCCTCGACACCTATCTGCCGAAATTGGTGAGGGCCGGCAAGAGGGTGGCGATATGCGACCAACTGGAGGATCCCAAGCTGACAAAGACGCTTGTCAAGCGAGGCATCACTGAACTCGTCACGCCCGGCGTGGCAATGAACGACACGGTACTCAACTACAAGGAGAACAATTTCCTCGCTGCCGTACATTTCGGCAAAGCAATGTGCGGACTTGCTTTCCTGGACATCAGTACGGGGGAGTTCCTCGTGGCAGAAGGCACCACCGACTACGTGGACAAGCTGCTCGCCAGCTTTGCCCCAAAGGAAGTCCTCTTCGAGAACGGCAAAAGGGGAATGTTCGAGAGTTCGTTCGGCACCAAGTATTGTACCTACGACCGACTGGAAGACTGGGTCTTCACAGAGAAGTCGGCCATTGCCAAGCTTCATAGGCAATTTGGCGTTACGAGCCTCAAGGGGTTTGGCATAGACCATCTGCACAATGCCATCGTTGCCTCCGGAGCCATCCTGCAATACCTCGAACTAACGCAGCATGCCAACGTCAGGCACATTGCGTCCATGAGGCGCATCGACAGCGAGAGCTTCGTCAGGCTCGACAAATTCACCATCAGGAGCCTTGAGCTCGTCTCCTCGATGAGCGAGGACGGCATATCGCTGCTCGACGTCATCGACCATACAGCCACTCCAATGGGAGCGCGTCTGCTGAGACGGTGGACGATGTTCCCCTCACGCGACATCGCACAGATAAGGGCAAGACACGACGTGGTGGACAGCCTTTTCCGGGAGACGGAGTTCAGGGAGCAGGTTTCACAGGAACTACATCGCATTTGCGACCTCGAGCGCATAGTATCCAAGATAAGCGTGGGGCGCGTCACGCCACGCGAGGTGGTACAACTGAAGGTTTCGCTCGATGCAATAGGCAACATTCGCAGGATGTGCGAGGAAATAGAGGATGAGGCCCTAAAGGGGCTTGGAGCCAGACTCGACCCCTGCCAGGAAATCAGGGACAGGATAGATAAGGAGATAATGCCTGAGCCGCCATTGCTGGTAAACAAGGGCTATGTCATAGCAGAAGGCGTAAGCGACGAACTCGACGAACTAAGGCGCATTGCCTACCAGGGCAAGGAGTATCTCCTCGAAATACAGCAGAGGGAGATAGAGGCTACGGGCATACAGAGCCTGAAGATTGGCTACAACAACGTCTTCGGCTACTACCTTGAGGTGAGGAACACCTATCGCGACCAAGTCCCTGCCGAGTGGATACGCAAGCAGACACTTGTCTCGGCCGAGCGATACATCACGCAGGAACTTAAGGAGTACGAGGAGAAGATAATGGGGGCTCAAGACCGCATCCTCGCCCTTGAGACAAGCCTGTACAACAACCTTGTCTCGTATCTGTCCATGCACACCAAGGCGATACAGGACGACGCCCTGCTCGTGGCACAGATGGATTGCCTGCATTCCTTCGCCGTTTCGGCTATGGAGTACCACTACATACGTCCCGTGGTAGACGACTCGTATGTACTGGACATCAAGCAGGGCAGGCATCCCGTCATAGAGCAGCAACTGCCAACCGGCGAACGATACATAGCCAACGATGTATACATGGACAACGACCAGCAGCAAATCATCATCATCACGGGTCCAAACATGGCAGGAAAAAGTGCCCTGCTACGCCAGACCGCCCTCATCACGCTGATGGCACAGATGGGTAGCTTCGTACCGGCAGAGAGCGCAAGGATAGGCATCGTGGACAAGATATTCACCCGAGTGGGAGCCAGCGACAACATTTCGGTGGGGGAGAGCACCTTCATGGTGGAGATGAACGAGGCAGCCAACATCCTCAACAACATCTCCGAGCGAAGCCTCGTACTGTTCGACGAACTTGGCAGGGGTACCAGCACATACGACGGCATCTCCATAGCATGGTCAATAGTAGAATACATACACGAGAACGACAAGGGACGGGCTCGCACCCTGTTCGCCACTCACTACCACGAACTCAACGAGATGGAACGCTCCTTCCCACGCATCAAGAACTACAACGTGAGCGTAAGGGAAGTGGACGGCAAGGTCATCTTCCTCAGGAAACTGGAGAGGGGTGGCTCGGAGCATAGTTTCGGCATACACGTCGCCAAACTGGCGGGAATGCCGTCGTCCATAGTGAGAAGGGCAGACGAGATACTGCGCCAACTGGAGGATAGCGTCAGCCACGAGGGACTTGGCAAGGGAATCCATGCCGCTCCGGAAAAGTGCGAGGGCGTGCAGATGAACTTCTTCCAATTAGACGACCCCGTCCTTTGCCAGATACGCGACGAGCTGCTCAACATCGACATTAATGCCCTCACGCCACTCGAAGCCCTGAACAAGCTCAATGATATCAAGAAACTCGTAAAGGGAGGCAAGAAGGCTTAGCCTCGTCATTCGCAGCAAGGTTCCTCTACCATTCCATGGTATAGTTCCATTGCCCTGTCGTAGTCGGCATCGTTCACCATCACCTCTATCGTCTGGTCCATGATGCCACGTGCAGTCTTGCTGTTTGTCTCATCGTAGATTGCACTCTCTACGCCCATTCCTTCCAGGATGCTTCTCAAGGCACCTGCCTCTACATGATTGTTGCAAACAATGGTTTTCATAATCTTGTTATTTTGGGATTGGCAAGGCAAAGGTAAGGAATACGGTGGTGAAGTACAAACAGGATGCCCTGTTTTTAATGGAATTTAGGAATAATTCACCTTTCGCATGCATTTGGCCGAAATCCTGCCCTACATTTGGTGGTTTCAGAATCTCATTGTACCTTGGCTTTACCGCAGAAGGACAACTAAAGAGGCAAAATTGCTTCCAAGCTTGAAACGGTGCTCATCCTTAGGTTGCCGCAGGAATGGGAACGTTTTCGTTAAGCCATATGAGCAAAGTCAAACGTGTTTGAACTTTGCCATGGCGAGAAAACGAAGGATGAAATCCAACATATATGCGCTCAACCTATAATAACCGATGTTGCGTATATAATGGGAAACTCTCTGAGGGTTCTCGATTTCCAACCCTCTATGTCGAAGCAGCTCAACCATATCATCAGGCTGCATAAAAGACTTGTCGAACAATAATACCTCATAGAAATAATCGTGGGAATTATTCATTATCTGGTAATTATTCACTAACTTTGTACCCCGAAAGCAAATATTAAGACTCAGGATAATAT
>SFXD01000124.1 GCA_004559785.1 bacterium | reverse complement strand
TTTTATGCATCAGATGAATTTAGATGAACTTTTTGAACGAACAAAATTTGGAGCATTTATAAAATCCGTATATTTTTGCGCCATTATTCCCATTATAGAAATGGAAATGCTGAAACAAAAAGCGGTTGGAAGAATCATTTACAGACAATATAAGAGATGAAAAAGAAATTCGCCCTCGCCACCCTTGCCGTGGCAGTAATGTTCCTTTCTTGTTCGAGAACGACTGCCACGTCCGGCATCCATGAAATATCCGTACCAGTGGAGGAAGTTGCTACCAACTTTGAGTTTAGTGGGATTGCCACGCTTGCCGAGGTGGTGGCTGTATCGGACAGTTGTGGATTGTCCAACATAGACAGGCTGTGGACAGTTGGCGACAAATACCTGCTATGGGACAAGAGGCAGGGCAAGGCTTGCTTGCTGGATTCATCTGGCAGGCTCATAGCCCATATTGGCCGCAGGGGCAACGCCTCCAACGAGTATGCCGTCATAACCGACATGTGGGTGGAAGGTGACGATGTATGCCTGTATGACAACGTGAAGAGGAGGGTGTCCGTATACGATGAGGATGGTAGCATGGTTCGCATGGTAGAAAGCTGCCCTTGGGCGATGAGGTTCTGTACGCATGAAGGCAGTATGTATTTCTGTACCTATGGCCAGAACGATTCCGAAACCATGCTTTCCATGACGGACGGCAATGGCAAGACGATTTCGGAGCTAATGCCCTATCCAACGTTCAGGGAACTGCCAGTCATGGACAATTGCTGCTTCGCCAAAGGCTCTTCGGGCGAGATTCTGTTCTTCAACCCCATGCAGGATGTGATATACCGTCTGGATGGAGACGAGGCAGTGCCTGTGCTGTCGTTTGACTTTGGGGCTGACGGGCTGGGTTGCCGTGAGTTGACCGACCCTGCGCTTCCGCAAAGAGTAAATGACAGGAAATACGTCGGAGGGCTGGACGACGTGTACAAGGTAGGGGAATGCCTGCTGTTCTCGTTCAGGGACAACCTGGGAAACAGGACCCTCCATGCCGTGTGTGACGAGCGCACGGGCGAGGTACATGTCTACGACTACAGCGTACGAGTATCTGACCTTCTGCCCGTGTCGCCACAGGACAGGATAGTAGGTGCGGACGACGGTAACGTCTATTTCCAGATAGACACCACTTTCTTGCCGGAGAAACTGAAGTCGAAGGTCTTGCAGTCGGGTGTCGTCTGCAAGGATGGACGACTGCACGACCTATATATTGTGAGATGTTCCTTGGAATAGCGTAACACAAGCAAAACTTGGCAAAGATGGAAACGACTATGAATGACGGTAATCCAAGGGACGATGCGCATGTGTTGCTCCTTTTCGCCCTCGGGATGGTGTTCGTGTTCTCGAGCCTGTCCAAGTGGCTGTCCGTACGCTCGTTCGAACTCACGTTATGGACTTTAGTACAGAAAATCTGTCAAATAAGTAGGACTTGAATTGGAAAATGAAATCAACAATAAACTTTATCACCTTTATCTTTGCTTCCATGGCAACACTAATGTCATGTACAGGTAAAAGTGCAGAGGCATCGTTCATGGATGTCTTGAACGAGAGTACGGTACTACAGGCAATGGGACGGTCGGAGGCATCGCTGGACGGAGTGTCAAGACCCCTGTCCATGCTGTGCATGGAAGGGAATTATGTCATAGCTGACGACAATTCGCAACAACTCTTGCATGTGTTCAGCAGCGATGGAGCCAAGGTGTTGCACGCCTTGCCAAAGGGACATGGTGAGAACGAGGCTTTGGGCGTTCATCAGATGCAACAACTTGACGAACACACATTCTGCATATACGACCTGTGGTCGAGGAAACTATTCAAGATGGCCATTGACTCTGCTTGCCATGTGTCGGAAACAAAGGCAATGGAGGACTTCATGTCATTGTCAATGGTGGGTGATACGGCATTTGGAATATGCATGGAGACTGACTGCCGCTACAAGTTGCATGACCTTCGGAATGATTCCGTATCACGCTTTGGCTCATACCAAGATTACAGGTTGTCTCCGCATGCGGGAAAGATACTCCTACAGGGCAACATCATAACTAACCCCAGGACAAGGAGGTTTGCCTTTTTCTCCTTCTATGGAATCGTATGGCAGTTCGGCAACATGGAGACCCATAAGCTGGACACGCCGGTAATGGTGGCAATGCCGGAATACAAGAATGAATCAGCAGACAAATTGACTTTTGACGTAAACACGCATATAGGATTCCTCTCGGTAACAGGCTCCGGTGATTATGTCTTTGCCTTGTACAGCGGGAAGAGAATCAAGGATGCCTTGGCAGACAAAGGGTCTGTCACTGTAGCAAACACCATAATACAATACGACTGGAATGGCAATATAATACAGGCATATAGCATTTCAGACAACACGACGCAGATAGCCTACGATGATGATAACGACAGACTAATATTGTTGTCGGAAGATATTGACGGATATTATATATGGTACGCAGAAGTTTAGGTAATGGCGTGAGATGTAAAACTTGAAACATTTGAGGCGTAAAGTCAGAACTAACAAATCAAAAAGAAACATGAAAAAGGGTCAGGACTGAAGTAAGCAAATAGACGTCACATTAAAACTAATTTTTCGAATGCCCCAGTAGTGTTCGGGGATCCATCAAACCAGACGAAATGATGAAGACAATGAGATTTTCCCTATCGCTGGCAATAATATTGCTAACAATCGCTTCTTGCAAGGAAAAGGAGAAAGACCATGTGCCTGTGGTATCCGTGGAGAATACAAGGCTCGTATCGCAGGTTGAATTTGACGAGACGTTCCGTGACGTGTCTCTGGTTCCGCTTGAGACCAGGCAAGGGTGCATCGTCGCCAATGTGAAGAAGGTGGAGGAGTGTGAAGGTAGCATCTATGTGCTGTCGGAGTCCTTGGATGGCCAGACCGACCTGTACAGGTTCGGCGAGGATGGACGTTTCCTTAACCGCATCGGCGAGATGGGCAATGCCAAGAACGAATACAGCAGGATCAACACGTTCTATCTCTCAGGCGGCATGGTCTATATTGTGGACTCCAACAGGTGCAACCTGCTTGGCTATACCGCGGAAGGCAAATGCATTGGCACGACGGAATTAGGACCGACGCTTCAGTTCGTCCGAGAAGCCGTTGCAACTGAAGACGTGGGTAAGGTCCTGCTTTCGTATGGAATCAACTTCAGCGAGGAGCATCCCCTGTACAGGCTCGTGGACATGTGTACGGGAGACATACTGTGGGAAATGGGAACACGGTACGAAGCCCGGGGCAACATACCACATTCGATGCATGCGGTCACCAAGCATGGCAAGCAGGTCCTGCTGACACAGCCCATGGACAAGGGAATATATTCGCTGGATGCCAGTGGGCAGCAGTTGGACAAGGAATACGAAGTACGTTGCCATGGAAAGTTCACCGAACCTTCTACCGACGACTACCAGGAAGTCCTGAGGGAACAGGGGGATGCCAAGCCCATATGTGGAATCTATGCTACGGAGAAGCTTCTCGTAGTGAACTTCACCACAGGCAGCGTGGTGTGGGACATGGAAGAGGACGAAGGCATACGTATGGACATCGGGGTGGATTACTCCGAATGCAAGGTAGTACCGTGCATTCCTCTCAAGATAGTATCTTCTTCCGACAAATGCCTCGTCACATGCTGGACTCCAGAGGAATTGGAAGATTGCCTTGGGAAGATGGGGTCTGCAGGCGTGGATTTTGAGAGTGGTGGCAATCCAATATTGGTAAGGCATAACATCAGATGAAATCCAAGGCATCCCTTTTCCACGTCCCTATGGCAATTGGCATGTGCCTCAAAGCTATCCCTTGTCTTGCCATTGCGTTGTCCGTCCTGTCCTCCGTTCCATTTAAGGGAGATGATGGAAACATTCTTTAGGTTTAGGGTAATGGATGGAGGTATCAATTGCCCTAAACCAAAAACTGGGAATCAAAT